>NZ_JBNDIT010000011.1:0-155486 GCF_050434545.1 Comamonas sp. 4034 | reverse complement strand
TCCAGTTTGTGGTGCGGTACTTGCGCCGACCCCAGTTCGTCTCACTCATCATCCGAGCCTACTACCGCTGCGGCCCGGATTTGTGCAACAAAGCCGCTCCAGGTAGCAATTTCTCAACGCCGATGCAAAACTGGGCTCGCAAGCCAATCGCGTAGCGGGTCGCTTCCGTCAAAAAAGAACTGGGTGCCGACAGAGGGGCTAAAAGTTGAGAACGATGTCGTCGCATGGACACCGCCCGTTCCTCCGCTCCTTAGTCATGCAATCAAATCGTTGAACAATCTTTCATAACACACTCAACAAAAGAAAAAACAAGACCTACAAACTTTCGATATTGTTGAAATCCCTGATGGAAGTTTATTGGTAGAACTGTTACTTTTAGCAAGCAATTTGCAGGTACATTGCAAGCGGCGCGTAGCGGAGGGCTGCAGCGCTGTGCGTTCACCGTTTTCATCCTGGCCAGCGACCGCTGAGCCGCTTTCTTTTGAGGAGCCACTATGAAGCGTCGTTTTTTCTGTGCTACCGCCACCCTGGTAGCCAGCTTCGGTTTTGCCACGGCGGCTGCCGCCCAGACCAAGTGGGATTTCGCCACTGCCTACGGGCCCGGCAACTTCCACTCCAAGAACAACGAGTTGTTTGTGAAGGATGTGGACGCAGCCACGGGCGGCAAGCTCAAGATCACGCCCCACTTCGGCGCCTCGCTGTTCAAGATGCCCGAGATCAAGCGTGCCGTGCAGACCGGCAATGCGCAGATGGGCGAGTTCTTTCTGGTGAGTTTCCAGAACGAATCGCAGATTTTTGGTGTGGACGGCCTGCCTTTCCTGGTGGGCAGCTATGACGACGCCTTCAAGCTGTACCAGGCCCAGAAGCCTGCACTGCAAAAGCTGCTCGACAAGCAGGGCCAGGTGCTGCTGTATTCAGTGGCGTGGCCGCCGCAAGGCATCTACACCAAGAAGCCGGTCAATTCGGTGGCCGATCTGAAGGGCATGAAGTGGCGCGTGTACTCGCCCACCACGGCGCGCATTGGCGAGCTGATCGGCGCGCAGCCGGTGACGGTGCAAGAGGCCGAGCTGGCGCAGGCGCTGGCCACGGGCGTGGTCGATGGCCTGATCACGTCAAGCGCGACTGGCGCCGACAACAAGCTGTTCGAGAACCTGAAGTATTACTACAACGTGCAGGCCTGGATTCCAAAGAATGCCGTGACCGTGAGCAAGAAGGCTTTTGCCGCATTGGGCAAGGCCGAGCAGGATGCCTTGCTGAAGGCCGCAGCCGCAGCCGAGGAGCGCGGCTGGAAGGAATCGAAGGAAGTGGATGCCAAATCGATCGCAGCACTCAAGCAAGGCGGCATGAGCATCGAGACGGGCTCTGCCCAGCTCAAGACAGACCTGGCCAAGGTAGGGGAAACCGTGGTGAAGGAGTGGACCGAGAAGGCCGGCGCCGATGGCAAGGCCATTCTGGACGCGTACAAGGCTGCCAAGTAAGGATCAGCACCGGATCACGATGGCATGCGCCCATCTGCCTTCTGGGCCGATGGGCGCCTTTGTCAGTGACCACAGCCTTGGAACACAAACATGCGTAAATTTCTAGATGGCTTGTACTCTGCCGCCGCCTGGCTGGCAGGGCTGTCCATGATCGGCATTCTGGTGATGGTGCTGCTCACCGTCCTCAGCCGCGTCATCGGCTTCAACGCACCCGGTACCGACGCCTACGCGGGCTACGCGATGGCAGGCGCCGGTTTTCTGGCGCTGGCCAGCACTTTCAAGAAGGGCGAGCATATCCGCGTGACCCTGCTGCTGGGCGCGCTCAAGGGCAAGGCACTCAAGGTGATGGAAGTTGCCGCGCTGCTGATTGCCACCATATTGGCGGGTTTTCTGGCCTTCTATTCTGCACGGCTGACCTGGCAGTCATGGGACATCGAAGATATTTCGGTGGGCATTGATGCCACGCCCATGTGGATTCCGCAGATTTTCATGGCTCTGGGCACCCTCATCTTCTTTATCGCCCTGTGCGATGAGCTGGTGCTGGAGCTGATGGGCAAACGCCAGACCGCCGTGAACGAGGACGCACACCATGAGTGAAATTACCGCAAGCATTGCACTCATCGTGGTGCTCCTGCTGCTGCTGGGCGGCGGCGTGTGGGTGGGCCTGACGCTCGCCGGCGTGGCCTGGTTCGGCATGCAGTTCTTCACCGCCCGCGCCGCAGGCGACGCCATGGCGATCACCATCTGGGGTTCGGCCAGCAGCTGGACGTTGACGGCCCTGCCCCTGTTCGTGTGGATGGGCGAGATTCTCTACCGCACCAATCTGTCGGAGAGCATGTTCCGGGGCCTGGCACCGTGGGTCAACGCACTGCCCGGCCGCCTGCTGCACACCA
Organism: Comamonas sp. 4034; assembly: GCF_050434545.1. Lineage (NCBI taxonomy): Bacteria > Pseudomonadati > Pseudomonadota > Betaproteobacteria > Burkholderiales > Comamonadaceae > Comamonas > Comamonas sp. 4034. The sequence goes on along the minus strand of NZ_JBNDIT010000011.1, from coordinate 153,115 downwards.
ATGTGATCGGCTGCACGATCTTTGCAGCGGTCTCCGGCTCGTCTGCCGCCACCTGCGCCACCGTGGGCAAGATGAATGTGCCTGAGCTGATGAAGCGCGGTTACCCACAAGACCAGGTGATTGGCTCGCTGGGCGGCCCCGCCACGCTGGGCCTGTTGATTCCGCCCTCCATCATCCTGATCGTGTATGGCGTCTCGGCGGAGCTGTCGATATCGAAGCTTTTCATGGCCGGTGTGCTGCCGGGCATCATGCTGGCGGTGATGTTCAGCGGCTGGATCATGGTGTGGGCGCTGATGAATCCCTCCAAGGTGCCCAAGGCCGATGCCACGATAGGCTTCAAGGAGAAGATTTACGAATCGCGCCACCTGATTCCGGTGGTGCTGCTGATCGCCTCGGTGATTGCCAGCATCTACACCGGCATTGCCACCGCGACCGAAGCAGCCGCCATTGGCGTGGTGGGCTCGCTCATTCTGTCTGCGGTACAAGGCGCACTCACCTGGAAAAACTTCAAGGATTCGCTGTTTGGCGCCACGCGCCTGTACTGCATGATTGCCCTGATTCTGGCTGGCGCCGCCTTCATGACGCTGTCGATGGGCTACATGGGCCTGCCACGCCAGCTGGCCGAATACGTGGGCAGCCTGAACCTGTCGCCCGCCATGCTGATTGTGGTGCTCGGCATTTTCTACATCGTGATCGGCTGCTTTCTGGATGGCATCTCCACCATCGTGCTGACCATGAGTGTGGTGCTGCCGATCATCCAGGCTGCAGGGATCGACCCGCTGTGGTTCGGCATTTTCCTGGTGATTACCGTGGAGACCGCCCAGATCACGCCGCCCGTGGGCTTCAACCTGTTTGTGCTGCAGGGCATGACGGGCAAGCAGATCACCTATATCGCCCGGGTCTGCGCGCCGTATTTCTTCCTGATGGTGATTGCGCTGGTGATTCTGTGGTTCTTCCCGCAGATCGTGACGGTGCTGCCCAACAATATGTAGGCCCCTCCCGCTTGCGAAAAACCGGCTCCTGCAGCCGGTTTTTTTTGCGCCCGTGGGTTTGCAACTGCCACCCAGCCAAGGCACCAGCGTTCGCAATGACAATGGCCGGTGGTGTATGTCTTCTCTCAAGAGCTTCTTGCGCTGACCATACCCTTTCGGAGCATCCCCCTTGGGCTGGCGCCATGGCGGCAGCGTTTGACACCCTGGCGCCTTATCGTCAGTACTCGGCTCTTTACAGACTGACTGAAAACCGGAGACACCCATGCACATCCACGGCTCCTGCCACTGCGGCGCCATCCGCTTCACCGCCGATATCGACCCTGAACGCGTCACGCTCTGCCATTGCAGTGATTGCCAGACGCTGTCGGGCGCGCCGATGCGGGCCATCGTCCGGGCGCCCATCGATCAGTTTCAACTGCAGGGCAACCCGAAGGCCTATGTCAAGACCGCGCAAAGCGGCCAACGGCGCGCGCAAGTCTTCTGCCCCGAATGCGGCACGCCTCTGTATGGCAGCGAGGCCGTGAACCCGCAGTATGTGGTGATTCGCCTGGGCTGCGTGGCCGAGCGCGCCGGGCTGCCGCCGCGCAAACAGATCTGGACGCGTTCTGCCATGCCGTGGATTCATGACCTGGAAAACGTGCCCGCCTTTGCCGAAGGCAGCTGATTTCATAAGAAAATAGCCTCTAGGGAGCCTCTGCAAAACTCCCTGCCGTGGTCTGAACGCGGCCTCGGGCGATCCGCTGCGTTGTCTTTTTCGTCAATAGCTACAGCTATTGCCTTCAAAAGACGCCTTGCGGCTCATCCCGACCCACGCCCATCCCATCTGGCGAGGGTTTTGCAGAGGCTCCCTAGCGCGCACCCCGCAAGCGCGATTCGCTTTGTTTTTTATAGCACCACTCCTGCGTGTGCGCTATCCCTCTGCCGCATGACCCGCCTTTTTGAGTTTGCCGATTCCGAAATCAGCCGCATCGAAACCTTGCCTGCCGGGTTGGTGATTCGTTTTGCAGCGGCCATGCTGTGCGTGCCTGAGGCCAACGAAGCGCTCTCTTCCCGCCGCAGCCTCCGGCAAGGCTATACCAATGGCCTGAGCCTGGTATTGACGGGTGCCCTGGTCACCGGCGACATGGCAGCTTGCACGGGCCGGCTGGCGGAAGGCCAGTTGGTGCTGGTGCAAGAACGCCTGCGCGCCCTGCCCGTGCCCAGCCTGTATGCAGCGGATGGCGCCCATGGAGCGGGTGGAGCAGCCCTGCGGCTGGAGCTGCAGAGCGCCCAAGGAGCCTGGCTGCGGATCGATGCCACAGGCCTGCGCTGCGAAGAGGCAGCGGATGCGCGGTTTCATGAGGCCTTTCAATGCTGAACCAGCCAACCACCGATAAGGGCTTGCCCAAGATACTGGTCAGCGCCTGCCTGCTGGGCCAACCCGTTCGTTATGACGGAGGCCACCAATTGGCGCAACACCCGGTGTTGGCGCACTGGCTGGCGCAGGGCCGGGTGGTTGCCATCTGCCCGGAGGTGGCAGGCGGCCTGCCAACACCCCGCCCGCCGGCAGAAATCACCACGGGCGGCAGCGGTGCCAGCGTGCTGTCTGGCCGCGCTCAGGTGCGCGACAGCGCAGGTGACGATGTTACGGATGCCTTTGCACGCGGCGCCCGGCTTGCGCTGCAGTTGGCGCAGAAGCACGGCATACGGGTTGCAGTGCTCAAGGATTTCAGCCCTTCCTGCGGATCCAGCCATATTTACGACGGCCAGTTTGCGGGCCGCAAGGTGGCTGGCGACGGCGTGACCAGCGCCTTGCTGCGCGATGCGGGCATTACGGTGTTTGGCGAACACCAATGGGATGCTGCAGCGCAAGCCCTGCAGGCCATGGACGGCGCCCGCAGCAAGGATTGATCGACATGCGTTTTGAAGGCACTTTGCAGTCGTGGAATGACGAGCGCGGCTTTGGCTTCATTGCCACCGACCAAGGGGGCGACCCTGTTTTTGTACACATCAAGGCATTTGGCCCGGGCGCTGCGCGGCCCCAGGCACAGCAGCGGCTGAGCTTTGAGGTGGAGCCGGGCCCGGGAGGCAAGAAGCGTGCCCGCAAGGTGCAACTGGTTCGCCCGCGTGCTGGCACTGCCGGCCCTACCACTCCTGCTGGCAGGCCCGCTCGCGGCGGGCAGCAGCGCAGCCCCGCATCCGCCCGCTCTGCCCATGGCAGTGCCCGCTGGGGAACCGCCAGCCTGTTTGCCTTGCCCGCCTTTGTGTTGCTGGGTGTGGGGCTGGGCGTGCTGTGGCGCCCGCCATCCTGGCTGCTATGGTGGTATGCAGGCCTGAGCGCATTGACCTTTGTCATCTACGCCATGGACAAAGCCGCAGCCCAAAGCGGCCAGTGGCGCACCAAAGAGAGTACCTTGCACCTGCTCGCACTGGGCGGCGGATGGCCTGGAGCGCTGGTGGCGCAACAGGTGCTGCGCCACAAATCGGCCAAGACGGAGTTTCGCGCGGTTTTCTGGCTGACCGTGCTGCTCAACGTGGCCGCCCTGGTGTATGTATGTTCGCCCGCCGGGCGCCATTTGCTGCCTTAGTTTGTCGTTCTTTACCGCCGCACGGCTCAATCTCAATGGGTGTGGGCGGTAATGCCGAGTGCCAGGCGCTCAATGCCTGCATCGCTCAGATCATCGGTCGCATAGCTCTGGCGTGCTGGCCACTGGGCAAAGTTGCGTGATTGCGAGCGTTCGTAGTGCGGGTCGTAGTGCTGCGCCATCAGCTCGGCAAACAGGGGCGACAGCGCGCCTTGCTGCGCCCAGGCCTGCCAGCGTGCCACCGCCTCCTTGCCCTGCAATTCCTTGAGGTAGCCCAGTTTTTCTTCCAGCAGGGCCGCATCGTCGCCCAGGTAGGCATAGTCGCGCAGCAGGTAGGCCAGGCGCGCCTCTGGCGTTGCCTGGATTTCGACCACCGGCGCAGCGCGCAGGTGCGCCACCAGCGGCAGGGGCAGTGCAATGCGGCCGATCTTGGCGCTTTCTCCTTCGATGAATACCGGGCGCTCCAGATCGAGCGTGCCGATCTGCTCGGCCAGCAAGGTCTCGAAATGCTTCTGGCTGGGCTGGGCAACGCCCGGCAGGCTGCCCAAAAGAGAGCCCTTGTGGCTGGCGTAGCCTTCCAGATCGATGATCTGCGCGCCCTGCTCCGCCATGGCGTGCAGCACACGGGTCTTGGCGCTGCCGGTTGCGCCGCACAGCACGCGCAGCTGCAGCCGGGGCACCAGGGTGTCCAGCTGTTCGATCACATGCGAGCGAAAACCTTTGTAACCGCCAGCGAGCTGCTGCGCATCCCACCCCACCAGGCGCAGCCAGGTCACCATCGAGCCGCTGCGCAGCCCGCCTCGCCAGCAGTACACCAAGGGCTTCCAGTTGGCAGGCTTGTCATGGAAGGTCTCGCGCAGATGCCGCGCCAGGTTGGCGCTGACCATGGCTGCGCCCAGGCGCTTGGCTTCAAAGGGGCTGACCTGCTTGTAGATGGTGCCGATCTGCGCGCGCTCTTCGTTGCTGAGCACGGGGCAGTTGATGGCGCCGGGAATGCGGTCCTGCTCGAATTCGGCGGGCGAACGGGCGTCGACGATGGTGTCGAACTGGTCAATGTCGCTGATGCGGACAGGCTGGCGGTGAGACATGGCAGAAGGCTCGGCACTCCCACATGGGAGTCAATCAAAAACGGGGCGCTGCTGTCATGGCAACAGCGGCTTCGCAGTGTTTGATCGAGCCTCGATACATCCGTTTGTGCGCCCCTTTCTTGGAATGGGCGCACGCTGCGCGCGAAAGCTGGCATTATCCCACCACGCGCAAGCCAGTGGCAGCTGTTCAGCCGTCCACGGGTTGCGCGGGCGTCTCCAGGGTCAGCTGGTACAGCGCCAGATCCAGCCAGCGCCCGAACTTGAAGCCCACTTGCGGCATCAGGCCCACGCTCTTGAAACCGAGCTTTTCGTGTAGCGCAATCGAGCCCGTGTTGGCAGCGTCGATGGCGCCCACCAGCGCATGCACATCGTGCGCCCGGGCCTCGGCAATCACCGCCTGCAAAAGCCGCTTGCCCAGCCCCCGGCCGCGCTGGTCGTTGCGCACGTAGACCGAGTGCTCCATGGTGTACTTGTAGGCCGGGTAGGCGCGAAAGCTGCCGTAGCTGGCAAAGCCCAGCAGCGCACCGGCCTCGTCTTCCAGGCCGATCACCGGCCAGCCGCCCTTTTGCTTGGCGGCAAACCAGGCCACCATGCTCTCTGCCGTGCGGGGTTGGTAGTCATACAGCGCCGTGCTGTTGACGATGGCATCGTTGAAGATGGCCAGGATTGCAGCGGCATGGCGCTCATGGGTGCATGGCACCAGTTTCGGTTCACTCATCACTTGCTCCGGGAAAATTCGGGGTTCACCAAGGCCAATGCATAGCGTGCGGGCGTATTGCCGGTGTTGGAAAACACCAGCGTCTGGTTCAGTTCCATCGCCAGGCAATCGCCCGCCTGCAGCTCCCAATGCTGATCGCCCAGGGTCAGTTGCATGGTGCCTTCCAGCATCCACAACTGCTGGTGCAGCGGCTGGCTGCGCAGAGCATGGTCAAAAGCCACGCTCTGGCCAGGAGGAAAGCGCACCTCCACCAGCTCCAGCGGCGCTGGATAGCTGGCTGGCGAGAGCTGGCGGCGCACGTAGCCCGTGGCCGGGTCCTGCCAGCGCGGCTGGCTGGCAGCGCGTGCCAGGGGCTGCGCCACTTCGCCGCTGCGCTCCTCTTCAAACAACGATGCCAGTGACACCTGCAGCGCCTGCGCCAATTTACCCAGGACTGCGGCAGTGGCGCTGGTCTCGCCCCGCTCGATCAGCGAGATGGTCGAACGGCTCACGCCACTGATCTGCGCCAGAGCATCGAGCGTGTGCCCGCGCGCCTTGCGCAGGCCATGCACGCGGACGGAGAGAAGCTGGTCGATGGACATGAATCCATCATAAAGGAAAAATTTCCAATTTATCAGAATAAATGCATTCAAAATGCATTCAGCAGCGGCGGGAGGAGAGCGTAAACAGGTTCTTAAACGACCGGCTTGCGCAGCAATGCCATGGTGTGCATATCAAAGTACACCCCATCCACACAGAAGCCATCGCGCAGCAGCCCTTCGCGCACAAAGCCCTGGCGCTCGTAGAGCGCTATGGCCCGCGCATTGTCTGCACGCACGGCAAGCTCCACCCGTGTAAAGCCATAGGATTGCGCGGCTTTCAGCGCGGCCTGCATCAGCCGCTCTCCAATGCCCTGGCCGCGCATTGCGGGCAGCAAGCCCATGCCGAGCATGCCCACATGGGCACGCGCCTGCCCGTGCACGGGTTGCACGCCGCACCACCCGCACACCTGGCCGTCTGCCAGCGCCACGAAGTACGGCTGGCCCTTGTCGATATAGGCTTGCAGATACTCGCGCATCTGCGCAGGCGCTGGCGCGCATTGCGATGCGAGGTAGTGCTTTTCGCGCGCCACCGTATCAAACACCTGCCAGATGGCGTCGAACTGCGCAGGCTGCAGGGCTTCAATGGATATCTGCATCGCAATTACAGCCTTCTGCGCAGCGCTTCAAAAAACAGGGTCGATTGCAGGCGTTCGCCGTTGGCCTGCTCGGCCACCCGTGCGGCCAGCGCCGGATCACAGGGCGCCAGTGGCACTCCGGTCGATTGCGCCAGTACCTGGGCCTGGCAGGCGCGCTCCAGGTAGTACAGGTCGTCAAAGGCGTAGTCCATGCGCTCGCCGCAAACGATGATGCCGTGGTTGCCCAGAAAGCTGATGTCCGCGCCCTGCATGGCATGGGCAATGCGTTCGCCTTCGCGCCCATCCAGTGCAAAGCCGTTGTACTGGCTGTCCACCGCCACGCGGCCATGAAAGCGCATTGCGTTCTGGCTCAAGGTGGTGTCGAGCGCGCGTTGCTGCGTCAGGGTGAGTGCGGTGGCGTAAGGCATGTGCGTATGCAGCACACAGGTCTTGCGGGCGATGCGGTGCACCGCCGTGTGGATGAACATGGCCGTAGGCTCCACAGCGTGGCCACCTGCGACCACGCAGCCCTGGTCATCGACGATCACCACATCATCGGCCTGCACCTCGCTCCACATCAGTCCGCGCGGGTTGAGCAGAAAGTGCCTGCCATCGGGCAGCGCCATGCTGAAATGGTTGCATACGCCCTCGCCCAGGCCGAAATGCGCCGCCGCACGCAGGGCCAGCGCCATGTCCTCGCGCATCTGGACGACATCGGGATCGGTGAACAAGGGGTGCGCTGTGCTGCCTGGGGTATGGGGTGCATTCATGGGGCGACCACTCTGTAGAGGATGACGGAAGAAGTTCCACCAGTATGGAAGGCGCCCGTGCCGCAGGCAAGCGCCTGGGGCACAAACCGGCTGTTACTGTCTCCTGCATGCGCTCCGTATTTCTGCCAATTGTGTCCGCAATCCATCGCTATCCTCGGTTTCAGGATATGTCATCAAAACTGCCTCTGGCGCTCACCAGTCAAACGCTAAATGCTATGAAAAACATAGAAATCATCGACGGCAACCTCCTGGACCAGCCAGTGGATGTGATTGTCAACGCCTGGAATCGCAACATCATTCCCTGGTGGCTGCTGCTGCCGCGAGGCGTATCGAGCGCCATCAAGAAGCGGGCGGGCTACCGGCCCTTCTGGCAATTGGGCATGCTGGGCGCCATTCCGCTGGGTGGCGCCGTGACTACCTGCGCAGGCAGGTTGCCGTTCAAGGCAATCGTGCACGTGGCCGGTATCGATATGTGGTGGCGTGCGTCGCAGGCTTCCATCCAGGCCAGCGTGCATTCGGCCATGCAGATCGTCAATACGCGCGGCTACCGCTCCGTGGCTTTTCCTGCCCTGGGGGCAGGCACCGGCGGGCTGTGCGAGGAGCAGGCCCTGCACTGGATGCAGGAGAGCCTGAACACCATCGACAGCAAGGCGCATGTGCGGCTGGTGCGCTTTCGCGGTGCAAGCGGGGCAGGCCATGCCTTGGCAAATTACAGCGAAGCGTAGACCGCATCCCGCACTTCGTTGACCAGCCGACCTGCCATGCCTTCGAACGCCGTGTTGGTGAGCAGGATCACGCTCAGCCTGCGCTCGGGATCGACAAACCAGTTGTGTCCATACGCCCCGCCCCATTGCAGGCTGCCCTTGCCCTGCGGTGTTCCGGCCAGGGCCGGGTCAACCAGAACCGCCCAGCCCAGGCCAAAACCCCAACCCGGGCCCTGCGTCTGGGCTTGCGGGCCGACCTGGTCACGCACCATCTCCTGCGCAGCTCCAGGCTGCAGCAGGCCGGGCTGCCCGGCGGCGCTGCGCCTAACCGATTCCAGCAGCTGGAGGTAGTCGTCTGCATTGCCCACCATGCCTGCGCCGCCGGATGCAAAGGCATGGCGGTCAAACGCCCGCTTGGGAGAAAAGCGCACTCCCCCATCCTGCCCGGCAGCGAGGGGAACCACCATGTTCTCGCGCATGCGTACCGGCTGGGGCTTGCCGTCGGCATAGGGGACCGCCAGCGGCGACCCCGAACGCACCGCAAAACGGGTGTGCTGCATCTGCAAGGGCTGGGTCACAGACTGCGCCACCACCTGCTGCAGCGAAGCACCCCCTGCCTTGGCGACGACGGCGCCCAGCACGTCGATGCCCAGCGAATAGCGCCACTGGCTGCCCGGGGCAAAGTACAGCGGCGCCTTGCCCAGCCTGCGCAGGTTTTCATCCAGGCTGATGCCGCTGCTGTCGAGCCCGTCGGAGACGCCCAGCCGGGCATAGGCACCATCGGCCCCTTCCGCAAATCCATAGCCCAGGCCCGAGGTGTGGGTGATGAGCTGGCGCACCGATAGCGTGGGTACGGTCTTCTCGCCATGGGCCGTTACCAGGGGCGGCCGGAAATCCGGCAGGTACCGGGTGACGGGCGCATCCAGCTGCAGCTTGCCCTCTTCCACCAACCGCATGGCGGCCAGCGTGACGATCGGCTTGGTCATGGAGGCGAGGCGAAAGCCGGTCGATGTCTGCATGGGCCGCTGTGCTTCACGGTCTGCATAGCCAACGGCCTGGCGGTAGAGCACGGCTCCATCCTGCGCCACCAACACCACGGCGCCCACGATTCGCTTTTGCGCAACGGCCGTATCCAGCACCGTGTTGAGGTTGGCGGCGAGCCGGGCGCGTTGCTCCAGCGCAGCCTCGCTGGCTGCGTGGGCGATGGAGGCCAGTGAAAGCAGACCGGCGGCAAGCGGCCGTGCCATGGTGGCAAACACATGGTTCATGGAGAACTCCTTGGCGGAAAACCGCAGTGTCCGTCACTTCACACTCAAGAAAAAGCGTGCAACACTTCACCCATCGTGAAGAAAAACTTATCTATCCAGCGCGATTCACTGAATGCGCTGAGCACCTTTGTACTGGTGGCGCGCGTGCGCAGCTTTACCCAGGCGGGCAACCAGCTGGGCATCAGCGCATCTGCCGTTTCGCAGCAGATGCGCAAGCTCGAAGCACAGCTGGATGTGCGCCTGCTGCAGCGCAACAGCCGCCAGGTCTCCGTCACCGAAGCGGGTGAACAGCTGCTGGCAGAGGTGACGCCGTCGCTGGAGCAGCTCGACCTTGCCATGCAGAGGGTGCGCGCCGCGCACGATGAACCCACCGGCTTGCTGCGCATCAATACTTCGCGGCTGGCGGCGGGGCTGCTCATCACGCCCCGGCTCGATGCCTTTCTGGCGCGCTACCCGCGCATTCAGCTGGAGCTGTTCACCGACGATGCTTTTTCCGACATCGTGCAGGATGGCTTTGATGCAGGCATTCGCCTCGGCGCCTTTCTGGCACGCGACATGGTGTCGCTGCCGCTTGACCAGGGCCAGTGGGAAGCCGTGGTCGCCAGCCCGGCGTACTGGCAGGCACACGGCATGCCGCAGACTCCGGCCGATCTGGCCCTGTACGATTGCATCCGTTTTCGGCTTCCCGGCTCCAAGCGTTTTGTGCCCTGGATTTTTGTGGTGGGTGGCAAGGAACAGTCCATCGAGCCCACCGGGCGCCTGATCTTTTCGGACGACGCCTACGTCACCCGCGCTGCCTGCCAGGGCTATGGTGTAGCGCACAAGTTTGTGGGCAGCATTCAGGAGGAGCTGGCCACCGGCTTGCTGGTGCCCGCCTTGCAGTCGTTCGAGAGGCCCTGGTCGGGCTTTCACATCTACTACCCTGCGCGCAAGCAGATGCCTCCCAAGCTGAGGGCGTTCATCGATTTTCTGCGCGAGGCGCCACCAGTCTGAGGTGCTGAATATTCCGGCACCAGGCCACAAAAAACGCAGCCCGGGGGCTGCGTTCCTGCTTTCAACGCATGCAGCGCTTACTTGATGAGCGTCACACCCGTCTTGGATTGCGCGTCGTCAAAGCTCACCTCGGGGGCCAGCTCGATCACTTTCAGGCCCTGCTCGGTCACATCGAACACGCCCAGGTCGGTAATGATGCGATCGACCACGCCCACGCCGGTCAGCGGCAAGGTGCAGTTCTTGAGGATCTTCAGGTCGGTGGTGCCGTCCTTCTTCTTGGCCACGTGTTCCATCAGCACGATCACACGCTTGACGCCAGCGACCAGATCCATCGCGCCGCCCATGCCCTTGACCATCTTGCCCGGAATCATCCAGTTGGCCAGGTCACCCTTCTCGGACACCTGCATGGCGCCCAGAATGGACAGGTTGATCTTTCCGCCACGGATCATCGCAAACGACTGGTCCGAGCTGAAGATGGAGGAGCCGGCGATGGTCGTCACCGTCTGCTTGCCAGCATTGATCAGGTCGGCGTCAATGGCGTCTTCGGTGGGGAATGGGCCGATGCCCAGCATGCCGTTTTCCGACTGCAGCCACACTTCCTTGTCGCCGGTGTGGTTGGCCACCAGGGTAGGAATGCCGATGCCGAGATTGACGTAGAAGCCGTCTTCCAGCTCTTGCGCCGCGCGTGCGGCCATTTGGTCTTGGGTCCAAGGCATGTCAGGCTCCTTACTTCTTCTCGGTGATGGTGCGCTTTTCGATGCGCTTCTCGGGCGTGGCGTTCAGCACCAGGCGGTGCACATAGATGCCAGGCAGGTGGATTTCGTCGGGCTTCAAGGCGCCGGTCTCGACGATCTCTTCCACTTCCACGATGCAGACCTTGCCGCAGGTGGCGGCTGCTGGATTGAAGTTGCGCGCCGTCAGGCGGAACTGCAGGTTGCCGCTCTTGTCGGCACGCCAGGCCTTGACCAGCGACACATCGGCAACGATGGAGCGCTCCATCACATAGGTCTCGCCATCGAACTCGCGCAGTTCCTTGCCTTCTGCCACCTGCGTGCCCACACCGGTCTTGGTGAAAAAGGCGGGAATGCCGGCGCCGCCAGCACGCATCTTTTCGGCCAGGGTGCCCTGGGGCGTGAATTCCAGTTCCAGCTCGCCTGCCAGGTACTGGCGCTCGAACTCCTTGTTCTCGCCCACGTACGATGCGATCATCTTCTTGATCTGGCGGGTCTCCAAAAGCTTGCCCAGGCCAAAACCGTCGACGCCGGCATTGTTCGATGCCACGGTCAGATTCTTGGCACCGCTGTCGCGCAGCGCTTCGATCAGCGCCTCGGGGATGCCACACAGGCCAAAACCGCCCACGGCCAGCAACTGGTTGTCTGCGACCACGCCTTGGAGTGCAGCTGCCGCATTCGGATAAATTTTGTTCACACGTGTCTCCTAATTAAGAAGGGCTTGTTCCGCGAATGAAGCATACTACGTATTAGCATACGTAGTATTTCGTAAAGGGGACAATTTTTGCCATGCGAGTGACACCGCTTGATTATCGACAGGCCTTCGAGATGGCGCCCGTGGGCCTGGTGGTTTCGCACCGCCGCATCATGATCGACTGCAACGAACAGGTCTGTTCCATGTTCCGCACTTCGCGAGAGTTGATGATCAACCAGTCCTTCCAGATCCTCTACCCCAGCGCCGACGAGTTCGAGCGCCTGGGACGGCGTATTGCCCCCATCATGGGCGCGCAAGGCCTGTATTCGGACAACCGCATCATGAAGCGCGCCAACGGCGAGATGTTCTGGTGCCATGTGATGGGCCGGGCCTTCAACCGCGACGATCCGCATGAAGGCGGCGTGTGGAGCTTTGAAGACCTGAGCGCGCTGCGCCCGGTGCGCGCCGAACTGACAGCGCGCGAGCGCGAGGTGGCCGCCCGCCTGCTCGAAGGCATGACCAGCAAGGAGATCGGCCGCTGCCTCGATATCAGCCACCGCACCGTCGAGATCTACCGCACCCGCCTGATGCGCAAGTACGGCGCGGAATCATCTGCCGCACTGGTGCAGAAACTGCTGGCCGGTGGCAGCTCGCTCGATATCGTGCTGGGGCCGGACGAGGCCTGATCCAACGCCACCAGGGACCCTCTGCAAAACGCCCTGCCGTGGTCTGAACACGGCTTCGGGCGATCCGCTGCGTTGTCTTTTTTTGATCAATGCAGCTTCATGCGGCCAGACACCCGCTGCTGCAGCAGGCGCGCCAGGGCCAGTACTGCCGTCTTGACCGTGCCCAGAATGGCTCGGTGGTGCATCAGGTGCAGCGACATGTACATCCACTTGGCAAGCAGCCCCTGCACGAAGAAGTTCTTGCCGGACAGGCCGCCCATCAGGTTGCCCACGCCCTTGTTGTCACCCAGCGAGACCAGCGAGCCAAAATCCTTGTAGACGAAGGGCTCGTTGAAGTGCCCTTCCTTCAGCGCGGCATACAGCACCTGGGTCAGATAGGTTCCTTGCTGATGCGCGGCCTGCGCACGGGCGGGTACCGTCTTTCCATCTACCCATGGCGTTGCTGCGCAGTCGCCCAGCGCATAGACCTGATGCGCACTGGTACGCAGATGGTCATTCACCACCAGCTGGTTGATGCGGTTCACCTCCAGGCCCAGCAGCGCATTGCGGTCGGCTGCCTTGATGCCGGCAGCCCAGACGATCAGATCTGCCGAGACAGGGCCATCGGGCGTGATGACCTCGCCCGGCTCCAGCGCCTGCACGCGGGTGCCCGTCATCACGCGCACACCCTTGCGCTCAAGCGCAGTGGTGGCCTGCTCCGATATGCGCGGTGGCAGCCCGCCCAGAATGCGGTCGCCTCCTTCGATCAGGTTGATGTCCAGCCGAAAGCGTTGGTTGCTGCCCTGGCTCTCCTGCAGCATGCTGTGGGCCTCCAGCAGTTCGGCCGACAGCTCCACGCCGGTGGCGCCCGCCCCCACGATGGCCACCGACAGCGAGCGTGGCTCGGCATACGAGGCGTGGGCACAGGCACTGAGCCAGTCGGCATGGAAGCGCTGCGCGTCGCGCACGCTTTCGAGTAGATAGGCGTTCTCGATACCCGGTGTGCCAAACGAATTGGAGCCGCTGCCCAGCGCAAGCACCAGGTGCCGGTAGCCAATGCTGCGCTCGGGCACCACTTCCTTGCCCGCCTCATTGGTGATCGCCGCAAGGCGAATGCTTTGCTGCGCGGTGTTCAGCGCCATGAATTCGCCCATCACAAAGCTGAAATGGTTGCGCCGGGCCAGCACGGTGTAAGACAGCCCTTCCTGGTGCGCGTCGAGCGTGCCTGCCGCTACTTCGTGCAAGGTGGGCTTCCAGATGTGGAAGGGCATCTTGTCCACCAGGAGCACGCGCTCGCGCCCTTCTCGCGCCCCCAGCTTGCGTCCCAGCTGTGCGGCCAGCTCCAGGCCCCCGGCGCCCCCACCCACAATTACCACGTCATAGTGCATCTGCCACTCCTTTGCACGGTCTCCGGTACGGTCTTTCTGTCTCAGGTTGAACCGTAGCTTAACTTAAGTCAAATTTAACATACATTCTTGAATGTATATACAAAAAGACGACGTTTCTGCCTATACGATCTGGCGTATACAAAGCAGCAAATGCAGCCCAGATAACCCGCGCCCTTAGAACAGGTTCTTAGTCTGTACTTGTCGCGTTGAGGGGACTTCAGCCAAGCTGGCATATGCAGTTCTGCCCCTACACTGGGCCGGTTCCCATGCCACCCTGCCTCAATGTTCCGCGGCCCTCCTGCATCTATCCACTGCCCTCCATGTCGTCCCATTCGTCGTCTCATGATTCCCTGCCGTTGACCCCGTTGGCGCCCGATCTATGGAGCGCGCAGCAGCGCATCAGTGTGCAAGGCCTGCCACTGCGCACGCGCATGACTGTGGCCCGGCTGGCCGGCCACCAGCTATGGCTGCACTCGCCCGTCGCACCCACACCGCAGTTGCGCGCCGCGCTCGATGCCCTGGGCAGCGTGGCCTGGGTGGTGGCCCCCAACCGCATGCACCATTTGTATGCTGGCGACTGGCTGCCGTTCTATCCACAAGCACAGTTGTGGGGAGCGCCAGGCCTCACGGCCAAAAGGCGCGATTTGCTGCAGTTGCAGACCCTGCCAAAACAGCCGGGCCCACTGGGCCAGCTGGACGATTCCGCCACGCCCTCCGCCTGGCGCAACCATCTGCAGATGCAATGCGTGGGCGGCATTCCGCTGCTGAATGAATGCGTGTGGCTGCACCAGCCCAGCGGCAGCCTGATCGTGACGGATGTGCTGCAGTACTACCCGCAGGATCTGTCGCTGTCGGCGCGCCTGTTCAACAGCCTGAACGGCACACGCAGCCGCCTGGCCATGCCACGGGCCGTGCGCTTTGCCATCCGTGACAAGGCGGCCGCACGCGCAGCCGCACAGGTGATCTGCAGTTGGCCCGTACAGCGCATCGTGCTGGCGCACGACACGGTGATCGAACAGCACGCTGCCAGGCAGTTGCGCGCCGCGCTGGGCTTTCTGCTGGATTGATGGATAACCAAATCGCTATCCAATCAATAGCTAGAGTCGCTTATCTGCAATGCGCTAGTGGCAATTTTTCTTGAAGAATAGAGAATCTTTCAAGAAACGCGAAAGCTCTCCAGATGGATGCTGGTTTCGCTGTTGCTGATGCCTTTGATGAGCCGGATGCGCTCCAGCACGCGCGAAAGCTCTTCCAGGCTCGCCACCTGCAACTCGGCCAGCAGATCCCAGCGGCCATTGGTGCTGTGCAGCGCCGCCACGCCTGGCTCGCCCAACAGGGACGCCATCACCCGGCGCGTGTCGTTGCCCACGATCTCAATGCTCATCCAGGCTCGCAACACCTCGGGCTGCACATCGGGGCGCAGGCGCACGCTGTAGCCCACGATCAGACCTTCGCGCTCCAGTCGCTCCATGCGGTTGGTGACGGTGCCGCGTGATACGCCGAGCTTGCCGGCCAGCGTAGCCACGCTTTCGCGTGCGTTTTGCCGCAGCATGCTGATCAGAGCCTGGTCGGTTTTGTCAATTTGCACAATAACAGCCTACATTTTGCTTCAAAGGCTGACATTTTCTACCATTTTTTGCACTTTGCTTTGTTTTCGCCCTGCGCCACACTGGTGGCAGCTGCCAGTGCCCATGCATTGGGCACCAAAAGCTATAAAACAAGGAGCAAACCATGACCAGCACAAGCAATAACTACACCGCAACCGTTGACTTCCTCAGCACCGATGCCGCCGCCGAACTAGTGCACCGCGTGGGCCTTACGCCGCTGCTGGCGGGCCTCGTCACCGCCCTGGAAGAAGACTTTGCCCGCTGGCAGGATTTCGACAAGACCGCGCGCCTTGCCCAGCACACCCGCGACGGCGTGATGGAGCTGATGCCCGTGGCCGATGCCGACCACTTTGCCTTCAAGTACGTCAACGGCCACCCCAAGAATCCGCAGCGCGGAATCCCCTCCATCATGGCGTTTGGCGCCCTGATGCGGGCCGATACCGGAGCGCCGGTGCTGCTGTCGGAGCTGACGCTGACCACCGCCCTGCGTACCGCCGCCACCAGCGTGATGGCCGCCAAGCGCCTGGCGCGTGCCAACAGCCGCACCATGGCCCTGATCGGCAACGGCTCGCAGAGCGAATTTCAAGCGCTGGCATTCATCGGTCTGCTGGGCATCGAAGCCCTGCGCCTGTTCGACATCGACCGCGCCGCCACCGACAAGCTGGTGCGCCACCTGCAGGCCCATGCACCGCAAGTGCAGGTGACGGTATGCGACAGTGCAGCCCATGCCGCAGATGGCGCCGATATCGTGACCACAGTGACTGCCGACAAGACCAATGCAACCATCCTGACCCGCGCCATGGTGCAGCCCGGCATGCATCTGAACGCCGTGGGCGGCGACTGCCCAGGCAAGACCGAACTCGACGCCGCCATCCTGCCGGAAGCCAGCGTATTTGTGGAATTTGCGCCGCAAAGCCGCATCGAAGGCGAAATCCAGCACATGGCCCCCGACTTTGCCGTGACCGAACTGTGGCAGGTATTGCATGGCAAGGCACCGGGCCGGCAGCGTGATGACGAGATCACCGTGTTCGATTCCGTCGGCTTTGCGCTGGAGGATTACTCCGCCATGCGCTACCTCCACGCCCTGGCTCAAAAGCATGGCGTGCTGCAGCCTCTGCTGCTGCTGCCACAATTGGCCAACCCCAAGGATCTGTTTGGCGTGCTGCACGCCGATAGCCCTGCCCGCAACCCATTGAAAACGACTGCCGCAACCGCCTGATATGCACAACTCTACCGCCATCAGCTTGATAGGAGCTCCTACCGACATCGGCGCCGGACGCCTGGGCGCCGCCATGGGGCCGGACGCGCTGCGCGTGGCGCAGCTGGGCCCTGCCCTGGCCGAGCTGGGCTGCGAAGTACGCGATGTAGGCAACCTGGCCGGGCCCGCCAACCACCGCCACCCGCGCGATGCGGCCCACGGCAACCTGCGCAACTTTGAAGAAGCCGTGGCCTGGAACCAGACCGTGCACGACGCCGTGCACGCTGAGCTGGCCGCAGGCCGCATGCCGCTGATGCTGGGCGGCGACCACAGCCTGGCGGTGGGCTCCATCAGTGCGGTGGCGCGCCACTGCAAGGCTACAGGCAAGCGCCTGTATGTGCTGTGGCTCGATGCCCACGCCGATTTCAACACGCCCGAGACATCGCCTTCCGGCAACATCCACGGCATTCCTGTGGCGTGCCTGAGCGGCCTGGGCCCGCGCGAGCTCACCCACCTGGCGGGTTTTGCACCCGCCCTGGGAGAGCAATCGCTCTGCCAGATCGGCCTGCGCAGTGTGGACGACCAGGAAAAGCACCTCATCAAGACCCACAACATCGACGTGTTCGACATGCGCGCCATCGACGAGCTGGGCATGCGCGAAACCATGCTGCGGGCGCTGGCGCCGCTGCGCAATGCCGACCCGGCCACCACCCATCTGCACCTGAGCTTCGACGTCGACTTTCTCGACCCCGAGATCGCCCCAGGCACCGGCACCACGGTACGCGGCGGCCCCAACTACCGCGAAGCACAGCTGTGCATGGAGATGATTGCCGACACCGGCCTGCTGGGCTCGATCGATATCGTCGAACTCAATCCGGCGCTCGACCTGCGCAACCAGACCGCCGAGCTGGTGGTCGATCTGGTGCAGAGCCTCTTTGGCAAGAGCACCCTCGTCAAGGACGTGCGCAGATAGGTTCCCAGGCTTTCCACAAACACTTTTGATCGGCCGCAATGCGGCCGTTTCCATTGGGCTCTAAGCGAATCCATGGCGCCTATTTGCACAACCCAACCGCTTGATTTTCTTAATGGTGCACTTGGGTATATTCAATCAGCAAAGCGCACACCAAAAGCAGCTGCAATCGCATAATCAACAGCAACCAATGGCACGGAACACCTGCCCGCCATTGCCACGTTGCTGTCGCCGCAAGGCCGTCAGCGTCCTGCAAGTTTGAACCGGAGAACTCCCCATGACGACTGAATCCAAGTGCCCCTTCCATACCGCCCAGCAAACCCAGAGCGGCACAACCAATAGAGACTGGTGGCCCACTGCGCTGCGTGTGGATCTGCTCAGCCAGCACAACAGCAAAAGCAACCCCATGGGCGCCGATTTCGACTACGCCAAGGAATTTGGCAAGCTCGACTATGAAGGCCTCAAGCGCGACCTGCGGGCACTGATGACCGACTCCCAGGACTGGTGGCCCGCTGACTTCGGCCACTATGGCCCACAGTTCATCCGCATGGCCTGGCACTCCGCCGGCACCTACCGTGTGCAGGACGGCCGTGGCGGCGGAGGCCGCGGACAGCAGCGCTTTGCACCACTCAACAGCTGGCCCGACAACGTCAACATCGACAAATCGCGCCGCCTGCTGTGGCCCATCAAACAGAAATACGGCAACCGCATCTCCTGGGCCGATCTGATGATCCTGTGCGGCAACGTGGCGCTGGAAAGCATGGGTTTCCGTACCTTTGGCTTTGCTGGCGGCCGGGTCGATACCTGGGAACCAGACCACGACGTGTACTGGGGCGCCGAGAAAGAATGGCTCGCTCCCACCAACAACCCCAACAGCCGCTACAGCGGCGAGCGCGATCTGGAAAACCCGCTGGCTGCCGTGCAGATGGGATTGATCTACGTGAACCCTGAAGGTCCGGACGGCAATGGCGACCCCATTTCCGCAGCCCGCGACATCCGCGACACCTTTGCCCGCATGGCCATGGACGACGAGGAAACCGTGGCCCTGATCGCTGGCGGCCATACTTTCGGCAAGACCCACGGCGCGGGCCCTGCCAGCCACGTCGGCAAGGAACCCGAAGGCTGCGACCTCGAAGCACAGGGCCTGGGCTGGCAAAGCAGCTTTGGCACCGGCTCCGGGCGCGATGCCATCACCTCGGGCCTGGAAGTAACCTGGACGCAGACCCCTGCACAATGGAGCAACTTCTTCTTCGAAAACCTGTTCAAGTACGAGTGGGTGCAGGAAAAGAGCCCTGCGGGCGCCATTCAGTGGGTGGCCAAGGATGCGGACGATGTCATCCCCGACGCCCATGGTGGCCCCAACAAGAAACCCACCATGCTGACGACCGACCTGTCGCTGCGCATGGACCCGGCCTACGAAAAGATTTCGCGCCGCTTCCTGGAAAATCCCCAGGCCTTTGCCGAAGCCTTTGCCCGCGCCTGGTTCAAGCTGACCCACCGCGACATGGGCCCGGTCAGCCGCTACCTCGGCCCCGAAGTGCCGAAGGAAACCCTGATCTGGCAAGACGTGATTCCCGCCGTCAAGCACCCGCTGGTCAACAGCGATGATGTGACCGCCCTCAAGGCCCAGGTGCTCGCATCGGGCCTGACCGTGCAGGAACTGGTGGGCACCGCTTGGGCCTCGGCGTCTACCTACCGCGGCTCCGACATGCGCGGCGGTGCCAATGGCGCGCGCATCCGCCTTGCGCCGCAGAAGGACTGGCAGGTCAACCAGCCAGAACAACTGGCCAAGGTACTGTCCGTGCTGGAAGGCATTCAGCGCGAATTCAACAAGACGGCAGACGGCGACAAGCGTGTCTCCATGGCCGACCTGATCGTGCTCGCCGGTAATGCAGGGGTCGAAAAGGCGGCTGCCGATGCGGGCATCAAGGTGACGGTACCGTTCAGCCCCGGCCGAGGTGACGCCACCGCCGAGGAAACCGATGCCGACTCCTTCAAATACCTGGAGCCCAAGGCAGATGGCTTCCGCAACCACCTGCAAGGCCCACTTCCTGCTTCCGCTGAATCTCTGCTGATCGACAAATCCCAGCTGCTGAACCTGACGGCCCCTGAAATGACCGTGCTCGTCGGTGGCCTGCGCGCCATCAACATCAACACCGGTGGCAGCCAGCATGGCGTGCTGACCCACACCCCCGGCAAGCTGACGAACGACTTCTTCGTCAACCTGCTGGACATGGGCACCCAATGGAAGGCGCTGGAAGACGGCACCTACGAAGGCGTAGACCGCAAGAGCGGTGCCAAGAAGTGGACTGGCACCCGTGTGGATCTGGTCTTTGGCAGCAATGCCATCCTGCGTGCCGTTGCCGAAGTCTATGCTGAAGCTGGCAACCAGCAGAAGTTCGTTGGCGACTTCGTGTCAGCCTGGACCAAGGTGATGGAACTGGACCGTTTCGACCTGAAGAAATGATTCCGCTGCCCCGGCCGAAGCCTTGCGTTTCGGCCAGCCTTCAAAAAACGCCCGATCGGGCGTTTTTTTATTGTTTCGCGCAAGCTCACCAGGTACCGGGCTCGCGCACCATATGGATGATGTTGGCCGGGCTGGTGATCCAGCCTCCCTTGAATCCCTCCGGCAGCGGCTCGATTGCATCGCAGCGGGTCACTCCGGCCCGTGCCAGATGCGCAGCCGCACCCTCAAAACTCTCGGTGAACAGCTCCAGCCAGATTTCCGCCTGGCTCATCTGCGGCGCCTCATCGATCCACAGCCTGTTGGGGCCGAGCGCAAAGCCTATGGCCGGAGCTTTTTCGCTGATCGGTGCAAGCCCCACCACGTCGCGGTAAAACGCGATCGTCGCCTCGTACTGGTGCGATGGCACTTTCATCGCAATATCGATACCGCCGTAGAGATTGGCAGTCATGGCTTTCTCCTTTGTCTGTGCATCCCCCCACCCGTGGAATACAGGCAGCCCGGCCTTGCGGGTTTTCGGTCACTTCTATAATCCAGCCTTCACCATACACCGCCAGAGGTATCCGTCCCATGCGCCATTGATGCAGCCGTTCACACAACGGCAAACCTCCACTGCCCTCACAGCGCGGGGAGTTCTTTGCATCTCTGGAATTGGCATGGCGATTTCTCACCTCTCCCTGGAGGGCGTTTCGTACGTCCTCCCCAACGGTCAAGCGCTTTTCTCCGACCTGACCGACATCTTTGACACACGGCACACCGGCCTCGTTGGTCGCAATGGCTGCGGCAAGACCATTCTGGCGCGCGTGCTTGCAGGCCAGTTGCAGCCCTCCAGCGGTCGCTGCGTGCGATCGGGTAGCGTCTACTACCTGGAACAACAGGTTCGCCCGGACGCGGCCACCACGGTGGCCGACCTTGCCGGTGCGCGGAAGGTGCTGGATGCCTTGCAGCGCATTGAGGCGGGCAGCTTCGCGCAGGCGGATTTCGACGCGGTGGGCAACCAATGGGACATGGCCCTGCAGTTTCGCCAGGCGCTTGCACTGCAAGGCCTCTCGCACCTGCGAGCCGATACGCCGGCCCTTGCGCTCAGTGGCGGAGAAGCAATGCGTGCGGCATTGGTGGGCGCCCAGCTCTCTGGTGCGGACTTTCTGATCCTGGACGAGCCCAGCAACCATCTGGACCAAGGCAGCCGCACGGCATTGGCCGGGTGGCTCGCGCATTGGCCACGCGGCCTGCTCGTCATCAGCCATGACCGGCAGCTGCTGGAATCCATGGATCGGATTGTCGAGCTGTCTGCGCTGGGCTTGCGCAGCTACGGCGGAAACTACCCGTTCTATGCCCAGGCCAAGGCGCAGGAACAGCAGAGTGCAAACGCAGAACTCGAGCGCACCAAGCTGGAGCGCAAGCGCACGGAGCAATCCATGCGGGAACAACGCGAGCGCCAGGAAAAGAGGCTGCAGCGCGGAGCCCGAAGCGGCAAACAGGCCAACCAGGCCAAGATCCTGCTGGACCGCCAGAAAGAGCGCAGCGACCACTCAACCGGCAAGCTCCACAGGCAGCACGCGGCCACGCAACGCGAGCTTGCGCAGCGTGTGCGCGATGCCGCTGCCCAGGTTGATGGCGACCTGCACATTCACCTGCAAACACCCCCGCATACCGGCGTTTCCCAACGCCACGTGGCTGCGCTGGAGGGCGTAGCGCTGCCATTGGTGGCCCCGGCCACCCGGCACATCGATCTGCTGGTAACCGGGCAGCAGCGCATCGGCCTGCAGGGGCCCAATGGCTGCGGCAAGTCCACCCTGCTCCAGGTTCTTGCAGGCCGGATTCAGCACCAAGCCGGGGTTTGCACGGTGACAGAAAGCCTGGCGTATCTCGACCAGCGGCTGGGTACGCTGGATGTGCACCGCCCGGTGCTGGAGCAGTTGCAGCAGGTGAGCCACCGCCTGAGCGAAAGCGAGTTGCGGATGCGGCTGGCGCAACTGGGCCTGGGCGCCGACCGGGTAACGGTGCCCAGCGGCGTCCTCAGCGGTGGCGAACGCCTCAAGGCGGCACTCGCCTGCATTCTCTATGCCGATACACCACCACAATTGCTGCTGCTGGACGAGCCCAGCAACCACCTCGACCTGCCCGCATTGCAGGCGCTGGAGACCATGCTGTCTGGCTACCAGGGCGCGATGATTGTGGCATCGCACGACCAGATTTTCCTGAACAATCTCCAATTGACCGACCTACTGGAAGCAACCAGTAAGGGTTGGCGGCTCAGCAGTGCCGATACGCAGCAGGATCGGGATCTGTGAATGCTTCTTTCGTGTGGAAGGTTGGGCCTCACTGGGTGCATTGAGGCCTGGTTGGTCGCCGCCGGGCTTGGAGAGGCTCCCGCTGATCTCAGTTGGGTAGTTGGTCCGCATCCATCGCCACCTGCAGATGCAGGATGGTGAAGTACAAGGTCACATCCCCTTGCCTGTCGATGAAGGTACCGACGGCGCGCTGCAGGCGGGCTGCGATGCACAGGCATTCGGTGGCTTCGGGGCGGCCGCCGGGGATGCGCGCCGTGGTCAGCAAGGCCAGATGGTGTTCGCGGCCAAAATCGTGCACCCCTTCCAGGGCCTCGCCGTGTTGGCGCGGAATGGCCTCGTTGGCCCAGCTCCAGACAAAGCCGCCTTCGCTGTCGCTGGTGGTGCCCACGAGGCAGACCGTGGCGACCACCTCGTGCAGGGGCCCCTGCAGCACCAGGGTGGCGCTGTCCAGATCCCAGCGGAAGCTGGGGGTTGCCTGCAGGCCGAACTGCTTGGGCCATTCAGCATTGCGCGCCACCATCATCTCGACGGCCTCACGGCTCCATGCGGCCCAGTCGGTGTCTTTTTCTGCTTCACTCATATGCTGTCTGTTGCTGTCCATCGCGCTTCAATGGGTGCTATTGTCGTCCAGTCAGAGGTCGCCGCACGCCAACGGACAGCCAGCAATCCGCGGTGCATCAGTTCAAACCGAGCATGCCGCGCAGCTTGGAGAGGTCTTCGGCCAGCGTGTTGACCTTGCCAGCCAGCACCTTGCGGTCGCGCTCACTCAGCTTGGTGTAGAGCTCGAAGCTGCCATCGGGCTTGCGGTATTTGGCCAGCACATCGAAAACGGTCTTGAAGTTGGCGGCCGTCTTGTCGGCGAAAGCCTTGTCCTTTTTCTCGACCAGCGGGCGCAGCAGCTCGAATATTTTGTCCGCGCCTTCGAAGTTGGCCTGGAAGTCGTCCAGATCGGTGTGGCTGTAACGCTCTTCCTCACCCGATATTTTGGTGGCAGCCACCTCCTCGATCAGCACCGCAGCACCTCCCACCACTTTTTCTGGCGGGAAAGTGAGTGTGGTCACACGTTTTTGCAGCTCCTTGCAATCGGCCAGCAACCTGTCGGCCACGGGCGCGAGGCCCTTGGTGGATTTTTCCACCCACAGGCCGTATTCGATGCGGTGAAAACCGATGAAATCTGGGCTTTTTTCGCCCTGCTCGTGGTCGTCAGCCCGTGCGTCGATGCTCTTGTCCAGGTCGGCAAACAGTTCGGCAATGGGTTCGATGCGCTCATAGGGGCGGCGCACCTGGGCGTAGAGCTTCTTGGCTTCTTCGATCTTGCCTGCCTTGACGGCGTCAGTGAATGCCTGCACGCCTTTGACGAGCTCGCGCAGATTGGTGTTGACGTACAGCTTGTACTCGGCCAGCGGCTTGACCAGCTCGAGGGCCGAGACACCGTCGGCCGCCCACGCGGGAATGGCCGCGGCCGATACGCTGCCAAAGAGCGCCAGGCTTTGCAGGAAGTGACGACGTGCGAGCATGTTTTCTTGTCCTTTAAAACTATCAATTCAATAGCATCTTGCGCTTTATTGGTGTACGCAAAACGCTGATTTAGTCCTCAAATCAGCCAATACAGCGAAAGCTATGCCTTCGCAGCAGCCAGGAGGCTGCGGCCGAGCCAGTCCTGCGCATCGCGCACGCCCGGCAGCACATAGAAGAAGCCACCACCCACGGGCTTGATGTATTCCTCCAGCGGCTCCCCATCGAGCCGCTTCTGGACGGTGACAAAGCCCTTGTCCAGGTCGGCCTGGTAACAGATGAAGAGCAGGCCCATCTCCAGCTGGCCTGATTTGGTGACCCCATTGGAGTAGTTGAATGGCCTGCGCAGGATGAGGTTGGCCTCGCTGCCGTGGTCGCGGGGATTGGCGAGACGGATGTGCGCATCCAGGCGGGTCTTGTTGCCGTCTGGGTCGGCGGCGTAATCGGGCACATCATGCTCGGTCTTGCTGCGCGCGTCGAGCGGCGCGCCGCTGTCCTTGTCGCGGCCCATGATGGCTTCCTGCTCCTGCAGCGGCGTGCGGTCCCAGCGCTCGACGAAATTGCGGATGATACGCACCACCTGGTAGCTGCCGCCTTCGGCCCAGGCTGGCTCGTCGCTGCTGGCCTGCACCCAGACAATGCGGCGCATCAGCGCATCGCTGTCCGAATCCGGGTTGGCCGAGCCGTCTCGAAAACCGAGGAAATTGCGTGCGCTCTCCGGTGCCTTGCCGGCGGCAGCAGGTATGGGTGGCACTGTTCCTTCCTGCTTCCACCGCATCACCAGCAGATCCGGCAGGTTCTTGATGATGTCGCGCAACGCATGAATATTGGTGTCTGGCGTGTTGGCGCAGAACTGGATGGACAGATCGCCATGGCACAGCGCAGGCACCAGCGCATCGTTGGGGTGTTGGCGCATGGGCGTCAACCGCCTGGGTGCGAGGCCTTGAAGACCATAGCGCTCCTCAAAGAGGCTGTGGCCCACGGCAACGGTCACGGTCAGCGCATCGGGCTGCACCACGGGCCCGAGAATTCCCGAACCCGCTGGCGGCAACCTGGGATCGGCCACAGGCTGCGCCCCCCCTTCGGTGAGAAAGCGGATGCGCTCGGTCAGGGTCTTGAAGAGCCGCTCCAGATCGGCCTTGTTATCGGCCAGCACATCAAAACTGGCCACCATGCCCGCCAGTGGGCGCGGCGTGACGATACCAGCCTGGTGCGTGCCGTGGAAAGGCACGCGCTGCTGCGAGGTGGTGGTGTGCGGCGCATCGGCCACCTGCGGATGCGCAGGCGCATTCGCCGCTGGCTGGGCTGCTGCCTGCCGCGCTGGCACGCCCGCGAGGACCCCTGCGCCGACGACGCCCGCAGCCTCGCCCAGCCAGCGGCGGCGGCTGGGGACCGCAGGCGCCGCCTCGGCAGCGCTGGCCGAGGTGTCCGATGTGGCACGCTCGGCATTGGATTGAGAATCGTTTCTACTCTTGAAGAAAGACATGGCGGCTCTTTATTTTTTCGTGTGTTATCGGTAAAAGTTTAAGGCTGCAGGCCCAAGGCCATATTGATCTTGCCCATGCTCTGTGACGCCTGGTACAGCGCCTGCGCCAGATTCTGGCATTGCACGGGGTTCAGCAGCACTCCGGGCACGCCAGCGGCCTCCGCATCGTCGGCGGAGACGCCCTGGTCCGCCAGCAACTGGCGCACCTTGTCCAGGCTGGTCTGCAACTGCTGCAGCAGTGCCGGGTTGGCATTGGACAGCACGGGCGCCAGCAATTGCTGGGTCTTGTCCGCCGCAGCCAGGCTGCCGCGCACAAACTGCAGGGCCCAACGGCCCTGCGCGGGCGTGGTCGCCTCACCCGGAATCAAGGTGGATGCACGCTCCAGCGCCTTGGCGCTGTTGGTGGCGAGGTTTTGCGGTTGCAGGGAGGCATCGCCCAGGCGTTGGGCCAGTTGGTCAACATCCTGTTGCAGGCTGGTGACGAGTGGCAGCAGTTGCTCGGCACCTTCACCCGCCTTCAGGCCGGTTGCAATGCGGTGCAGGCCGACAAAGGCGGGGTCCTTGTCACGCAGTGCAAAATCAGCGGCGCGTGCGTCAATGCGGGCATTGAGGTCGCCAAATTGTGCAGCCAGCGGCACCAGCTTCTGGTACTGGCCGCGTGCCAGAGCCACCAGTTGCAGGGCATCGGCAGGATAGCCGTCCGCGGGCGCCTGCGACGCAGCATCCGCATCGCCAGCTGGCTGCAGGCGCTGCGGCAGGGCCTGCAACATGTCCTGCAGGCTGGCCACCTCGGTCAGCAGGTACACCTGGTACTCGGCCAGCGCGCCGATGAAGGCCGTCACCGGCGGCTTGGCGGCTTCGGCCTTGAAGGCCTCCGACGGCGTGACGGTCAAGGTGCCGCGCGGTGCATTGAGCAAGCCGCAGGTCATCTCGTACTGGCCAGGCGCAAGGCGTGCCGTCAGGGTCTGCGACAGGCCGGGCAGGATGTTCTCGCGCTCTTCGAGCACCATCACACCGTCCAGAATCTCCCACTCCAGCGCACGCTCGCCCTTGTTGACGATGCGAAACTGCACCTTGCCCGCAGGCACGCTCACGGCATTGGGCGTACACGTACCCTGGCTGATCTCAATGGTGATCTGGGGCACATCGGTAGCACCTCCTGCAGCCGCCGCGTTGTCGGCGCCCGGCCTGGCTGCAGATTGTGAGGAGCCCGCCGCCTGCCAGAAAGCCGCCGCGCCCAACACCAGCACGAGCACACTGCCCAGTACCACGCCGCCCAGAGGTGCAGGCTGCATGGCGCTTGTGCCGGGCTCGCTTTGCATTGCCACATCCGCCGCTGGCGTGCGAGGGGTGCGCACAGGCGTTTCTGTTTTTGTAGCGGGTGCGACTGGCACCGGCCAGAAGAACACCACCAACGTGACCGCCAGATACGCTGCCCACGCCAGCACCTCGCCCAGTACCGGGGCATGCATGTACCCCAGCAAGCCTCCCAGAACCACGCCCAGCGCGCTGTCTTCCGGCAGAGTCGCGCTGCTGTCAAACACCACCTGCTGCAGATGGTTCCACACCCCTGCCTCATGCAGGCGGCGCACGGCGCCAGCCAGCAGGCCTGCGGCCACCAGCAGGATGAACACGCCGGTGTAACGGAAGAACTGGCGCATGTTGATGCGCACCCCACCCTTGTACAGGCCCACGCCCAACAGGATGGACAGCACGATACCGGCGAGCGCGCCCACCGCCGCGCCCCAGCCCGTGCTCTGCTGGAAGATGGCCAGCAGGAAGAAGACGGATTCCAGCCCTTCGCGCGCCACGGCGAGGAACACCATGCCGATCAGTGCCCAACTGGCGCTGCCTGTCGTAGAAAGCGCCTTGTCGACCGAGGCCTGCAACTCGCTCTTGATGGAGCGTGCGGCCTTGCGCATCCAGAACACCATGCCCGTCAGCATGCCGACGGCGATGAAGCCCACCACGGCCTCGAACAGCTCCTGCTGCTTCTGCGGGAATTCTGCCGCCATCCACTGCAGGCCGGCGCCTGCAAACAGCGACAGGCCCAGCGCAAAGAAAACCCCGGCCCAGACGGCAGGCATCAATGCGGCGCGGCCTGTATGGCGAAGGAAACTGGCAATGATGCCAACGATCAGCGCGGCTTCGATGCCCTCGCGCAGCATGATCAAAAACGGAACCAGCATGAATGTTATGGCGGATCGGCCCCGCGCCCGGCATACCCGTGGCGCGGCGGCGGTCCATGTCTTTCTAGGGTCTATGGTGCAGTGCAGCCGGCTTCCTGTTCGCTATGGGACTGCTGACACAGCCTTGCCCATCCGGAGATGGCCTGCGCCTGCAGCTCCAAATCGGGATGATTCTCAGCCACTGCAATTGGCGCACATATTACGACCAAAACACCGCGCGCCCTGCAACCGCCTCTGCCATACAGGAAGCCAGCAGGGTTGTTACATGCAAATCATACCTCTAGCGCATGCCGCAAAAGCGCAGTCAGCTATCAAAAATGGAGCACTTATTACATATCGCCACCCGCATTACCGGGACAGCCCGGCAGCTTGCTGCAGCTTATGATGCGGTTCAGTACAACAGGAACACGTTCTAAGGAGATTTGCCATGGCGTCCAAACCCCGCTACCCCCTGCCCGATCTCAACACCCTGCCACAGGACATCCAGGATCGCATCCTGCAGGTGCAGGAAAAGGCAGGCTTCATCCCCAACGTGTTTCTGGCCTTTGCCCGCCGCCCTGCGGAGTGGCGTGCGTTTTTTGCGTACCACGACGCCTTGATGGAGCGCGAGGACAGCAGCCTGTCCAAGGCCGAGCGCGAGATGATCGTGACGGTGACCAGTGCGCACAACGAATGCCTGTACTGCGTGGTGGCCCATGGCGCGCTCGTCCGCATCTATGAAAAGGCGCCCCTCCTGGCCGACCAGCTGGCCGTCAACTACCGCAAGGCCGATATCAGCCCCCGCCAGCGCGCCATGCTGGATTTTGCGATGAAGGTCTGCACCCGTTCGCAGGAAATCAACGACGCCGATTTCGAAGCGTTGCACCCGCACGGCTTTGATGACGAGGATATCTGGGACATTGCGGCGATCACGGCGTTTTTCGGCCTCTCGAACCGCATGGCCAGTTTTGCGGGCATGCAACCCAATGAGGAGTTCTACCTGATGGGGCGTGTGCCAAGAGCAAAGGGCTGAGGCGAAAAGCGGGGGCAAAGGGCTGAACAGGCCTGCAAACGCAGCCTGCCGCCATCACGACCATCATCACCTTGCCCGACTCAGACCTCGGCCAGCTTCACACCACCGCGCAGGCGCTCCTCCACGGCCTCGCGCATGCCAGGCGGTGCATCGGCGAGCAAGGCTGGCCAGTCGTCATGTGCCCGGCGCACCACGTCCTTGAGCAGTGCCACATGGCGCGATGCGCGCAACAGGCCGGCGGCTTTGACCAGCGCCTCCACATCGTCCCAGCTCAGGGCGCGCATGGCGGCATCAATCGCCTTGTTGACCGCATACTGCTGCGGTGGCGAGCCCGGAAAGAAGGCGGCGACGCACACGCAGTCATAGACGGGTGCGAGGCGCGGCTGGTGACCATTGGGGTAGATGAGCGCCCAGTTCTTCAGGTGCGCGTCGGTGTTGCCCATCAGGATGGCTGCAATGGTGCGCGCCAGAAACTCGCGCGTGTCTGTCACGGGCTCGGGGCTCAGGCGGTCGAGCACACGGAGCATGGTGGGCCAGTCCTGCTGCAGGCCCTTGCCATATTTATGGCGCGGCGCGTAGCCCAGTGCCTGGTTGAACTCTTCCATATGCACACGGCTGCCATCGGGCAGGTGGTCAAAGCGCTGCACGGCCAGAATCTCGTCAAACGGCACATGCCCGGGCAGGTCGGCCTGGGCGCGGGTGATGACCTGCGCATCCGCCGTGGTCAAGCCCAGCGCCTGGCACAGGCGGTAGCAGCTGTATTCGTTGGCCACCAGATCAGGATGCGCCGTGCTGGGGAGCTTGAGGATGACGCTGCCCGCCGCGCCCTTGCGGTGCACGGTGTAGCGGCGGCCGTCCTGCACGGCACTGAACTTGGTGACGATGCCGGGCAGCGATGCCGCATCCGCCACCGGAAACTCCACAAAACCAGGCTCCAGCACATCGAGCCCCTGCGTGGTGTGCCAGTGCCGCACCACATCAGGAATGGCTTCGCCCTGCGGGACGGGCTCCACCTCCAGCGCGCCCATCAGATCGTGGCCGGCAGCGGCCAGCAGCTCGAACTCATCATCCGGCGAGCAGCCGCGCTCGGCAGCCAGGCGTTCGCGGTTGTGGCCTTCGGGCAGCAGATTCTGAAAATACACGGGCCAGCGTCCATCCGTGCGCACCAGGCGTGCATCGCGGGCAGACGAGAGGATGGCCCGCGTGTCGGCCTCGTTGCCGCCCAGATAGCTCAGTGACAAGGTGGGGCGCTGCGCATCGGCAATGTAATCGGCTTCGAATGAGACGCGCAGCACATCACCGTACTGCGACAGGTAGCCGATTGCGCGGCGCCCACCACCCATGGCCACAGGCTGGTGCATGTACAGGCGCAGGTAGCGGATGGAGGTGGACATGGCAGTATGCAGACGTCAGTCAGCGCGCCTTTGCCTGGTGGGCCGGGCCTCGTGGCTCGGCGGCGATGCTCTCCACCACCGAAGGCGGCGCATCGGCCCCTGCCGGCTGGCCCAGAAACTTACCGCCGGACTGGATGAAGGCCTGCAGCGCGGGCACCAGATCAGCGGGCACGGCCACCAGTTGCATACCCAGCACGCGTGCCATCTCGGCCACGGTGGAATAGCGCGGGTCCACATCGCCGGTTTCGGTGCGCTGCACGGCCATGCGGGACAGGCCTGCGCGCTCGGCCAACTGGGCCTGGGTGATGTTCTGGGCCTTGCGGCTGGCAGCCAAGGAAGCAATCAATGCATCAGTCATGCTTCATATCATACTCTTTTTCATGAAAATGAGTATAAAAATATTCATTTCAGCCAAACAATGCAAGCAGCACAAGAAAGCAAGGAAAAAAGATACTTATAGCGATCATTTTTCAAAAAAAGATCACCACAGATATCTTTTATGCCATTTGAAGCGCTGCGCCCTCAAGCCACCCAGACACAAGCCGCAAAGCGGCCCGAGCCGCCCTGCACACCGGGCACACCATCGCGCCGGTGCGAAAAGAACCGCTCCGGGTTGCGCACCGTGCACCAGACGGGGCTGCTGTCGTTGCCATAGAGCCGGGTGATTCCCTGGCGCTGCAGACGGTGGCGGGCCAGTGCGCTCAGATCCGCCTGGAACTTGCCCGGCTTGCCAGCCGCAAAGAAGGCCGCAGCGCTGGCATCGTGCTCCACAAAGGCAGCCTGCACTTCCGGGCCCACCTCGAACTCGGGCTGGCTGATGCAGGGGCCGAGCCAGGCGAGTGTCTGCGCGGCAATGTCTGCCAGGCTCATATCCTGGCCCAGTTGCTTGCGCACCAGTTGGGCGTACGCCGCAAAACAGGTTTCCAGCACCCCGACACCGCCCTGGCCGACGAGCCCTCGCCACCCCGCATGCGCCGCGCCCACCACGGGCAGATTGGCGTGCGAGAAGATCACTGGCAGGCAGTCTGCAGCCATCACCGCGCAGCCCATGCCGGGCGTGTCGCTCACGCTGGCATCGGCATCCTGGCCGCTGGTGGCGCACTGGTCGATGTATTTCACATCGGTACCGTGCACCTGGCGCACAAATACCGGCTGGCTGGGCGGTGATGCAGCAGCGACAGTGGAAGAGCTGTCAGCGCCGCCATTCAATGATCTTTTGGCCTCAAGTGCTTGCATGGCCTGTGCAAGCAGCTCTCTATTCTGTAGCACATGCGCAGCCTCATCACCCACATTCAGGCTGAGATTGGTGGTGCCAAAGAGGCCCGTGCTGAACCCGCCCTTGCGGGTGGTGCACAAGGCGTGCACCCGCGCAGGCGCAGGCCAGTCGGGAATGATCCAGTCCTGGGGAAAGGCAGTATCCATCGTGGCGGGCTCCCTCACGCCTGCGCGTCCGGGCAGGCCGAAGGCTGGGCCTTCTGCACGGCGTCCGTTGCCAAGGCGGTCTGGTAAGCCGCCATGGTGAGCGGCAGGCCTTGCAGATCGACATTGAAACGCTGGGCATTGAAGATCTGCGGCACCAGCGCGCAGTCGGCCAGGGTCAGGCTATCGCCCCAGCAAAAGGTGGAAGGCGGCAGGCCCTGCGCCTTGCGCTCGGCAGCCAGCAGCACCAGCTGGCGCTCAAAGGCCTCCAGCCCGGCGCGGCACCAGTGCTGGTACCAGGCGTTTTTCGCCTCTTCGCTCTGGCCCAGCGTGTTCTTCAGGTACCCCAGCACGCGCAGGTTGTTGATGGGGTGGATCTCACAGGCCACCTGCAAGGCCAGCGCACGGATGCGGGCACGCGCCAGCGCGTTACCAGGCAGGAGCGTCGGGGTATCGGGATAGGTTTCCTCCAGCCATTCGATGATGGCAAGCGACTGGTTGAGCCACTGGCCATCTTCGGTTTCCAGTGCGGGCACCAACGCATCGCCCATATGGCTGGCAAAGGCAGGGGCACGGTGTTCGCCCTTGACCAGATGCACCGGCACATAGTCGTAAGACAGGCCTTTGGCATGGAGTGCGATGCGCACGCGGTAGGACGCAGAGGAGCGGAAATAGTTGTGCAGCTTCATGGCTGCACAGCATACCGCAGGCGGGTGGGCGATTGTGCACACAACCAACAGCCAGTCGCGTGCATGACAGTGACTGCAAGGAAGCGCGCGAACCAGGGCGTGGCTTTACACGGCCTTCAACCCTTTTTGCCCGATAATTTTTGCATCGATTCATTGACCCACGCGCCGGTGCTCTGTGCGCCGCCAACCGAGACCAGCATGAGCCACTACGTCATTCCCGCGCCCCAGCAAGCCAGCGTGCCCGTGCACGGCAGCAGCGACCTGTTTCCCGTGCACCGCATCTATTGCGTGGGCCGCAATTACGAAGAGCACGCCAAGGAGATGGGGTTTACCGGCCGTGAAGCGCCTTTCTTCTTCATGAAGCCCGCCGATGCCATCGTGCCGGTGGCCGTAGGCACCACGGGCGAGGTACCCTACCCCACGCTCACCAGCAACCTGCACCACGAGATCGAGCTGGTGGTGGCCATTGGCAAGGGGGGCAAGAACATCTCGGCTGCCGACGCCGCCCAGCACATCTGGGGCTACGCCGTGGGCCTGGACATGACCCGCCGCGATCTGCAGGGCGAGATGAAGAAGCAAGGCCGCCCCTGGGAGATCGGCAAGGCCTTTGAAGCCAGCGCGCCCATCGCCCCGCTGGTGCCCGCAGCCCAGGCGGGTGACGTGAACAATGCCGACATCTGGCTCCAGGTCAACGGCGCCGAGCGCCAGCGCAGCAACGTGAGCAAGCTGATCTGGAACATTGCAGAAACCATCGAAGTGCTGTCGCAGGCATGGGAGCTGCAGGCGGGCGACCTGATCTTCACCGGCACCCCCGAAGGGGTGGCCGCCGTCGTCAAGGGCGATGTGCTCGAAGGCGGCGTCGCCGGCCTGCCATCGCTCAAGATCCAACTGGTGTAATTGCCAGCGCACGCCAAGAACGCCACCCACTGCGGTGGCGTTTTTCATGGCCGCATTGGCGCATGGCTGCATCAGAGTGGAATGGCAAAATGCCCTCTCAGAACGTGTTTACGATCTCTACGCAGCCGCGCGAGGAGATCGTAAACACGTTCTTAAAAGCAACTGCTGCATGCAGCCAACAAGCCGGGGTCGCCATTTTGCAACCACCCGCTGCACAGCCCCACCAATAGCGCACAATAGCGCCCATGACATCTCGCGCCCCCGTTGATTACTGCCGCCAATGCGGCACCAAGGTAGAGCACCGCATTCCCGATGATGGCGACACCAAGATCCGCGCCGTCTGCCCTGCCTGCAGCGTCATCCATTATGAAAACCCGCTCAACGTGGTCGGCACGGTGCCCTACCTGGGCGACCAGGTGTTGCTGTGCAAGCGCAATATCGAGCCGCGCAAGGGCTACTGGACGCTGCCCGCAGGCTTCATGGAGCTGGGTGAAACCACGGGTGCAGGCGCTGCGCGAGAAACCGATGAGGAAGCCGGTGCAGACATCACCCTGGGGCCACTGTTTTCCGTCATCAACGTGCCCCATGTCGGCCAGGTGCATCTCTTTTACCTGGCACAACTCAACAGCAGCGCATTCAACCCTGGCTGGGAGACGATGGAGGCGAGACTGTTCACCGAAGCGGAAATTCCATGGGACGACATTGCCTTCCGCACCGTCAAGGTGACCTTGAAGCGCTACTTTGAAGACCGCAAGCGGGGCGCATTTGGCTTTCACGCCGTGGATCTGGAGCCGCCAAAGGAAATGCGCTAGCAGCACCCGCAGGTCAGCCACCCCGCACCAGACACCGTGCATCAGAATTTCGAAGGAACACCGTCCATGTCTCTCTCTCCATCCCGCCGCCAATTTGTCCGCACTGCTGCCTCGGGCCTTGCACTGGTGGGCCTGTACGCAGGCGTTCTGCCGGCCAGCCATGCCGCCAAGCTGGTCGACATGGCCCAGGCCATGGTCGAAAAATACAAGCTCGGCCACACCCTGCCCCAGGTGGCCTTGCAGTTGGCGGCCAAATCACCCGATTACCAGACGCTGATCGACAAGATGGGCGCGCAACAGGCCCAGCAGCAGCTGATGGCCGCTGCCCGCCAAGTGGTGCCGCAATACCAGAAGCAATGGGATGCGCAGCTGGCCAATGCCTATGCGCAGACCTTCAGCGAGCCGCAGCTCAAATCCTTGCTGGAACTGGGCCCCCAATCCCCGCATGCGCAGCTGATGCAAAGCAAGCAGGCCGAGATCAACCAGCAGATGCAGAAAAGCAGCTCAGGCATGCTGCGCGAAATGCTGGGCAAGCTGTTTGCCGCCGCCCAGCAGCCCGCCGCCAAACCGGCAGACAAGGCGCCGGAAAAGGCCAAGAAGTAAGCTGCTGGCGCCATGATTGCCCGGCTTCGCCCACTGACTTTGTCGCGCTTGCTCAGCGGCGCAACGTTTTCGGTGTCAGCCCGGCAGGCCAGATCCCTCTGCCTGAAAGGTCTTCAGCAATTGAGCACATTCCCCGACCGATGGCACACGCGACCATCGGGCCCGGTCAACATGTTGGGATTGCTGGACTTGCGGAACACACCGCCCTGGCTGTCATAGCAGTAGTTGGCATTGCAGTTCGTGATGGTGGTAGGCGTATTGGGCGCCGCGTTAGGCTGCACGGCCTTTGCAGGCGGCTGCAAACGCTCGGTGCTGGAGCCACAGGCCGCATTGGCCTTGGCAATGGCCGCATTCACCTGATCGCGCTTTTCAGCCTCATTTCTGGCGATGGCGCTGCGCGCAGTGTCCAGATCGCGCTGTGCAAGCCTGCAGTCCTCCATGTCCTGAAGGCCCGGCTGGGAGCCTTGCGCGTAAACCTGTACATGCACGCAGGCTGCGGCGAGCAACCCGCATGCTGCCAAAAGTTGAACCCGTTTCATCTGCGCTCCTTGCGATCTATTGCGGGAAGTTGGCGCACTTTGTGCATCGCTCTGAAGGTGACACAAGCCCCTTCAAGGCTGATCACACCGCTCCATACTGCGCCACGGCATCTGGTAGTCCTGGCACCCTCCTCTTGTGCCATCAAACCTGACCGGTTTTCAGCAACTGCAGCATGCCTGCCTCGTCAAGCACGGGCACGCCCAGTTCTTCGGCCTTGGCCAGCTTGCTGCCGGCCTCTGCGCCCGCCACCACATAGCTGGTTTTCTTGCTGACCGAGCCCGAGACCTTGGCACCAGCGGCTTCGAGCAGGTCCTTGGCCTCGTCGCGGCCCATGGTCGGCAGGGTGCCGGTCAACACCACCGTCATGCCAGCGAGGATCTGCGGCGGCTTCTCGGCGGGCGCGCCCTCTTCCCAGTGCACCCCGGCAGCGCGCAGTTGCTCCACCACCTCGCGGTTGTGCGGTTGCGCAAAAAAGGTGTGGATGCTCTGCGCCACCACCGGGCCCACGTCGTTCACCTGCAGCAGCGCTTCGACCGAGGCGTCCATGATCGCATCGAGCACACCAAAGTGCTTGGCCAGATCCCTGGCGGTGGATTCGCCCACATGGCGTATCCCCAGGCCGAACAGAAAGCGCTGCAGGCTGGTCTTCTTGGATGATTCCAGCGCCGCCAGCACGTTCTGTGCAGATTTCTCGGCCATGCGCTCCAGGCCCGACAAGGTGGCGATCCCCAGTTTGTACAAATCGGGCAAGGTGCGGATCACACCGGCGTCGACAAGCTGATCAACCAGCTTGTCGCCCAGGCCTTCAATGTCCATCGCGCGGCGGGCGGCAAAGTGCAGGATGGCCTCCTTGCGCTGCGCGGGGCAGAACAGGCCGCCGGTGCATCGGTGGTTGGCCTCGCCCTTCTCGCGCACCACGGCGCTGCCGCAGATGGGGCATGCGACAGGCATGTGAAAGTTGGGCACATAAGGGCTACGCGGCCCCGGCTGCAAAGCCGCATCGGTACCCGGCACAGGAGCGACGCGGCCCACCACCTCGGGAATCACATCGCCCGCGCGGCGCACGATCACCTGATCGCCCACGCGCACGCCCTTCTTGCGGATGTCAAACACATTCGACAAGGTGGCATTGGTGACGGTGACACCGCCCACAAACACGGGAGCCAGGCGCGCCACAGGCGTGAGCTTGCCGGTGCGGCCCACCTGGACGTCAATGCCCTCCAGGCGCGTCACCATCTCTTGCGCCGGGTATTTGTGCGCAACGGCCCAGCGCGGCTCGCGGCTGACAAAACCCAGTTCGCGCTGTTGCGCCCGGCTGTTGACCTTGTAGACCACGCCATCGATCTCGTAGCCCAGGCTGCCCCGCTCTGCGCCCATGCGCTGGTGAAAGGCGACGAGTTCGCCCGCTCCGCGTGCCAGGCAGACTTGTGGCGCCACCGGAAAACCCCAGGCCTTGATCTGCATCAGCATGGCGTAGTGGCTCTGCCAGTCCGGCCCACCGCTAGCCGCAGGGGTGACTTCACCCACGCCATAGGCAAAGAATGACAGCGGGCGCTGCGCGGTGATGTTGGAATCGAGCTGGCGCACCGCCCCTGCCGCCGCGTTGCGCGGGTTGACGAAGGTCTTGCCGCCTGCGGCCTCCTGCTTGCGGTTGAGCGCATCGAAGTCATCGCGGCGCATATAGACTTCGCCCCGCACTTCCAGCACCGGGGGCACGCCCGCGTTCTGTGGCAGGCTGAGCGGTATCTGGCGGATGGTGCGGATGTTGTGCGTCACGTCCTCGCCAATCTCGCCGTCCCCGCGTGTGGTGGCCTGCACCAGCAGGCCGTTTTCGTAGCGCAGGTTCATGGCAAGGCCATCGAACTTGGGCTCGGCCACGTATTCCACGGGCGGGGCCGAGGCATCGAGCCCCAGCTCCTTGCGGATGCGCGTATCGAAAGCCTCCGCACCACTGGCCTCGTTGTCTGTTTCGGTGCGGATGCTGAGCATGGGCACCGCGTGGCGCACCGGTGTCAAGCCGTCGAGCACCGCGCCAATCACCCGCTGGGTGGGCGAATCGGGCGTCACCAGTTCGGGGTGCGCCTTCTCCAGTGCTTCCAGCTCCTGGTAGACGCGGTCGTATTCGCCATCAGGCACGCTCGGCGTGTCGAGCACATAGTATTCGTGCGCCCAGCGAACCAGTTGGTCGCGCAGCGCTTTTATTTTGATAGCTGCCTGCGCCTTTGTAGCGTGCGCCGGAGTCGAAAAAAGATCAAAAGTATCAGCCATGAGACTTGCTTCCAAAGCACAAGGCGGGTGGCATTCTTCGCCCACCCGCCTTGTCAAAAGAATAGCTGCTCGCGCTTGCTACAAAAGGATTTCAAACGTAAATCTATCTGAAATGCTTTGAGGACAAGCGCCAACAGCTCATTTTTTTATCAACTGAACAAACGCCGCGCCGCCAGCGAGCCCGCTGCCAGCTCGCGTTCTTCGAGCTGGTCGTACAGGTTCTCCAGGTCCTGCGCGATCGGGTCCACCACCATCACCGGCAGTGGCGTGCCGTTCTGGTCGCAGATCACACCGTCCATCTCGGCGCACAGGGCTTCCGCGGCAGCACGCATCTTGTCGAAAGGCGCTTCGCTGCGGCTGACGTGGGGCACATCCAGGCTCAGCAGCACATCACGCAGCGCGCTTTGCTCCGGGTCATCTGCCAAGGCTGCCTGGGCATCGTAGGTCAGCGCCAGAATGGATGGCATCTGCGCAATGCTGGATGGCATCACCATACGGCCAGGGCCTGCAGGCACAAAGCCGTGCTTGGCGGCGACCTGCGCAACATAACCGGGGCTCCACGAAGCGCGCTTGGCGCGCAGCATGAAGGCCAGCTGGGCATCGTGCTCGCTGGCAAAGGCATCCAGCTCGCGGGCGCGGGCCACTTCCTGCAGCATGTCGGGCAGATCGGGCGAGGCGCCGATGGTGTCGGCAAACTGCTGCACCTTGCCGACAAATTCGGAAAACTCGATCTCGTTCATCGGGCCGTGGCGGTTGGCCAGCTGAATGCCCGCCTGGAAGCCGGTGTAGCGCTCGCCCGCCTTGGGCAGCTCCCAGGTCTGGGTTGCCTGGTTCATGCCTTCGATGTTGAAGGCCTTGTTGCCCGCGCGAAAACTGCTGGGCATGGCAGCAATGGCGGCATTGCCCGAGACGATGCCATCAGTATGGACGGGTGCAATCGCGTCGGTCAGCGCATCCAGTATTTGCTGGCGGTCACCCAGGTAGGTACCCGGGTTGCCGCTGCGCGCCACGGCGCCTGCGGGAAAGGCGTCTGCACTGGCATTGCCGCCCAGGTTGCCACCCAGGCGCGGGCCCTGCCCGCCCAGCTGGGCATCCAGCACCGGGTCGCCCGTGGCACCGCCTACCTTGCCGTCAAAGCCGGGCTCGAAACGCGCGTCGTCCTCGCCCACCGGCAGTGCGCCGCCAACCTCTTCGGGTTTGGGTTTCTTGGGTTCGTTGCGGCGGGCAGACCAGGTGTTGAAGCCGACATACAGCGCCAGAATGACACCAAAGGTGATGACCAGGGCCAGTTGAAAATTACTCATACGATTTCGTTGTAAATATCCCAGGGTCGACGCACACAACGGCGAACAGCGGGCATCGCTTTGCGAAAAGCATGCTCCCACCGGGTGTGCGCAGGCCGCGTATCCGTATCCATCAGACCGATTCGGCCATCGTCAGCGCGGATTCCATATCCACGGCCACGATGCGCGAAACGCCCTGCTCCTGCATTGTTACACCAATGAGCTGCTGCGCAATCTCCATGGCAATCTTGTTGTGACTGATGAAAAGGAACTGGGTTCCCCGGCTCATACTGGCCACCAGCTTGGCGTAGCGCTCGGTATTGGCGTCGTCCAGCGGCGCATCCACCTCATCCAGCAAGCAAAACGGTGCGGGATTGAGCTGGAAGATCGCAAACACCAGCGCAATCGCCGTGAGCGCCTTCTCACCCCCCGACAGCAGGTGAATGGTCTGGTTCTTCTTGCCGGGCGGCTGCGCCATCACCTGGACGCCAGAGTCGAGAATCTCGTCGCCGGTGATGATGAGCTTGGCCTGGCCGCCACCAAACAGTTCGGGGAACATGCGGCCAAAGTGCTGGTTCACCGTATCGAAGGTGCCCGAGAGCAATTGCCGCGTCTCCGCGTCGATCTTCTTGATCGCGTCTTCGAGGGTCGTCATCGCCTCGGTCAAGTCCTTCATCTGCGAGTCGAGGAAGGTCTTGCGCTCGCGGGCGTGGTTCAACTCGTCCAGCGCTGCCAGGTTGACGGCGCCCAGCGCGTCGATTTCGCGGTGCAGGCGGTCAATCTCACTTTGCAGGCCAGTCAGGCGCACATTGCCTTCCTGAATGGATGCGGCCAGCGCCTCCATATCGGCCTGCGCGTCGTTCAGCAAGGTGGTGTACTGCTCCAGGCCCAGTTGCGCGGCCTGTTCCTTGAGCTTGAATTCGGTGATACGGTCGCGCAGCGGCTGCAGATCCCGCTCGAACTGCTGGCGGCGCTCGTCGCTGCCGCGCAGGCGGGCGGTCAAGTCGTCATACTCGCTGCGGCGCGCGGCAAGCTCTTTTTCGCGCTCCATTTTCAGGTTCAGCGCGTCCTGCAGGCCGCCCTGGGCGGCTGCGTCGTTCAGGCGCCCCTGCTCCTCTTGGGCGCGCACCTGCTCATCGGCGAGGGCCTTGGCCTGCTGTATGGCCGTCTCCATGGTGCGGCCAAGCTCGGCGCGGCGTGCATCCATGCTGCGCTGACCGAACACGGCCTCCTGCGCCTGGCGCTCCAGCGCACGCAGCTGCTCGCGGGCACCGGTCAGCTTGCGCTCGAACTCGTAGACCTGCTCGTCCAGCTGCGCGTGGCGCTCCTGGCTATCGGCCAGCTGCATGTCCAGCTCTTCAAAACGGGCCTCGGCGGCAATGCGGCGCTCTTGGATCTCTTCGAGCTGGATCGTCACTTCCGACAGATCCGCATCCAGCTGCGCCGTGCGTGCGCGCGCCTGCTCGGCCAACTGGGTCTGGCGCAGGGTTTCGACCTGCAGCTCGTGGGCGCGGTTGCGGGTTTCGGCCGCATCGTTGCGGGCCGTTACCAGGCGCTGCGATGCATCAGCATAGGCCGATTCGGCGCGCACCAGGGCGTTGCGGGCTTCTTCGCCGATCAGCGACTGCGCACGCAGCTCCTTTTCCAGGTGTTCGATCTCCTGGGCCCGCGCCAGCATGCCCGATTGCTCGGAATCCTGCGCGTAAAAGCTCACGCTATGGCTGCTGACGGCGTGGCCCGTGGGCACAAAAATGGTTTCGCCCGCCTTGAGGCGGGCGCGCTGCGCCAGCGCCTCGTCGAGGGTCGGGGCCGTGTAGCAGCCGCACAGCCAGTCGGACAGCACGGCGCGCAGGCCTGCATCGTGTACGCGCAGCAGGTCGGCCAATTGGGCCATCTGCCCTTGCGGCGCGGCGCCGGGAGCCTGCGGCAGGCTGTAGAACGCCAGACGCGCAGGCGGCGCATCCTGCGCACCGGCGCCCAGAAAGCCGCGCACCATGTCGAGGCGGCTCACTTCCAGGGATGACAGGCGCTCGCGCAGCGCCGCTTCCAGCGCGTTTTCCCAGCCAGGCTCGATCTGGATGCGGCTCCACAGGCCCTGCAATCCGTCCAGGCCATGCTTGGCCAACCAGGGCTGCAGCTTGCCGTCGGTCTTTACCTTTTCCTGCAGGGCCTTGAGGGCATCGAGGCGCGCGGCCAGTTCGGCCTGGCGGGCGCCTTCACTGTTGACCTGCTGCTGTTTCTCGCGGCGCGCCTCGTCGAGCTGGGGCACGCTGTCCTGCAGCTCCAGCAGCCGCGCCTCGGCAATCTCGGCGGCCTCGGCAGCTTCATCGTTCTGCTGCTTCAGGTTGGCAAGGCGCGCCTCGTCGGGCGCTGCCATGGCATTGCGGTCGGTGCGCAGGCGCTCGCTGCGCACTTCCAGACCACGGCTTTGTTCGTTCAGGCTGCGCTGCTCGGCGGCCAGCACCTGGATCTGCTGCTGCACCTGGGTGACGGCGCCACGCTGCTCATTGGCGCGCTGCTGCGCCTGGCGGTGCGCATCTTCCATGTCAGGCAATTGCTGGCTCTGCTCTTCAAGCTGGGCAGCCAGCATTTCGGCCTTTTCCTCGGCGTCCATGCCCTGGCCGGTCAGGGTTTCGAGCTCGGCCTCGGATTCCTCCTTGCGCACCATCCACATGGCGATCTGCTCGGCCAGTTGCACCAGGCGGTTTTCGACGCGCTGACGGCCTTCCACCACGTAGCGGATTTCGGCCTCCAGCCGACCCACCTCGGCTGTCGCCTCGTAGAGCTTGCCTTGGGCCTGGTTGACGGTATCGCCCGCCGCATAGTGGGCCTGGCGGATCGATTCCAGATCGGCCTCGACATGGCGCAGGTCGGCCATGCGCGACTCCAGGTCGTTGACAGCCTTGAGTCCTTCGATCCGCACCTTTTCCTGGTCTTCTGCCGCATCGCTGCGCTTGAGGAACCACAGCTGTTGCTGCTTGAGCGTGGCGCTGGCGTTCAGCGCGTTGTATTTGGCGGCCACCTCGGCCTGCTTTTCCAGCTTTTCGAGGTTGTTGTTCAGCTCGCGCAGAATGTCTTCGACGCGGGTGAGGTTCTCGCGCGTGTCGTTGAGGCGGTTCTCGGTCTCGCGGCGGCGCTCCTTGTATTTGGAGACCCCAGCGGCTTCTTCGAGGAACAGGCGCAGCTCTTCGGGGCGCGATTCGATGATGCGGCTGATCGTGCCCTGCCCGATGATGGC
Organism: Comamonas sp. 4034; assembly: GCF_050434545.1. Taxonomy (NCBI): domain Bacteria; kingdom Pseudomonadati; phylum Pseudomonadota; class Betaproteobacteria; order Burkholderiales; family Comamonadaceae; genus Comamonas; species Comamonas sp. 4034. The sequence goes on along the minus strand of NZ_JBNDIT010000011.1, from coordinate 111,506 downwards.
GTAGGCCCGCGGGCCCAGGCCGGTGCCGAGGAACACGTCCTGCACATCGCGCCGGCGCACCGGCATGTTGTTGATGAAATAGCTGCTGGTGCCGTCACGGGTGAGCACGCGCTTGACGGCAATTTCGGTGTACTGGCTCCACTGCCCGCCTGCACGGTGATCGCTGTTGTCGAACACCAGCTCCACGCTGGAGCGGCTGGCCGGCTTGCGATGGTTGGTGCCGTTGAAGATCACGTCCTGCATCGACTCACCGCGCAGCTCGCTCGCCTTGGATTCACCCAGCACCCAGCGCACCGCATCCATGATGTTGGACTTGCCGCAGCCGTTGGGCCCCACCACGCCCACCAGTTGGCCAGGGAGCATGAAATTGGTCGGCTCCGCAAACGATTTGAAGCCAGCAAGCTTGATGGAATTGAGACGCACGGTGCTTTTTTACTTTTCTCGGTCGGGATCGATGGCGTGGAACAAACAATGAATGGCAGGCCGACATAATACCGTGCAAGCCCTGCCTGCCACGGGCAAAAGCATCCATCCCAGGCCATTTGCCTGCGCAGCGGGCTGTATCGGCGTTGAAAACTTGCGACATCGCAACAAGATTGCGCGCGCAACAAAATTCCCATCAGAGCTGACAATAAACACAGTCGCACACAGGGCAAAGCCTGCGCGGACAATGGCTGCATGGATTCCACCCTGTCCAACACCTCTTCCCCACCCATGGCCGAAGCCTTGGCTGCCCTGCAGCCCGGCGCCCGCTGGATCAACGGCTTTGCCCAGTTGCCACCCGTCTTCTACACCCGCCTGCAGCCCACGCCAATGCCACAGCTGGCCTTGAACGCAGGCAATGGCGCCCTGGCCAGCGCCATGGGCTTTGACAGCGAGTGGCTGCAGACCGAAGCGGCAGCCCAGGTGCTGGGCGGCAACGCCTTGCTGCCCGGCATGGATGCCATGGCCACCGTCTACAGCGGCCACCAGTTTGGCCAGTGGGCTGGGCAGTTGGGCGATGGCCGCGCGATCCTGCTGGGTGAGTTGGCGGCGCCAGACCAGCAGGACAGCAGACAAGGGCTGGAGCTGCAGCTCAAGGGCGCAGGCATGACGCCGTACTCGCGCATGGGCGACGGCCGCGCGGTGCTGCGCTCGTCCATCCGCGAGTACCTGTGCAGCGAAGCCATGCACGCGCTGGGCATTCCCACCACGCGGGCGCTGTCGCTGGTCACCTCGCCGCAGCCGGTGTACCGCGAGACGGTGGAAACCGCTGCCGTGGTGGCCCGCGTAGCGCCCAGCTTTGTGCGCTTTGGCCATTTTGAACACTTTGCGGCGCGCAACCAGCTGGACCACCTGCGCGCGCTGGCCGACTACGTGGTGCAGCGTTACTTTGCCAGCGCTGCCCAGCACGCGAGCGGCACCCCGGCGCGCTACGCGGCCCTGCTGGCTGATATTGCCGAACGCACTGCCCGCATGGTGGCCCAATGGCAAGCTGTGGGCTTTTGCCATGGGGTGATGAACACCGACAACATGAGTATTCTGGGCCTGACCATCGACTACGGCCCCTTCCAGTTTCTGGACCACTACGATGCAGGCCACATCTGCAACCACAGCGACAGCAGTGGCCGCTATGCCTTTTCGCGCCAGCCGCAAATCGCTTACTGGAACCTCTACTGCCTGGGCCAGGCGCTGCTGCCCCTGATTGACGACGAGGACCAGACCGTTGCCGCCATTGATGCCTACAAGCCCGCGCTGGAGAGCGCCATGCTCGCCGCCATGGCCACCAAGCTGGGGTTGCCAGGCGAGGCCGCCCGCATTGCCGACCTGGCCAACCCGCTGCTCACCCTGATGCAGCAGCACCGGGTGGACTACACCCTCTTCTGGCGCGAATTGTCGCAAGCGGTAAAAAATGACCGCCTCCCTGCCCTTACCCACTGGTTTGCAGGCGATGCGGCTTTTGACACCTGGCTGCTACAGTATCAGGAGCTTCTGGCGAACGCTGATAGTACGCAAGCAGCCGATTTGATGCTCAGCACCAACCCCCAATACGTGCTGCGCAACCACCTGGGCCAGCAGGCCATCGAGGCCGCGCAGCGCGGCGACTGGGCGCCCTTTGCACGCTTGCAAAGCGTGCTGGCAGCGCCATATCAGGAACATGCGGGCTGCGAAGACCTGGCAGCCCTCCCGCCCGACTGGGCGCAACACATTGCCATCAGTTGTTCATCATGAGCTTTCCCATCCAGAAAACCGAGGCCCAATGGCAAGCCGAGCTGGCTGCCAAACACGCCGAGCCCGCGGCCTATCAGGTCACGCGCCATGCCGCCACCGAGCGCCCCTTCACCGGCAAGTACGAGCAGCACTGGGCCGACGGCAGCTACCACTGCGTGTGCTGCGGCGCCAAGCTGTTCGACAGTGACACCAAGTTCGACGCGGGCTGCGGCTGGCCCAGCTTCTCGCAGGCCATTCCTGGCTCCATTGCCGAAAATGTGGACCGCAGCCACGGCATGGTGCGGGTGGAGACCGTCTGCGCGCAGTGCGGCGCGCACCTGGGCCATGTCTTCCCCGATGGCCCCCAGCCTACGGGCCTGCGCTATTGCATGAACTCGGCCTCGCTCGATTTCGAAGACGCGAAGTGAGGGTGAGCGCGGCGCGGCAGTGCGGCGGAACTTTTCCGCATCGCCGCGTTCTCACCCATTCGCCGCATTGCGGCAGATCAAGCAACGTCTTCAGCGCAGCTTAAGTCTGGGCAAGTGGGCTCGCGTATCATTGACAGCCTTTCAGACAAAACACTGCGCCGCAGACTGCGGGACTACAAGAACGACTCCAACACGCCACGCGCTGCGCCCTTCCAGACTGCCCTGCATATGAAATTCCTGATCGATTTTTTCCCTATCCTGCTGTTCTTTGTCGCCTTCAAGGTATGGGGCGTGTTTGTGGCAACGGGCGTGGCCATCGTTGCCACCATTGCGCAAATTGCCTACCTGCGCATGAAGACCGGCAAGGTCGAACCCATGCAATGGATCAGCCTGGGGGTGATCGTCATCTTCGGCGGGGCCACCCTCATCTCGCACAACGATACCTTCATCAAGTGGAAGCCTACCGTGCTGTACTGGGTGATGGCCGCCGTGCTGCTGGGCGCCTACTGGATCATGGGCAAGAACCTGATCCAGAAACTCATGTCTGCCCAGGTACAGCTGCCTCAGAATGTCTGGAACAAGCTGAACTACAGCTGGGCGATCTTCTTTCTCGTCATGGGCGTTATCAATATCTGGGTCGCCTACCAGTTCGATCTGGATACCTGGGTCACCTTCAAGATGTTCGGCGGCCTGGGCCTGATGCTCGCCTTCGTAGTGGCGCAAGCCTTGTACCTGAGCCGCCACATCCAGGAAGCGCCACCCGCCAGCAAGGCCCCGGATTCGCTGCCCAAATAAGAAGAACCAGACAGATTGACCTCTCCGGCGCCCTTCCACAAAGCGCCACCAGCTATCGTTTCAATAGTCACCATGCAAACCCAGGACATCACTGCCGCCGCCCTTGACGCCGTGCTGCGCAATACACTCGCGCCCACCCAGCTTGAAGTCATCGACGAGAGCTGGCAGCACGCGGGCCACGCCGGTGCCAATGGCACGGGTGTGGGTACGCATTTCCGGGTTCGCATCGCTTCACCCTTGTTTACCGGCACATCGCGCATCGGCCAGCACCGGCTTGTGTATGATGCGCTGCAAGCATTCATTGACGCGGGTTTACATGCCCTTGCCATTGAAGTCCTCAGTACACCAAAACCATGAAATCACTGGTGTATATTTCATTTCATTGATAAATATTTTGGATTTCGCATGAAAAAACAGCTCTTGTCCGGCCTGGTTGCAGCTGCTCTGCTGGGTGCTGCTGCACTGCCCGCGATGGCTCAGAACATTGGTATCGTCAATGGCAAGCCCGTACCTGCATCGCTGATGCAGACCTTCAAGGAACAAATGGAGCGCAGTGGTCGCCCCGTGACGGCTGACCAGGAAGCCCAGATCAAGGAAGCCATCATCGAGCGCGAAATCTACGCGCAGGCTGCCAAGGCCCAGGGCCTGGACGCCACCGACAGCTTCAAGGGTCAGATGGAACTGGCGCGCCAAGGCATCCTGACGCAAGAGCTGTTTGCCGCTTACGAAAAGTCGCACCCCGTCACCGATGCTGCCGCCAAGGCCGAGTACGACAAGTTTGTCGCCGCAAACCAGGGCAAGGAATACCATGCCTTCCACATCCTGGTGGACAGCGAAGACAAGGCCAAGGCCCTGATCGCCCAGATCAAGAAGGGTGCCAAGTTTGAAGACGTGGCCAAGAAGGAATCGAAGGATCCTGGATCGGGCCAGCGCGGTGGCGATCTGGACTGGGGCAATGCCGCCAACTACGTGCCCGAGTTCTCGGAAGCCATGACCAAGCTGAAGAAGGGCCAGATGACTGACACCCCGGTCAAGACCCAGTTCGGCTACCACATCATCCGTGTGGACGACATGCGTGATGCACAACTGCCCAAGTTTGACGAAGTCAAGCCACAGATCGTGCAGCAACTGCGCCAACAGCAAGTGCAGAAGTACCAGCAAGAGCTGCGTGAAAAGGCCAAGGTCGAATAATCTTCCTTGCGCCTTCAGCCTGCAACCCCTGCCCCGCGCAGGGGTTGTGCTTTTTGTGGCGCACGATGGATCGCGCCACCGATAAACTAACGTTTTCAGACCCGCGCGCAGTCCTGCTGCAGGCCTGGCCTGCGAGGTGAAGGCAATGTGCAAAGCCACCGCCTGTCTCCGAGCGCCCATGCTCCTGCAAGCACCTGCCAAACCATTGGCGACTGCTGCGCCCCAACAAGAAAGAACCACCCCATGCGTCTTCTGCACACCATGCTGCGCGTCGGCAACCTGCAACGCTCCATCGATTTCTACACCCAAGTGCTGGGCATGAGTCTGCTGCGCACCTCCGAGAACCCGGAGTACAAGTATTCGCTCGCCTTTGTGGGCTACGAGGGCGGCAATCCCGGCCAGGCGGAAATCGAGCTGACCTACAACTGGGGCACGGAATCGTACGAGCTGGGCACGGCCTACGGCCACATTGCGCTGGGCGTGCCGGACGCCTACGCCGCCTGCGAGAAGATCAAGGCCAACGGCGGCAACGTGACACGCGAGGCCGGCCCGGTCAAAGGCGGCAGCACGGTGATCGCCTTCGTGACCGACCCGGATGGCTACAAAATCGAATTGATACAAGAAAACTCAAGGACTTACATGAGCGGCCGACAAGATGCCGCCAGCGGCCCTGTTGATGCGCTGCGAAATTCTTGATCTATTGTTAGTCTGCCAAGCCACCCGCAGAGGTGGCTTTTTCATGGGTGGCCCAGTATCAGCCCGCCCATCATTGGTTCGAGCAGCAGGACCCTACGAGTTTTCCAACCCCGCTGGAGGTACGGTATCCGATACACAGGTTCCTTATGCCAATCCAGCGCCGACCCTCACCGTCTCCAACACGAGCGGCGGACGCATCAAGATTACGTCAAATGGCAATGCCTCCGAGACAGGAACCTGCGCAGTAAATGCGGAGCTAGCGCCAGGAGCTTCATGTACGACGCAAGCCTATGCGTGCACTCCTCCTGATCCTGTTGTGCAACCCATAGCAGTCCTCGCACCTCCTGATGTTGGGTGCAACTACGACACAAAAATTGGAACGTATCCCAGGATTTCGACCTCCCCAGAACTAGGTTCTTGGCATGCTTATCCACCGGTGCTAAGCACTCCACCATCATTTGACATTGCAGGTGCAACTATTACGTCGAGTTATGCAAGAAATGCGACTCAAGCCATTTACGATCAAAATGGATCTATTACCAATGTGACTGAATTAACTACAGGAATATTTACGGTAGAGGCTACCGCTCCTGCAGGGTATGGTTTTGGAGCCAACCTCTCACCCAGTATGACCTGGGATCTTCCGTATGATTGCGCTACTCAGGATCCAATAGTACTCCCGTAAAATTACGACCTAGAAAGTACCTGCTGCGCTTTCTGTTGAAAATAGGCGTAAAAATCCAAAAAGCCTCCCCAGTGTATATGACACTTGGGAGGCTCGTTCAATTTCGGCAGTGGTCGCCTAACGAATTAGTCTCGATTTAATTTAATTACCAGTAAGTTCAAATCTTGAGCAAAGTGATATCTTTCAACCTGGTTCATCTGGATATACCATGCCAAACGATCGATATGTGCAGTCCAAAGCTGTTTGCCATGTCAGAGTTGACTCCAAATTTGGACCAAATCCGTACCCGCTCGGAGCCACCGCTGTTACTGTTGCCGTCCTTGGAGCCCTGGCTTCCGCAAGATTTGTTGGCTGTCCTGCACCATCAAACAATAAGGACAGGTAAGGAGGCGGCGGAGTGAAGGTGACTACCGGACTTGGGGCTGCTGGTGAAAAAGTCGGAGGCTGGGCCATCAACATTCCTTCGCCTGCTAATTCTGAATTAGTCCCTCTCTTTGGCGGCGGAGGGCCCCATGCAGCAAGAATCACTTGATTGCCATCGCACACAACCGAAGGAGGTGTTACCACATCCATTTGGAGCAACACAGGTGTGGGCGGTGGAGTACAAGCAGGCAATGTTGTGCAGGAACCTCCTGCAGGAATAGTCGATCCAACCTGACATGTCCCGGTATCCGCCGAATTGGCATTGCTCACAATCCGCACAGCAACACCTGAAGTGTTCGTGAGAGTCTGCAGCGCAGCAGGATCGGCATAAGGCAACGCTGCGTCCGCAACCGTGCCGCCAGTCGGGCTATCGAAGACGTAAGCCACAGCGGCACGCGCTTCACGAATCAGCCCATCTCCTTGATGGATGCCAAAAGAGGCTGTAGCGATCAGCCCCGCAGTCATCAACGCCTTGCAACGCGTTGACTTGAACTTGATCAGCCCCACACAGGCCACTACGGCGGACAAGGCCACAACACCCAAGGTCGTGACGCTTGGCACTGGGGTGGCGGTGCTTGCTACGGCCAGTGGTGCGTAGCCCAGCGAGATGGCACAGCTTCCCTGTACTGCCTGAGCCAGAGTCGACAGCGGAAACCCCACACCACCTGCAAACGCTAGCCCACTAAGGACATTGCGGTTCGTTGCCAGCTTTGTCTTGAACATGTCACACCTCTAAGTTAGGGCGTGAATGCAATGTATCTTTATTTTTCCAAATTGTGAATTAATGTTACATTAATAAGGAATTAAGCTTTTCACGATAGGTAGCGGAATCTGCTACCGCCCTGCGTGAATCTGGGTGAGTGTGTTGCCGTTGGACATGAGGAAGGGTCGACGGTGACACGCTTTCCTCAACAGCCGAGAACGATGTGAATGTTCGAATCCACCTCTAGGGCAAGCTTGTATGAACTCAATGACCACCAGCGAAACCCCTTTGACCGGGAAGCTGTCCACCAGGACACTCAATGCGCTTCATCGCAACGGTTTCTTCACGGTAGAACAAGTCACGGGGCTACGTCCTGGGCACCTGAAGACGCTTCAAGGTCTTGGCCCAGCCGGACTCCGGGAGTTGACAAAAGTGTTCTTGATCAATCAAGTCAGACGCCCTAGAGGGCGACCTCCAAAACGCGATAAGTCTGCTTACTCTCAGACTTGATCCGCTATCCTCCGAGTGGTTTTTATCGCTTCTACACACCTGATCGCCTGCATCTTCGTTCAAGCTGCGCTCGGTATTCATCTGGTCGCAGAGTGCGGCCACTTCGGCGTCTCGCTGTTTTAGAACGTGTTTACGATCTCCTCGCGCCACGACAGTAATTCTGCGGGTGCCCCTAGCCGGGCGCCCCAAACCCACCGTTCCTCCGGGTTGGGGTGAAATTGGGCGATTTCTGCGACCACTCCCACGCCTTCTGCAAGTTATTGGCCGAGGGCTGCGGCATTTCCATTTCGGAAGTAGTTGGGCTCAGTTGGCCAGTGCGGCGCGCGTAGCGGGGTCTCGTAGCCCTCGCGGCGGTCGATCTCTGTCTGCGCGGCACGCAGCAGCAGCTCGAACGTGTCAGCGCCAGGAGCCAAATGCTCCGTGGGCAACCTCGGGCGCTCGGGCATGGGCCCCCTGCTCTCCACGGATACGGCGATGCTGGATGTCTGGAGTTCGACCATGGGCGATGCGGCACACCCCGCCGTTGACATCAGCCTGACACGGCCATCCAACATCCATGCGGCGGCTGATCGTTGATTCGGCATACTGCGCCGCCTGAACTGCCAGGCACACGTCGCGCAGCGATTGACGATGAAGCATGCTTGGCGGCACAAGCCTACTGCGGACTCACTGCAACTCCATCGATCATTCAGGCCGTGCCCGCTGGGGCGCAGGCGTCCGCACATCACCTTCAAAGGTCAAACTTTGTAAAAAATAGATTTTTTATATAGAATTATTTGCTAGAAATTACCCTAATTTCTATTCTCATTGATCATTCAGTTACACTTACCTTTTGGTTAAATATGTAGCAAATTGTTGTAATGTTGAGATTAGATTTTCGTTTTCGCCGTGCCCTTTCCATTGCCAGCCTTGCCGGATTCAGTGCCTGTAGCGTCCAGGCCAGCCAATTGACGCTGTATCTCTCCCAACCGTCCCTCAATGCGGCCCGGAATGCCGCCGTTCCCGATGGCGCCCTGCCGTGGTCTTCGACCTACGGACAGAATTACGCGATAGAGACCTTCAACAACGAGACCCCTGGAGCAAAGGCCTCCGGCGCCTGGGCCATCGGCACCTATGCCGTCGCACCGGGCGGGAATACCGATGTCTCGCGCGCCAACCAATATGGGGGCGCGGGCACCGATACCGCACTGGGCCAAGGCGGCTCCCATTTCCTCAACGCGGGCAACGCCGGTAGCCCCGCCGGCGTCACCATCACCCTGACAAAGCCGGCGCGGTATGTCGGCTTCTGGTGGTCGGCCGGCTCCAATGGCAACAACGTGGAATTGCTGGACGAGCATGACAACGTGCTCACGAGCATGACCACCAACGATCTGATGCGCTTCCTGAACGACCCAGCCAACACGACGATGAAGGCGCTGAACGGAACGACAACCTATACACGGACCCAGTACAACGGAAACCCATTCTTCGGCACCCCGGCCAATGCCGGGGAGCCTTATGTCTACCTGAACTATGTCTTGAACGACACAACCGGATTCGGCACCACCGTCATCCGGAAAATCCGGTTCTGGGGATCGGGCTTCGAGCTCGACAACGTGGCTGTTCGCGAAGAGGCATTGCCCGGGCTGCCAGCCGAAACGGAGTTGCCCGATTCATGGGTGCCGACGGAGATCACCAAGGATTTTGTCGATCCTCCCGTCACGGCCAACGACTCAGGGGCAACGCGCATCAATACTGCCTCGGGGCCGCTCGATCTGACTGCCAATGACCCGTTTGTACCGGCAGGCAGCTCCGTTACGCCTCAGCCTTCCTCGGCCAACGGTGGCACGGTCGCGCCGCATCCGGACTACCCGGGCCAGTTCCTCTACACGCCGGCCCCAGGCTTCCACGGCGTTGATACGTTCAGCTATCAGGTCTGCCTGCCGCCGCCCAACCAGAGCAAATGCGCAACATCGACGGTCACAATGACGGTCACCGCTCCGGACCTGGTGGTGGATTTGACGGATATCAAGCCAACCGCCACCGTGGGGGTCCCCTATGAAGGCTCCTTCACCTGCACGAACCAGGGCACTGCCGACGCATTGACAGGCACCCGTTGCACGACGGGGCCCCTGCCCGGCGGGCTGGCCGTTGGCATCTGCACGATGAGCCCTGCCGGTACGGTATGGCATGCAGGCGATGCCATACCCAAGGATGCAGTGGTCACCTGCGCGGTCACCGGCACGCCAACCAATGACAAGGGCGTGACGACCACCATTGGCACCACGGATACCGATGGGGATTCCAACCCAGGCAACAACAGCGCATCCAAACAGATCACCGTCGAGGGAGCGCCCGATCTGGTGATCGATCTGGAAGGTCTGCCGCCCACCGGCGTCATTGATCGGCCTTACCAAGGCAGCTACACCTGCAGGAACCAGGGCAGCGCCGACATCGCAGGGGCAGAATGCACCGCCACCGGCCTTCCGCCCGGAGTGAGCCAGGGGCCGCAGGCCTGCACCATGGTCACCCCATCCGGTCGCGGTGCTGTCGGTTGGGCGTCGCCCGCCGACATTCCCGAAGGGGCCGTGGTGACATGCATTGTGGAAGGAACACCCACGCAACAGGGCCCGTCCACTACCAATGGCACGGCTGGCAACAGCACGGCCACCAAAGACATCACCATCAGCGCAACGCCCGTGCCAACCGAGGTGCCCTCGCTGACCGGGTGGATCACGCTTGTGCTCTCTGTCATGATGGCTGTGCTCGGCCTGCGCAGCATCCGCAGGCACCAGCGCTGATCGGAAAGCCACCCTCGGGTGGCTTTTTCATGGGGCGGTGGCCGATTCCCGCTTGCCACGCTTCAACGGAGGGAACTCCGCACTCGGGAGCCGCTATGCGATTGAACCAGGGGCCGCGCCCGCTGCGCTACAGGGCGTCACCATGGGCCCTGGCCTTCTGGCGATACATGTCCCGGTCCGCGTGCTTGAGCAGGGTCTGCGCATCGGAGCCATCGGCGGGATAGATCGCCTGACCGATGGATGCCCCCAGGTGAACCGATTCGTGCGCAGGCACGCCTTTGAGGCTGGTGAATGCCTTGCTCAACACTTCCATGATCTTGTCACGCACCATGCTGGCCTGCTCCTGGGTTTCCACCCCCTGCAGCACCACGACGAATTCGTCGCCCCCCAGGCGCGCCAGCATGTCGTTGCCGCGCAGAATGCTGCGGATGCGCTGCACCACCTCGATGAGCGCGAGGTCGCCGTTTTCATGGCCCCAGCGGTCATTGAGCGGCTTGAACTTGTCCAGATCCATGAAAAGGACCGCAAAAGGCACCGGCAGGGCTCCGTTGGCCGGTTTTCTGGTGAGCGTGTCCAGAATATGCGTGAGCGCACTGCGGTTGGAGGCACCTGTCAGCGGATCGGTAAACAGCCGGTGGCGCATGTGGTGCACATTGCTGGCCAGCTCCCCGATCTCGTCATTGCGGGCAACCCCGATGGGTGCATCGATCTCGCCCTGCCCCACGCGGCGCACCGCGTGCGTGAGCGAACGCATGTCATGGGCAAGGCCCCCGAAGATGCGCAGGCCCAGGCCCAGGGCAGTCCCCAAGGCCAGCAGGCCCAGCGCAACCACCAGGATGACGTGCGAGCGAATGCCGGCCAGCATCTCCTGGTGCGGCACGGCCACCACGGCGAGCCAGTTCAGACCGGCATCATCGGTGATCCGGCGGTAGGCCACTTCGATGGCCTTTCCATCCGTATCGAAAATCAGCGAGGTCTCCGCCACTTCGATCGAGCCCTCAAACCGGGAACGCAGCTTTTCGTAGGCCACTTCGATCAAACGATCGCCTGACGCACCGGCATTCACACGGCTGGGCCGCGCACCGGCCGTATAGCGGATGTTCTCCAGCCCGGTGGCGGCAATCAGATCCCCATTGGGCTCCATGATGAAGGCACTGGCCCCCTTGGCCAGCGGCATGGCATCGACAAACCGGCGCAGATTGTTCAGAAGCACATCGGTGGCCACCACGCCGATGACCGCACCACCCTCGGCATGAACGCTGCGTGCGCGCGTCATCACCAGATCCCGGGCATTGAAGTCGATATACACCGGCGTCCACACATGGCCTTTTGCCGCCTGGGCCAGGGTGTACCAGGGGCGTGTGCGCGGGTCGAACAACTGCTTCTCGGTAGATAGCAGAACAGGAGCTGCCTTGATTCCCGGCACCATATAGATGTTGCGGAAATCCTCGGCGCGCAGTTTCAGCCGCAGCTCTGCCACCGTCTCGCTCTTGCGCAGCAGGCCAATGCCCTGCCCGCTCTGGTTGCCGTAGTACACGTAGTCGCCATCATTGCCGGTCAGCGAGGTTGCGGCCCACAGGCGGGTGCGCAGTGCGGGCATCTCGTCCTGCAGCCTGCCGGAGGCGTACATGCCCTCGGGAAACGAGGCCTCGATGATGGAGCGCGAGCTGAAGATATGCCGGTCGACCGCCTGGCTGATGCGCTCGGCCATCTCCACCATCAGCTGCTGCGACAGGGTCGAGACGGTCTTGCTGCCCGTCCAGTACCACAGCACGCCGAGCACGCCTGTCAGCAGCGCAATCAGCATCACGAAAGGCAGAATCAGGGAGATCGTCAGCGATGAGGCTTTACGGGTGAGCATGGCAGATCAGGCAAGGCATTCTTTGCATTACATAGGCATCCGGACATCCCGCGCATTGCGGCACGCCAAAGCCTCGCAGGATAAGTTGATAGGAATAACATATGAAACTGCGGTACTTTGATTTAACAAAACTTTGTTTGGATTCATCACAAATCCACGAAAAAAGCCCGCTGATCCTGCACGGATCCGCGGGCTTTTTGCTATTCAATCAGGAGTAATCGGCTGGCCTCAATGCACGCCAGCGCCGGATTGGCTTCCTCTCAGGCCTTGCGGGGCAAGGCTGCGGCTTCGCGCGCCAGCAGTGTGATGCGCTCCCAGTCGCCACGCTCGAGCGTGTCGGTCGGCACCAGCCAGGAGCCGCCCACGCAGACCACGTTCTTCAGCGCCAGAAACTCGGTCGCATTGGCCTGCGTGATGCCTCCGGTGGGGCAGAAGCGCACCTCGCCGAACGGGCCCTGCCAGGCCTTGAGCATGTTGATGCCACCGGCCTGCATGGCGGGGAAGAATTTCAGCTCGTTGAAGCCATCTTCCTGCGCCTGCATGATTTCGCTGCTGGTAGCCACACCGGGCAGCAGCGGGAGCTTGAGATCGCGGCAGGCCTGGCCCACGGCGTGCGTGTAACCGGGGCTCACGGCAAAGCGCGCGCCCGCAGCTGCGGCGGCCTTGGCGTCGGCACTGCTGCGCACGGTGCCAGCCCCCACGATGGCTTCGGGCACCGCCTTGGCAATGGCCTCGATGCTGGGCAGGCCTTGCGGCGTGCGCAAGGTCACCTCCAGCACGCGGATGCCGCCACCCACCAGGGCCTTGGCCATCGATACGGCGTGGTCCACATCGTGCAGCACGATCACCGGAATGACCGGTGCGTTCTGCATGATCGATAAAGCTGTCAGTTGCTCAGCCATGTGCAAGCCCCTTCTTCTGCGCTCGTCGCGTTGCGCCGGAATCCGGCAAACAGTTCACGGCCCAGCCCGCGCCCATTGGCGCGCAACTGCTCGGCCGATATTGTGGCGTTCTCGCGTGCATTCCACACGGCCGCCTCCACTTCGGCCTGCATGATACCGGTTTCAGCATTCAGCAGCACCACATCACCATCCTGAATCTTGGCCAACGGCCCCCCGGCCAGCGCCTCGGGCGATACATGGATCGCCGCCGGCACCTTGCCGGATGCACCGCTCATGCGTCCGTCCGTCACCAGCGCCACCATGTAGCCCTTGCCCTGCAGCACCGCCAGCGGCGGCGTGAGCTTGTGCAGCTCGGGCATGCCGTTGGCCTGCGGGCCCTGCCAGCGCACCACGCACACCACGCCATTGTGGCCGTTGGTCTGGCAGATACGCTCCAGTTCACCCGATTTGAAAGCGGCCTGCAAGGCGTCCTGCGAATCGAACACCTTGGCAGGCGCACGCAGCACATGGCGGTCTTGCGGCACGGCGCTGACCTTGATCACACTGCGGCCCAGGTTACCGGTGAGCAGTTTGAGGCCCCCGGTCGGGCTGAATGGAGCATCCACGGGGCGCAGCACATCGGTGTCGCCCGACACGCCCGCGTCCTTCCACGCCAGTTGGCCCGCTTCCACATGCGGAATGCGGGCAAAGGCCAACAGCCCCTCGTCACGCACGGTCAGCACATCGCCGTGCATCAGTCCGGCGGCCAGCAGCTGGCCGATCACGTAGCCCGGACCGCCTGCGGCCTGGAATTGGTTCACATCGGCTGCGCCATTGGGGTACACGCGCGCCAGCAGCGGCACCACCGACGACAGCTGTTCAAAATCGTTCCAGTCAATGACGATGCCCGCCGCGCGCGCCACCGCCACCCAGTGGATGAGGTGGTTGGTGGAGCCGCCTGTTGCCAACAGCGCCACCATGGCGTTGACGATGCAGCGCTCATCCACCACGCGGCCGATGGGCGCAAAACGCTTGCCATGGGTGATGCCCAGCACGGTACGCATGGCTTCGCGCGTGAGGAGTTCGCGTTCGCCATCCTCCGGGTTGACGAAGGCGGTACCGGGCACGTGCAGGCCCATGGCTTCGAGCAGCATCTGGTTGCTGTTGGCGGTGCCGTAGAAGGTGCAGGTGCCCGCGTCGTGGTAGGCGGCCATTTCGGCCTCCAGCAATTTTTCACGGCCCACCAGGCCCTGGGCCGCCAGTTCGCGCACCTTGGCCTTGTCGCCGTTGGACAGGCCCGATTTCATCGGCCCCGCAGGCACGAACACCATTGGCAGGTGCCCGAAATGCAGCGCGCCAATGAGCAGGCCGGGCACGATCTTGTCGCACACGCCCAGCATCAGCGCGGCATCAAAGGTGTCGTGCGTCAGCGCCACGGCGGTACCCATGGCAATGGTGTCGCGGCTGAAGAGGGACAGCTCCATGCCCGGCATGCCTTGCGTCACGCCGTCGCACATGGCTGGCACGCCACCAGCCACCTGGGCGGTAGCCCCGTGGCGGCGCGCTTCGTCCTTCAGAATGTCGGGGTAGCCGGCAAACGGCGCGTGGGCCGAGAGCACATCGTTGTATGCCGTAACGATGCCGACATTGGGCCCCTTTTCCTCGACGATGCGGATCTTGTCCTTGCCCGGCAGGCCCGCCACCGCGTGCGCCACGTTGGCGCAGCCCATGGAGCGCATCTGCGGCGGGCGCGCCGCCATCGCATCCACCTGGGCCAGATAGTCGCCGCGCGTGGCTGCGCTCTTGCTGCGAATGCGGTCGGTGACCGCTTGGAGAATCGGGTGGAGTGGCGTCATGGGGATTTCCTTTGTATGGGCGTGTCTGCGGTCTCCTCACGGGCCCTGGTGGCCTGTGCCTTGCGCGCAGACCGCCAACACACCCTCCGCGTTCAAGGCGCAGTCTGCGCTGCGCTTGGTTTTGTCTATTTTTATAGCATACGCGCCTTACACAATGTGCGCAGGCGCATATTTTTGCTACTTATTTTGCTTCGCGCGCCTGCTTGACGGCGCCTTGCACGGCGTCCCAGGTGCCCTGCCCCACGGTCTTGGCAATGCCTGCATTGACCGACGTCAATTTGTCACGCATGCGGTTGGCCTCGGCGGCAGGCAGCTCATTCACCTGCATGCCCTTGGTCTTGATGTCGGCCAGGGCCTTGGCGGCTTCTTCGCGGGTGTCCTTGCGCTCGAAATCACGGCTCTTGATGGCAGCATCCTGCAGCACCTTCTTCTCGGCGGCACTCAGGCCATCCCACCATTTCTTGCTCACCGTCACGATCCAGGGGCTGTAGACGTGGTTGGAAACGGTCAGGTACTTCTGCACTTCGTAGAACTTGCTAGACAGCACGGTGTTATACGGATTTTCCTGGCCATCCACCGCCTTGGTTTCCAGCGCGGTGAAGAGTTCGGAGAACGGCAGCGGCACGGCGTTGGCGCCCAGGGCCTTGAAGCTGTCGAGGAACACGTTGTTCTGCATCACGCGCAGCTTCACATCCTGCAGGTCTTCCAGCTTGGCGATTGGCCGCTTGTTGTTGGTCAGGTTGCGAAAGCCGTTTTCCCAGTACACGAGGCCGACCATGCCCTTGGGCTCCAGCGTCGCCTTGACCTTTTCACCCACCGGGCCGTCCAGCACGGCGTCCGCCTCCTTCACGTTGCTGAAGAGAAACGGCGTGTCCCACACCGCCATCTCGGGCGCAAGACCGACCAGGGTGGCGGTCGAGCCCACCATCATCTCCTGCGCACCGCCAATCAGCGCCTGCTGCATCTGCGTGTCCGACCCCAGCGATGCATTGCCGATGGCGCGCACCTTCATCTTGCCGCCCGATGCCTTCTCGACCTCCTGTGCAAAGAAGCGCGCCGCGCGCCCCTGGTTGGAATCCTCCACCAGGCCATAGCCAAAGCGCACGATGCGAGGCTTGAAATCCTGGGCGAGCGCCTGCGTGGCCGCGCCTGCAGCCATCAGGCCCACGAGCGCGCCCACCACGGTCAGCTTGGAAAATTGGATACGCATACCTGTCTCCTTTTGTTGGGCACGCGGCCCGGGGTTGAATCAATATCGAAACAAAACTGGTTTTCAGCGCCCAATCATCAAGCGCAACCAGCTATCAAATAGATAGTAAAAAACCGTTGTCAATGCATCCACTTGAGCGGCACGGTCACGATCTGCGGAAACACCACCAGGAGCGCCGCCAGAAACACATAGGCCAAGAGGAACGGCGTCGTGCCCTTGATGACCACCTCCATGCGCAGCCTGCCCACGCCCGCCACCACGTTCTGCACCGTGCCCACGGGCGGGGTGATGAGGCCGATGCAGCCCACATAGATGAACATGAAGCCGAAGTACACCGGATCGATACCGGCCTTGGCAGCCAGCGGCGCGCACACAGGGCCGAAGATCAGGATCGTTGGCGTCAGATCCATCGCCGTTCCCACCACCAGCAGGAAAATCATCATCACCGCCATGAACAGCATCGGCTGCCCCAGAAGGCCCGAGAAGCTGTCGGCCAGCATGTTGGGCAGATCGGCCAGCGTGATCATGTAGGCGGTGACGGTGGCTGCGCCGCACAGGAACATCACCACCGCCGTCGTCTTGGCAGCGGCCAGAAACACCTCGTACAGCTTGCACCAGCTCATCTCGCGGTACACCACCATCGATACGAACAGCGCATACACGGCGGCCACCACGGCCGCCTCGGTCGGGGTGAACACACCCCCCTTGAGCCCGCCCAGAATGATGACGGGCATCATCATGGCCCAGAAGCTCTTGGCCAGTGCCTTCATGCGCGCGCCCCACGCCACGCGCTCGCCGGAACGCAGGTCGTACTTGGCGGCAATCTTCCACCACGCGCCGATCAGGAACACGCCCATGATGAGGCCCGGCACCACGCCCGAGAGGAACAGTTTGCTGATCGAGGTGTTGGTGGTCACCCCATAGATCACGAAAGGCATGGATGGCGGAATGATGGGCGCAATGATGCCGCCCGAGGCCAGCAGGCCCGAGCTGTAGCTGTCGGGGTACTTCTGATCGCGCATCATCGGCAGCAAAATGGTGGCAAGCGCCGCAGTATCGGCAATGGCCGAGCCGCTCATCGACGCCAGGAGCACCGCCGCGCCAATGGCCACATAGCCCAGCCCGCCACGGATATGGCCCACAAAGGCCTGCGCCAGCGCAATGATGCGGCGCGACAGGCCGCCTGCATTCATCAGCTCACCGGCCAGAATGAAGAACGGCACGGCCAGCAATGGAAAGTTGTCAAACCCGGCCTGCAGGTTCTGCGCGAGCAACTGGGTATCGAAGAAATCCAGATGCCACATCAGTGCCACGCCGGTCAGCACCAGGGCGTGCGCAATCGGCATGCCGATCACCATACCGCCAATCAGCACCGAGAGAAAAATCAGGGTCACGACCATGGCTGCGCTCCTTATTCCACCATGGCGTCAGCCGATTGCGCCGGGCCGCCGCGCAGCGCATCGCGCGCCACGACCACCAGCATGCCCACGGACAGCACCAGGGTCGCCGCCGCGCCCAGGGCAAGCGGGTAGCCCAGCACGGTGCTGTAGCTGCTCCAGCCTGCCACCACCTGCTCCCACGATCCCCACAGCAGCATCAGCATGCAAGCGGCGATGAGGAACTGCGACACCCAGAACAGAGCCTTGCGCGTGGCGGGGCCGACGCGCGAAGTCACCAGATCGAAACCCAGGTGCGCGCCTTCAAATGCCGCAACAATCGCGCCGATGGCCACCAGCCAGACAAACAGCAGGCGCGATACCTCTTCGTACGACACGATGCTGGTATGAAAGAGATAGCGCAGAACGACGTTGACGAACACGGCGATCACCATGCCCGCCAACGCCAGCACCATCAGGGCTTCTGCCATCCGCTGGATGCGCGGTTTGGGCTTTTTCGCTTCCTGGTCAGGGGTTGTCATCGTCAGTCTCCTGTGATTGATTCTTGGGGTGGGTTCACTGCTTTCACTGCCGGGCCAACGGCATGGCCTTGACCCATTGCTGCGTGGCCAGCGCGATCTCTGCCAGCGGCTCGGTCGCCTTCAAGGTCAGGACATCGGGCTCGGCTCGCGGGTCCTGCAAGGTGGCGAACTGGTTGGCCACCAGCTCCGGCGAGAAAAAATGCCCGCCCCGCGTCTGCACACGAGCCAGGGCCGTTTCGTAATCCAGATCCAGAAACACAAAGCCCAGGCCAGGCTGGGCGGCACGCAATTGATCGCGGTACTTGCGCTTGAGGGCCGAGCAGGTCAGCACCACGCCGTGCTGTGCATCGGCCGCGGCCAGCAGGGCCGCCAGGCGCGCCAGCCAGCCTTCGCGGTCGGCATCGGTCAGTGCAATGCCTGCGGCCATCTTGGCAACGCTCTCGGGCGCATGGTAGGTATCGCCCTCCACCAGTTGCCAGCCCAGTTGCCGCGCAATGGCCTCCCCCGCGCTGGATTTGCCGCAGCCCGACACCCCCATGACAACCAGGGCAATCGGGGGAAAGGGAGCAGGAATGGTGTTCTCGGTCATCTGGATAGCGCTATCCAATAGAGTCAAAAATAAATGCAATGCCTTGATATTCTGGAAAAATCGGCACTTCTATCAGCACACGAAAATTCGCTTCAAGCCACTGCAAACCCTGTATCGAAAAGATTGGGATAGCGCTATCATAGCCGCATAACTACGCGCCAGACCTAGGAGAATCCCTTGCCCGCCAAGCCGGCCCCTGCGGCCCCCCAGCCCCTATCTGCCACCGACAAAGAGGCCCGGCGCTCCCGTGCCAGCGGCCGCATCACCTTGAGCGATGTCGCCGCCGAAGCCGGCGTGAGCCCGATCACCGTCTCACGCGCCCTGCGTGGCGAGCGGCGCGTGGATGCAGCGCTGGTCGACAAGGTGCGCGCCGTGGCCGAGCGCATGGGCTATGTGCCAGACCCGGCGGCGCGCGCCCTCGCCTCGCAAAAGAGCACGCAGGTGCTGGTGCTGATTCCGCTGCTGTCGAACACCTTGTTCGTGGACCTGCTGGAAGCCGCCCACAAGGTGCTGTTTGCCGCAGGCCACCATATGCTGATCGGCGTGACGCACTACGACAGCGCCGAAGAAGAGCAACTGCTGCGCGCCTACCTGCCCATGCGCCCCGCCGGCCTGCTGCTGACAGGCTTTGACCGCAGCCCGGGCGCGGCGCAGCTGCTGGCTGCCAGCACCATTCCGCGTGTGCATGTGATGGAATTGCACGATCCAGCCGCTAAAGACATCGACACCGGCACCGGCTCCGGAACCGAGCCCGCAGCCACCGTCCCCAGCCCCGTCTACAGCGTCGGTTTCTCGCAGACCGATGCGGGCGCTGCCATCACCCGGCACCTGCTGGAGAGAGGCTGCCGGCGCATCGCGTTCTGCGGTGCGCAGCTCGATGCCCGCGTGCTCCAGCGCCTGGCAGGCTACCGCCTGGCGCTGCAGACAGCGGGCCTCTACGATCCGTCGCTGGAAATCCTGAACCCCGAGCGCTCCTCCCTTGCTCTGGGTTCGCAGCTTTTTGAACAGGTACTGCGCACCCACCCAGCGGTAGATGCCATCTTTTTCTGCAACGACGACATTGCCCAGGGCGCCCTGCTCGCCGCGACCCGTTTAGGGCTGCAGGTGCCGGGGCAGATTGCCATTGCCGGCTTCAACGACCTGCCCGGCAGCGACCAGATGGTGCCGCCGCTCACCACCATCCGCACGCCACGCGGCACCGTGGGAGAACAGGCTGCCACCATGCTGCTGCAGCTGATACGCGGGCAGTCCGTACCCCAGCCCCGGCTGGACCTGGGCTACACCCTGGTGCAGCGGCAAAGCAGCTGATCACATCGCCATGTCAACCACGCCATCGACACCACCACCCACCACGCTGCAGCGCCATGCACCACGCAGCCTGTGGCATTTGTTCACCACCTTCACAGTGATTGCACTTCAGGGCTTTGGTGGTGTATTGGCCATCGTGCAGCGCGAACTGGTCGAAAAGCGTGGCTGGCTCACCAACCAGGAATTCATCGAAGACTGGTCCGTCGCGCAGATCATGCCCGGCCCCAATGTCGTTAACCTCTCCATCACACTGGGTGACCGCTACTTTGGCTGGCGCGGCGCGCTGGCGGCATCGCTGGGCATGCTGCTCGTACCCATGCTTCTTGTGATAACGCTGGCAGTGCTCTACAACCACTGGTCGGCATCACCCGCCGTGGCCGGTGCCGTGCGTGGCATGGCAGCGGTGGCAGCCGGGCTCGTGGCGGGCACGGCCTGCAAGCTGGCCGCGTCACTGCGCAGCAACCCCCTGGGGTTATGGGCGGGCCTCGCCTTTGCCGCTGCCGCCATGCTGGCCCTGGCTTGGCTGCACTGGCCGCTGGCCTGGGTGCTGCTGGTCTTGGGAGGCGCCAGCTACGCACTGGTGTATGCGCGCCTGGCGCCCGCCCGCAAAACGGTTACCACAGGCAGCAAGGACGAAACATGAACCCAGCCTTGGCTGCCATGCATGCCGCCGACTGGTTGCACCTGTTTGGCTATTTCCTGTCGGTGTCGCTGTTGACGGTAGGCGGCGCGATTGCCTCGTCGCCCGATATGTACCGCGTGCTAGTGGGCCAGCAGGCCTGGCTGACACCCGCACAGTTCAACAACTCGGTTGCCATTGCGCAGGCAGCACCCGGCCCCAATGTACTGTTCATTGCGCTGCTGGGCCTGCAGATCGGTATCAACGCCAGTGCTGGCCAGCCCACATGGGTGGTGTGGGCGCATTGCGCACTGGCCGTGGCCTGCACCATGTTGGGCGTGCTGCTGCCCAGCTCGCTGCTGATGCTGGGTACCGCGCGCTGGATCTTCAAGCGCCGGGAGCACCGCGCTCTCAGGGCGTTCAAACAAGGCCTCGCACCTATCGTGATCGGCATGATGCTGGCCACAGCCCTGGTACTTGCCAGCAACCATGGCAGCCTGGCGCAGGCCCCCGGCCTGTGGCTGCTGAGCGCGACGACGATGCTGCTCGTATGGCGCACCCGTTGGCATCTGCTGTGGTGGCTGGGGTTGGGCGCTGTGCTCGGGGCTCTGGGCTGGGTGTAAACCATATTTTGGTTTTTTAGCCTGTAGCGTTCATGCAGCAAGCGCCAATAGCTATGTTTTTTATAACACCAATGGCGGCGTCCAGCCGTTGCAACTACCCTACCACTCCGCAAGCGCCCAACTGCTGGCCATGGCAAAGTACTCCCGAAGCCATACGTTGAAGCGGGTGAGCGGCGGCGTCGGCGCTGCCACGCCCACCGGCTGCGCAAAACCCTGGCGGTGGGCGATCCGCAGCGCGCGCCGCAGGTGGAAATCGCTGCTGACGATGGCTATCGGCTGGCTCAGATCCACACCGCGCGCCTGCAGCAAGGGCTTGGTCAGCGCCAGGTTCAGCTCGGTGCTGGTGCTGACCTCTTCTATCACCAGGGGTGTCATGGACATGCCGTGCTGAGCAGCCAGATAACGCGCCATGACGATGCCTTCGCTCTCGGTCTCACCAAAATCCACCCCACCAGTGACCGCCACCACGGCCTGCGGTTGCAGCCTTGCCAGTTCGGCAGCAGTGTCGAGACGCATCGCCAGTGCCGGGCGCGGCTGCCCGTCCTGCGTACCACTGCCCAGCACCACGATGGCCGCCACGGGCGGCACCGCCTGGGGCGCGAGCCCCACACCGGCCAGCAGGCTCCAGAGCCAGCCCACGCTCACCACCCAGACTGTCAGCCCGATCCAGCCCAGCCGCCACACCGTGGCATGCCAGGGCCGGGCCGCACGCCAGCGCTGCACCGCCTGCCACTGCCAGGCCAGCAACAGGCCGGCTGCGCCCAGCAGCACCAGCACCACCACCCCCAGGTGAAAATGCCCCGACACGAGCGGCACCACGCCCAGTGCCAGCAGCACTGCGGCCACGACGGCAACCGCCGCCCTTGGTAAGAAAGTCATCGCATCCTTCATTAAAAACCGGCCAACAGCGCTCATCCATTAAGCGCCATAACATCAAAAATAATAGCATTCAGGCACAGGCGCGTGGCAAAAAAACACCCGCCGGCATGCAGCGGGTGTTGCCTGGGAGCAGAAGGGAATTATTCGAATTCCAGAATGATGTCGTCCACCGCCAGCGAATCGCCCTTGCCCGCGCTGATCTTGCTGACCACGCCATCCTGCGTGGCAAACAGGATGTTCTCCATCTTCATGGCTTCGATGACGGCCAGCTTTTCGCCCGCCTGCACCTTCTGGCCCGGCTGCACCGCCACATCGACCAGGAGGCCCGGCATGGGCGAGAGCAGGAACTTGGACAGATCGGGCGGCGCCTTGTAAGGCATGAGCTTGTACAGATCAGCGCCCAGCTCGGACAGCACCAGAATGTCGAGCTGGGTGCCGTTGTGGACCACCCGCAGCGCCAGCGGGTTCTTGGGCGTGCCGCGCTCGATCTGGCAGGTGAAGGGCTGGCCGTTGCAGCTGCCGCACACCACCAGATCACGGATTTCGGCATTGCTGCGCATTTCGTAGGTCTTGCCGTCGATGACGACCTTGCACACGCGGGCCTCGGCGTCAAAATCGGTCACCTCGCCACTCACATAACGGTGCTGCCCCTCCGTGCCCAGCACCACGGCCGTGTAGCGGTGGCCCACCTGCACGTTGTGGCCCTGCATCTGGCCCGAGATGGTGGAGGCACGCGCACGGTAGCGGCGGTTGCGGAACATGGCCAGCGCCACCAGGAAATTGGGGTCGTCATGTGGCACGTCTTCGGCATGGAAGCCGTGGCTGTAGTGCTCGGCAATGAAGCCGGTGTTGAACTGGCCTGAAACGAATTTGGGATGCGCCAGCAGTGCGGCCTGGAAAGGAATATTGCTGCTGATGCCGCGGATGGCGAAGCCATTGAGCGCCTCGCGCATCTTGGCGATGGCGTCATTGCGGTCCTTGCCGTGCACGATGAGCTTGGCGATCATCGAGTCATAGAACATCGGGATCTCGCCGCCTTCGTACACCCCCGTATCCACGCGCACGCCGTGCAGGTGCTCGGTATCGGCCTGCCACATGGATTGCTCGGGCGGCGCAAAGCGCACAAGGCGCCCGGTAGACGGCAGGAAGTTGCGAAACGGGTCTTCGGCGTTGATGCGGCATTCAATGGCCCAGCCGTCGCGCTTCACATCGGCCTGGGTGATGGCGAGTTTCTCGCCTGCAGCCACGCGGATCATCTGCTCGACCAGATCGAGGCCGGTGATGCACTCGGTCACCGGGTGCTCCACCTGCAGGCGGGTGTTCATCTCCAGAAAATAGAAATCCTGGTCCTTGCCAACCACGAACTCCACCGTGCCGGCCGACTGGTACTTGACGGCCTTGGCCAGCGCCACGGCCTGCTCGCCCATGGCCTTGCGGGTGGCTTCGCTGATGAAAGGCGATGGTGCCTCTTCGATCACCTTCTGGTGGCGGCGCTGGATGGAGCACTCGCGCTCGTTCAGGTAGAGCACATTGCCGTGGCTGTCACCCAGAATCTGGATTTCGATATGGCGCGGCTCCTGCACGAACTTCTCGATGAAGATGCGGTCATCGCCAAAGCTGTTGCGCGCCTCGTTCTGGCAGGCGGTAAAGCCTTCGAGAGCCTCCTTGTCGTTGTAGGCCACGCGCAGGCCCTTGCCGCCGCCGCCGGCAGAGGCCTTGATCATCACCGGGTAACCAATGCCCTTGGCAATTTCCACCGCGTGCTCGGCGGTGTCGATGGCATCGTTGTAGCCGGGAATGGTGTTGACCTGGGCCTCGCCCGCCAGCTTCTTGGAGGCAATCTTGTCGCCCATGGCGGCAATCGAATGCGCCTTGGGGCCGATGAAGGCAATGCCCTCGTCCTCGCAGCGCTTGGCAAAGGCCTCGTTCTCGCTCAAAAAGCCGTAGCCCGGGTGCACGGCCTGCGCGCCGGTCTGCTTGCAGGCTGCGATGATGCGGTCTGCCACCAGGTACGACTCGCGGCTGGGCGCGGCGCCAATGTGCACTGCCTCGTCAGCGAGCTTCACATGGCGGGCGTCCTTGTCGGCATCGGAGCAGACGGCGACCGTCTTGATGCCCATCTTGCGGGCCGTCGCGATGACTCTGCACGCAATCTCTCCACGATTCGCGATCAGGATTTTGGTAAACATGCTTGTATTCCTTTAAACCTTTAAACGATAGGGCGTGCAGAAGCAGAAGCCAGCCTCGCTGGCTCCATCCAGCAACTGACAGAAACGTCTTGGACAGAAATGCCTGCCGGGCAGCCGTTTTCACTGCGGTTGGCAATGCAGATTTGGGTAAACATGGTGCTTCGTCTCTCTGATGAATTTGGAATCAATGTCTTCTGCCCGTCTCAGGGCAGCGCCTTGTTGTGTGCCCATTGCCCGCCGGGCATGAGCAGGTAGTCTTCACAATCCAGATCGCTGCAGACCTGGCTGCCCAGCACCTGCAGGATCATGCGGTCCTGCGTGCGCACATCGGTCGAGCGGCCCTTGACCTTGACGGCCAGCATGCGGCTGTCCTTGCCCCACTTGGCAATTTCGGCGCCTTCGGCCAGTGCTTCGGTCACATCCCAGCCTTCGCGGTGCGCCGAGCGCACGGTGGCAGCCCTGCGTGAGAGCACGCGCTCGGGCCGCACCCCCACCAGCAGCACCTGGCCCTGCCAGCGCGCGCCGCTCTTGTCGATGGCCTGCAGATCCGCCACACGCCGGGCGTCATACTTGCGCACCATGGCCTGCAGCCGGTCTGCATTGGCGCTGTATTCCTTGCGCTGGTCGGGCTGGCCTGCGTTCTGTCGCTGCAGGCTGGTGGCATTGTTGCTGTATTGCTGGAACAGCAACTCCCTGCCCTGGAGCGATGCCGTGGCACGCACTATGGGCGTGGGCAGATTGCCATCCGCATCCGGCACCAGTTCAAAGCCCTGGTACACCATCAGGCGCACCAGGCCCACGCTCTGCGCCGCCGGGCACAGCTTTTGCCAATGGTGGTGCGCAGCCTGGAGCCATTGGCGGGCGACGGCCTCCGACGCCAGCGGCGCATGCACATCCACCAGCACATGCAAGGCCTTGGGGTGGCATGCGTCGGCAGCGTGGCTGCCCTGCGCGGCGGCTTCCGCCCACAGCCGCCCGCCCTTGCCTTCGCTGTTGGCAAGCGGCCCCAGATCCAGCAGCACACCCTCGGCCAATGGCTGGCTGCCCAGGGCTCCTGGCCGTGGCTGTGCGTGGGCGAGCAAACCGCCAAAGGCCAGCGCGCACACCAGCAGCACAGGTGCAAAACTGTGCCTGAAGCGGCATTTGTGCGCTGGACGGGGGCGTTGGAGGTACGGCATGGCGGTGTCAGTGCTGCGCGGCTGGTGGCCGCGCGTCCGTTGATGGCCAGGCGCCGCTCAGGCACTGCTCCTTGGCACCACCGCTGATGCGCGTGGCGCCTTGGGGCAGCGTATAGGCATCTGCAGGAAACTGGTAGAAGTAATCCACCAGTTGCCTCGCCAGCGCCTCTCCCACAGGCGCCACCTTCTGTGCGGTCTGCACGGCCTGTGCGGGCGCGATGTCACGCCGCCGGCTGCTGGCAACCGCAGCACCCGAGAGGTTGGCCTTGGCACAGGCATCCACCCGCTGCGCACCGGCATCGGCAAACCAGGCCTGTGCGCAGGCGCGCAGGGCTCGGTCCACGTACAGGCCCACGGCCGCTGTGTAAGCCTCGGCCCCGTTGTCGTAGGCATCGCTGCCTCGGTAGCCCTTGGCCAGCGATTCGTACAGGCGCAGGGTTTCAGGCTGCATGGCAGCGCGCAGCCGCTGCGCGCTCTGCACAGAAAGCGATTCGGGCCCATCCCGTGAGCCGATCTGCGCCAGCGCAAACAAGGCATCTTCCACCAACTGGCACTGCACGCCGCGCTCGGCCATGTCCGGCAAGGCAGGCGCTTGCGCATGGCTGAGCCTCTGGCCCAAAGCCAGAACGGCAACCACAGCGACAGGGACCCAGGAAATACGCATGCTCGCCCGCCGGGTGCCTTACAGTGGGATATTGCCGTGCTTGCGCCACGGATTTTCGAGCTGCTTGTTCTTGAGCATCTCCAGGCTGCGACAGATACGCTTGCGCGTCTCGTGCGGCTGGATCACATCGTCGATAAAGCCACGCGCGCCCGCCACGAACGGGTTGGCAAAACGGGCCTTGTACTCGGCTTCGCGGGCCGCCAGCTTTGCCGGGTCGTTCTTGTCTTCGCGGAAGATGATTTCCACCGCGCCCTTGGCGCCCATCACGGCAATCTCGGCGTGCGGCCAGGCCAGGTTCACGTCGCCGCGCAGGTGCTTGGAGGCCATCACGTCGTAGGCGCCGCCATAGGCCTTGCGGGTGATCACGGTGATCTTGGGCACCGTGCACTCGGCATAGGCGTACAGCAGCTTGGCACCGTGTTTGATGATGCCGCCGTATTCCTGCGAGGTACCGGGCATGAAGCCGGGCACGTCCACAAAGGTGACGACCGGAATGTTGAAGGCATCGCAGAAACGCACAAAGCGCGCCGCCTTGATGGAGCTCTTGATATCCAGGCAACCGGCCAGCACCAGCGGCTGGTTGGCGACGATGCCCACGGTCTGCCCCGCCATGCGGGCAAAGCCGATCAGAATGTTCTTGGCGTATTCGGGCTGCAGCTCGAAGAAGTCGCCATCGTCCACGGTCTTGAGGATCAGCTCCTTCATGTCGTAGGGCTTGTTCGGGTTCTCGGGCACCAGGGTGTCGAGCGACATCTCGGCGCGGCCCACCGGGTCGGTGCTGGCGCGCACCGGCGCCTTTTCGCGGTTGTTGAGCGGCAGGTAGTTGTAGAGGCGCCGCAGCATCATCAGCGCTTCCACGTCGTTGTCGCACGCCATGTCGGCCACGCCGCTCTTGGTGGTGTGGGTGATGGCGCCACCCAGCTCCTCGGCGGTCACCTCTTCGTGCGTCACGGTCTTGACCACCTCGGGGCCGGTCACGAACATGTAGGAGCTGTCCTTGACCATGAAGATGAAGTCCGTCATCGCGGGCGAGTACACCGCGCCACCTGCGCTGGGGCCCATGATCATGCTGATTTGCGGCACCACGCCCGAGGCCAGCACATTCTTCTGGAACACATCCGCATAGCCGCCCAGCGATGCAACGCCTTCCTGGATGCGGGCGCCGCCCGAATCGTTGAGGCCGATCACCGGTGCGCCCACCTTCATGGCCTGGTCCATCACCTTGCAGATCTTCTCGGCATGGGTTTCGGACAGCGCGCCGCCGAACACGGTGAAATCCTGGCTGAAAACGAAGACCAGACGGCCGTTGATCATGCCGTAGCCGGTAACGACGCCGTCGCCGGGGATCTTCTGCTCGGCCATGCCGAAGTCCGTGCAGCGGTGCTCCACAAACATGTCCCATTCTTCGAAGGTGCCGTCGTCCAGCAGCAGCTCGATGCGCTCGCGCGCCGTGAGCTTGCCTTTCTTGTGCTGTGCGTCGATGCGCTTCTGGCCCCCGCCCAGGCGGGCGAGTTCGCGCTTTTTCTCCAGTTGTACCAAGATGTCTTGCATGTTCAATCCTCTGAAGCTTGCTGGGTTGTCTCTGTGTCTTGATGGAGGCCAGGGCCTCGTTCAATCGGGTTCAATCGGTCTCAATCCGGTTAACTCATGTTTTGATAGCAACCTGCGCAACACCACTCTGCGCAGACAGCAGATTTCTTGCCGCAGTGGAAGCAGCCAGCCGCCCCTGCGCCACCTCTTGCTGCACCTGGGGCAGCATATCGCGCACGGCAGGGTGTTCACGGAAGGCGAGCTTGAGCCCGTGGTCAATGCGCTCCCACATCCAGGCCAGGGCCTGCTTTTCGCGGCGCAACTGCAGACGGCCATTGCCGGTCTGCAGGCTGCGGTAGGTCTCGACGGCCTCCCAGAAGCCTTCCACGCCCTGGCCCAGCAAGGCGCTGATCTGCACCACGCGCGGTTGCCACAGCGCGCCGCTGGTGGCATGGTCTGGATTGCCGTGCATCCCCAGAAGGCGCAGGCTGGAGGTGATCTGCGCCTGCGCACGCGTTGCGGCGTTGGGGTCGATATCGGCCTTGTTGATGACCACCAGATCGGCCAGCTCCATCACGCCCTTCTTGATCGCCTGCAGGTCGTCGCCCGCATTGGGCAGCTGCAGCACGCAGAACATGTCCGTCATGCCGTGCACGGCAATCTCGCTCTGGCCGACGCCCACGGTCTCGACAATCACCACGTCATAGCCCGCTGCCTCGCACACCAGCATGGCCTCGCGCGTCTTCTCGGCCACACCGCCCAGGGTGCCGCTCGACGGGCTGGGCCGAATATAGGCTTCGGGCCGCATCGACAGTTGCTCCATGCGCGTCTTGTCGCCCAGAATGGAGCCGCCCGATACCGTGGATGACGGATCGATGGCCAGCACGGCTACGCGCAGCCCTTTGCCGATCAGGTACAGGCCCAGGGTTTCGATGAAGGTGGATTTGCCCACGCCCGGCACGCCGCTGATGCCCAGGCGGAACGACCTACCCGTAAAGGGCAGCATGGCCGTCAGCAGCTCATCGCCCTGCGCGCGGTGATCGGCGCGGGTCGATTCCAGCAAGGTGATCGCCTTGGCCATGGCGCGGCGCTGCAGCGCGGGGTTGGCGCCTTGCGTGATGGCGGCAACGCGCTCGGTCACCTCTGTACCCATGCCGCCACCTTTGTACCAATTTGGCTATCAGCGCTTACCTGCAGGGCGCAATCAGCAATCATTTTTATAGCAAACACCATGTTCAACTGTCCCTACACCGGGCTCCACTGGTACAGCAGATCGATTGGATCGCCGCCCGTCTGCACAAAGCCGTGGCGTTCGTAGAACCGGATGGCATCGCTTTGGTTCAGCACTTCCAGCCATACAGCCCGTCCATCGCGCCGCGCCTGGCTCTGCACCTGCTGCATCGCCCAATCGCCAATCCGGCGGTTCTGATAAGCGGGTAACAGATACAGATGCTGCAGTTTGAGACGGCCATCGTGGTAGGGCACCACCGTCAGCAAACCAGCACGCTGCGGGCCTTGACCATCCTCAAGGTCTGCGCAGATATGCTGCATGTGCTGCGGATCGAACTGGCCAGCAAAGCGCTTGCGGGCATTGTCCAGATTGAAGATACCCAACCGCTCCAGGCTCTCGCGCATGGCGGCAATGCGCAGGTCAAACAGCGCTTCGAAATCGTCCTGGCCCACAGGCGCAAAGAAAAGTCTCACTCGGCAGCCTCCATCCAGTCCTCGATCCGCAGGCCTTCGATCCGCTCGAATTCGCGCACGTTGTGCGTGACCAGCACGCCGTCAGGGTCGGCCAGGGCCTGGCATCCAATCATGAGATCGATGGCGCCGATGGGGGTGCCCGCCTTGCGCAGGCGAGCGGATTGCTCGCCGTAATGCCAGATTGCATCGCCGCCCCAGGGCGCAATCGAAAATAGTGACAAGGCTTCTTCCATCAACACGCGATTACGCTCTGCATGCGTGCTGCGCATGACACCACTGGCCAACTCCGCCGCCACCAGCGCGGATATCACCATACGGGTGTGATCGACGGCACGCATGCGAGCCAGCACGGCAGCGTGTTGCCGATGCCAGGCATAGATGCAGATATTGGTGTCGAGGTAATAACGGGGCATGAGACAAGGTGCGGCGAAAGCAATCAATCAAAACCGACATCGCGTGGCGGCGTCTTGTCGCGCTCGATCTCGTCGGGCATGCCTTCAAAGCGGCCCAGCACCTTGTCCAGCCGAGCCAGCCACGCGGCATGCGCATCCGCTGGCACCGGACGCAGAACTACAGCGCCATCGGCCTGGCGCTCCACCGTCACCTCCTCGGTATCGAAGCGGAACTCCTTGGGCAGGCGAACCGCCTGGCTGCGGCCGTTCATGAAGACTTTGGCGATGGCGAGATCGGACATGGTGGGCTCCTCCAGTAGAGATATATATCAATGGTATATATCAAAACTCAAGCCGTCAAGCTCGCCTTGATCTGCTCCAACACATCCTTGGCGCTGGCCGGGATGGGGGTGCCGGGGCCATAGACGCCCTTGACGCCTGCGTTGTACAGGTAGTCGTAATCCTGCGCAGGAATCACGCCGCCGACGAAGACGATGATGTCGTCTGCGCCCTGCTTTCTCAATTCCTCGATGATGGCGGGCACCAGCGTCTTGTGGCCAGCGGCCAGGGTCGAGACGCCCACGGCGTGCACATCGTTCTCGATGGCCTGGCGCGCGCATTCCTCGGGGGTCTGGAACAGCGGGCCCATGTCGACGTCGTAGCCCAGGTCAGCAAAGGCGGTGGCCACCACCTTGGCGCCGCGGTCGTGGCCGTCCTGGCCGAGCTTGGCGATCATCACGCGCGGGCGGCGGCCTTCGGCCTCGGCAAAGGCGGCGATTTCGCCTTTGAGCTTGTCCCAGCCTTCTGCGGAGTCGTAGGCGGCTGCGTACACCCCCGTCACCTTTTGCGTGTCGGCGCGGTGGCGGCCAAAGGATTTTTCCATCGCGTCGGAGACTTCTCCCACCGTGGCACGCAGGCGCACGGCCTCAATGGCCAGGCCCAGCAGGTTGCCTTCGCCGGATTCCGCAGCAGCGCTCAGCGCATCCAGCGCCTGCTGCACGGCGGCTGCATCGCGCTTTTGCTTGATGCTTTGGAGACGCGCGATCTGGCTGTCACGCACTTTGACGTTGTCCACCTCCAGGATGTCAACCGGGTCTTCCTTGGCCAGCTTGTACTTGTTGACACCGACGATGACCTCTTTGCCCGAGTCGATGCGCGCCTGCTTTTCGGCGGCAGCGGCCTCGATCTTGAGCTTGGCCCAGCCGCTGTCCACGGCCTGGGTCATGCCGCCCATGGCGTCCACCTCCTCGATGATCTTCCAGGCGGCGTCGGCCATGTCCTGGGTCAGCTTTTCCATCATGTAGCTGCCAGCCCAGGGGTCGATCACATTGGTGATGTGGGTCTCTTCCTGAATGATGAGCTGGGTGTTGCGCGCAATGCGGGCGCTGAACTCGGTGGGCAGCGCGATGGCTTCGTCCAGCGCATTGGTGTGCAGCGACTGCGTGCCGCCAAACACGGCAGCCATGGCCTCGATGGTGGTGCGCACCACGTTGTTGTACGGGTCTTGCTCAGTCAGGCTCCAGCCGCTGGTCTGGCTGTGCGTGCGCAGCATCAGGCTCTTGGGGTTCTTGGCGTCAAAGCCTTTCATGATGCGGCACCACAGAAGGCGCGCGGCGCGCATCTTGGCGATTTCCAGGTAGAAGTTCATGCCCACCGCCCAGAAGAACGAGAGGCGGCCCGCAAAAGCGTCCACATCCATGCCTTTGGCAATGGCGGTCTTCACATACTCCTTGCCGTCTGCCAGGGTGAATGCGAGCTCAAGCGCCTGGTTGGCGCCTGCTTCCTGCATGTGGTAGCCGCTGATCGAGATGGAGTTGAACTTGGGCATGTTCTGGCTCGTGTACTCGATGATGTCGCCAATGATGCGCATGCTCGGCTTGGGCGGGTAGATGTAGGTGTTGCGCACCATGAACTCTTTCAGAATGTCGTTCTGAATCGTTCCGGAGAGCTGGTTCTGCGGCACGCCCTGTTCCTCGGCAGCCACCACGTAGCCCGCCAGTACGGGCAGCACGGCACCGTTCATGGTCATCGAGACGGAGACCTTGTCGAGCGGAATGCCGTTGAACAGGATCTTCATGTCTTCGACGCTGTCGATCGCAACGCCTGCCTTGCCCACGTCGCCGGTCACGCGCGGATGGTCGCTGTCGTAGCCACGGTGTGTGGCCAGATCAAACGCCACCGATACGCCCTGCCCGCCAGCGGCCAGCGCCTTGCGGTAGAAGGCGTTGGATTCCTCGGCGGTGGAAAAACCCGCGTACTGGCGAATCGTCCAGGGGCGCACAGCGTACATCGTGGCCTGCGGGCCCCGCATGTAGGGCGCAAAACCAGGCAAGGTATCGGCAAACGGCAGGTCGGCGGTATCGGCTGCCGTGTAGAGCGGCTTGACAGTGATTCCATCCGGCGTCACCCAGTTCAGCGCCCCGACGTCGCCCCCGGGGGCCGATTTGGCGGCAGCTTTTTCCCAGGCGGCAAGGTCGGCCTGGGCAAACTCGGATGCGGTGTTTTGCTTTGCGGAATCAGTCATGTCTCAAGCTTTGTATCCGTTGATCAGTCTATTCAGACCTGCGCGCACGGCCCCATGAAGGGATTCGCTGCTGCGGCATTCTTGTCTGCGCAGGTCTCGCCCGAAATGGTGGCCCATCCCGTGCCATCCTGCAAGTGTACATTATTCATAATTATGAATGCAGAATTTTGAATTTCGGGCAGCTTCTGTACAATCCACCTACCGATGAACACCCCCACCTTTGCGCCCCGCGCCCTGTACCAAGACGTTGCCGAGCTCCTGCGGCAGCGCATTTTCGCCAACCAGCTCCCTCCGGGCAGCTGGATTGACGAGCTGAAGATTGCTGAAGAAATAGGCATCAGCCGCACGCCTTTGCGTGAGGCTTTGAAGGTATTGGCGACGGAAGGCCTGGTCACGATGAAGCTGCGCCGTGGCGCCTATGTGACTGAGGTCTCGCAAAAGGACCTGCTGCAGGTCTACCACCTGCTGGCCCTGCTGGAGAGCGACGCCTCCGCCGAACTGGCCCGGGGCGCGAGCGATGCCCAGATTGCAGAGCTGCAGGCCCTGCATGACGCGCTGGAAGCGGCGGTGAATGACCGCGACGAATTCTTCAATGCCAACGAGCGCTTTCACATGCGCGTGCTGGAGATGCTGGACAACAAGTGGCTCAGCCAGATGGTGGCCGACCTGCGCAAGGTGATGAAGCTCAACCGCCACAACTCGCTGTTCAAATCGGGGCGCATCGAGGAATCATTGCAGGAGCACCGCGAACTGATGCAGGCACTGGCCACACGCGACCCCGGCGCCGCCCAGGCCTGCGTGAAGCTGCATTTCAGGAACGGGCTGGCGGCAGCGGTATAGCGCGGATGCCGTTTGCACGCCAGGCAGTGGCATCCATTGCTATCATTAAGAGAGCTATCAGCGCTTATCCATTGGGCGCAAAAGGCCAGTTTTTCTGAAACTGCCTTCGTAGCGGTCGCAGAACCGCTGGCTAGCCTTGGTGGCGCAGATGCACCAGCGGATAGGCTCGGCCCTGGCCGTCCAGCGGAGATCGGCCTGTCTCCACAAAACCGAGCGCGCGGTAAAAGGCCATGGCCTGGGGGTTTTGCGCGTTCACATCGGTCGTCAATTGCGGATGCATACCGAGCGCCCAACGCACCAGGAGCGTACCCACGCCCTGCCCTTTGCTGGCTGGGTCGATGAACAATGCTTCCATATGACCTCCGAGAGGGCCACTGGACAGCAGCATGAAGCCAAGGGGCCGGTCTGCAGCATCCACGGCCAGCACAAGCGGTGCCTGCGGCAGAAAACCCGCCACCTCCTGCGCAATCGCATGGCGGTCCGCCTCCGCCAGAAAATCGTGGCTGTCATCCACCGCGCGCTGCCAGATCTGCAGCACGCGGACGCCGTCGTCGATGGTAGATGCGCGTATCTTCAGTGCAGGTGTGCCAATCACTTTCAGCGGCCTTCCAGGAACCGCTCCACGCCCTGCGCCGCGCGCACGCCGCTGGCAAGCGCGGCCGTCAGCAGATAGCCTCCCGTGGGAGCTTCCCAATCCAGCATCTCGCCCGCGCAGAACAGGCCCGGCTTGGCCTGGCACATGAGACCGGGCGTCAAACCCGCAAACGCCACACCACCTGCGGTACTGATGGCCTCGTCCAAGGGTCGCGTGGCCGTCACGGTGATGGGGGCGGCCTTGATGGCTGCAGCCAGACGGTCGGCATCCTGCATGCCGTCCTTGCCCAGCACCTCGAACAAGAGCGCGGCCTTGATGCCGTCCAGGCCCAGGCGTCCCTTCAAGTGGCTGGCGAGGCTGCGCGAGCCGCGTGGATGACGCACTTCAGCCAGCACGCGCTCCGCACTGTGGTCCGGCAGCAGATCGACAGTGAAAGTGGCGCTGCCCTCGGCATGGATGGCTTCGCGCAGCGCGCTGGAGACCGCATACACCAGGCTCCCTTCAATCCCCTGCTCCGTGGCCACAAACTCGCCCTTGCGTACAAACGGGCTACCGCTCCTGCTATCAAAAGTGATAGCTACCGACTTGAAAGGCTGGCCCGCGAACTTGGTGCTGAAAAACGGCGACCATCCGGCCTGCGCAGTGCCATCGGCGCCGCGCTGCATACGCACCTCAAAGCCACAATTGGCCGCCTGCAGTGGCGCCACTTCGATACCCGCCTGCTGCAGCACAGGCACCCAGGCGCCGTCCGAGCCCAGCCGGGCCCAGCTGCCCCCGCCCAGGGCCAACACCGTGGCGCGGGCCTGCACCGCCGCCTCGCCTTCCGGCGTTGCAAAGCGCAGCGCATTGTTCTCGCCAAAACCCAGCCAGCGATGGCGCATCGCAAAGCGCACACCGGCTGCGCGCATCGCCACCAGCCAGTTGCGCAGCAATGGCGCCGCTTTCATATCAGTGGGAAAGACGCGTCCCGATGTGCCCACAAAGGTCTCGATACCCAGGCCATGCGCCCAGTCCTGCACATGCTGCGGGCCAAAATCGCTCAGCCAATCGCCCACCACACCCTGTTGCGCACCGTAGCGGCCGACAAAGGGCTCGGCGGGCTCCGAATGGGTCAGGTTGAGGCCACCGCGCCCGGCCAGCAGGAATTTGCGGCCCACCGATGCACTGCCGTCAAACACCGCCACACTCAAGCCTTGCAGCGCGAGGCGGTGTGCCGCCATCAGGCCGGCAGGGCCGCCCCCGACAACAGCAACATCGAGAGCAGGGAAGGAAGTAACAGACACCGTCATGGCAAGGCGCAATCGAAAACAGCAAGGGGGCGAACCTTACACCAACTGCAATGCCCTGTGGGCGGAATTCGGTACCCTTTAGAGCGTGTTTACGATCTCTACGCATCCGAGGAAATCGTAAACACGTTCTTATGCCATCGATGCCGCGCGCGCCAAGGCCGCGTCCTGTTCGGGCGTTCCTCCGGAGACCCCGATCGAGCCGATCAGGAGTCCCGCGTCGTTCATCAGCGGCAGGCCGCCTCCCATAAGCAGCAAGCCACCCGAATGGATGTGGTCGAAGTGCGGCAACGGCATCCCCACCTGAAGCGGTGCATTCAGTGCTTCCGTAGGAGCCTGGAACATCACGGCGGTACGCGCCTTTGCAATCGCCAATTCGTTGGAGGCGAGCCAGGCGCCATCCATTCTCGAAAAGGTGACCAGGTTCGCACCGGTGTCCATGACAGCGAAAACAGCGTTCAGACCCGCCTCCTTCGCTGCTGCGCGCCCGAACGCCACGATCCGGCTGGCGTGGTCCAGGCTCAACTCAGGCATTTTGGGACCATTCGGTTTGCTGCCACTGCTTGGCCGCCTCGATGGTGGCCAATGGACGCATGGTGCGATAGAGATGGGTTTGCGCAGGAATAATCTCCACCATCGCGTCGATCATTTCCTGAGGATCGGCCTGACCAGCGAGGCTGTCGCCAAAGTCGGGCATGGGAACCACGGCGGTCTGCGGGTCGTACCACTGCACATAGCTCTCGGCGCCCGTCTCGTTGAAGCCAGTGCCGAAGACACCGGGATTGACGGTCGCCACCTTGACGCCGTGGGGCTCCAGCTCCGCTTTCATTGAACCTGCAATGGCCTCGATGGCATGCTTGGTTGCGCAGTAGATCCCCAGAAAGGGGACCACCAGAATGCCGCCCATGGAAGAGGTCCAGACCACTTTGCCCGATTTTCGAGCCACCATCTTCGGAACGATGGCCTGTACGAGCTGAAGGTGCCCGAATACGTTGATGTCGAAGGACTCGCGCACGCGCTGCATCGGAATGTCCACGACCGACCCGCCTTCCATCACCCCTGCGTTCAGCACCAATACATCCGGATCGAAGGACCCCGCATGGGCAATATCGATGGGGTCGAGAAGATTGAGCTTGATCACTTCGAGATGGACGCCCGCCTTTGCCGCGTCTTCGCGCAAGGTGCGTACCTGGGGCCAGGTTTCAGCGGCCGCAATCACCGTGTGACCCAGGCGAGCCAACGCAATGGCCGCCCCCCGCCCAAAACCGGAACTGGCACCGGTGATCAAGATTTTCTGAGACATCTATGCACTCCTTGAAGTTGTCTCGGAAAGTGTAAAAATCCCATTGTTGATTAACAATAGGCCAATGCTTTACACCTAGATGAACAGCACTCATCAATCAAGAAACAGCGACTTTTTCGCGTTTACGGTTTTCTTGGCGGTTGCCGCGCGAGCCAGCTTTCGCGGTGCCGCCACGGATCTGGGCATCACACCATCTGCGGTAAGCCATTCGATCAAGGGACTGGAGCAGCGACTGGGCGTTCGGCTCGTCAATCGCACCACCCGCAGCGTCTCGCTGACGGATGCGGGCCAGGGTCTTGCTGCCAGGCTGCGTCCGGCAATGGCGGCGATTGATGAGGCGCTTGCAGAAGTCGACCAGTTGCGCCAGACCCCCTCAGGCACCGTGCGCATCAATGCCAGTGAAGGCGCCATTCGCATGGTGCTTCGCCCTGTTCTGGCGCAGTTCCTGCAGCGGTATCCGCAGGTTCATCTGGATATCGTGAGTGACGGGCGACTCAGCGATATCGTCGGGGAAGGATTCGATGCCGGCATCCGTCTGGCCGAAGCGGTGCCCAAGGACATGATTTCCGTTCCCATACTTGGCAATGTGCGCTTTGCAGCAGTAGCCTCCCCTCAGTACATTGCAAGATTCGGTCGCCCGGAAGTACCCCAGGACCTGCATCGACACGCCTGCATAAGATTTCGCTTTGAAAGCGGAAAAATCTATCAGTGGGAATTTGAGAAGCACGGCCTCAACGAAACCATTGATGTCCGAGGGCCGCTCACGCTCACCGACCAGCCGTTGATGGTGGAGGCTGCCATTGACGGTATCGGCATTGCATTCGTTCCCGACCACCTGGTCCAGAACGCGCTGCGCGACGGTGGGCTCATCCGTCTTCTGGAGGATTGGTGCCCTTCGTTTCCAGGCCTTTGCCTTTGCTACCCGGGCCACCGCCATGTCTCGACAGGCTTGCGAGCGCTGATCGATCTCATCAAAGAAAATGACCCATTCGTACATCACCGGTGAAGGCCTGCACTCCCCCTGTCCCCATGCCGTATCTCATGCGCCAGGCGCCTGACGCCCAGCAACTGCGCAATCGCCGGAAACATGGCAGCCCCCATGGCCACCAGCATATATGTGTGCAAACCTGCTACCTTCCGCAGGCCTCACTCTCGAAGCCGAGCAAACCACCCAACAGCGCAGCAAACACCAGCTTGAAAACAATGCGCATGGCCTGATCCAGATCGGGCAGATCCTAGGCAATGGTGATTCCGATAATGGCTACAGCCGAATCAGACGGGTTCATGGCGCAGCACACTGCTATGTGGAATCGCCTCCGATCCTAGCGTTCAGCCCCCGACGCCCACATTGGTCACCCATGCACTTTCGCCCTATGCCTACAGCCACAACGTACTGGGCATTACTCCGGCCGCGATCACCTCAATCGCTATTCCTGCCGGATCAGCTGGTAGTACTTTCGGCATCCCCAGACAGCAGCCACGACCAAGCCGATACCGATGCCCCAGACTACCGGCACATCGAAAGCAAAAATCAGAAGGAACATCAACCCGACACTGACCAATGCCACCCATACCAGCGTCACATAGTCGAAGTACGCGACTGTGATGGCATCATCAGCCACACTGCGAGGGGCATGGCCTGCCTTGCCACGCAAATGCCTGAACAGCAGGACATCCACGACAAAATCGAAAATACCGAGAATCAGATCTATCACGAAGCCCATAGCGAAATATCCTCCTCACTCGGCAAGCACACAATCCGCCATATTGAAGGAGCTAGCTGGTGCACCTAGCCCTGCATCAGAATGTACTGCAGCGAAAAATACCGGCTGCCGCAGGAAGGCCAATTTTGCCTTGACTGCACGGAAAACCTATGCATGGCCAAGGAGGCTTGAGAAACACGACCTCAGCGAAACCATTGTCCCGGCTGCCATCAGACATCCATAATTGCTATATATTTAATAGCTTAATGAATTGAACCAGCGCTCTATTTTTTGGACCAACGATCCTTGGTGAGCCAGGGCACCACCATCAGCACGATAAGCGCAATCACCGTACAGAAGATGGCGGCAGACTCCTCGCCCACACCGACGGCGACGCCAATGGCGGCGGTGAACCAGATGCCGGCCGCTGTCGTGAGCCCCTTGACATCTTCCTCGCCGCCTTTGGACGATTTCAGGATCGCGCCTGCGCCCAAGAAGCCCACGCCCGCAATCACGCCCTGCATCACCCGGCTGGACTCCTGCGCGTTCACGCCCAGCAACTGCGCAATCGCCAGAAACATGGCAGCCCCCATGGCCACCAGCATATGCGTGCGCAAACCCGCCGCCTTGCCACTGGCTTCACGCTCAAACCCCAGCAGACCGCCCAACAGCGCCGCCAGTACCAGCTTGAAGACAATGCGTGTCGCCTGCTCCAGGTCGGGCAGGTCGGACAGCTCCTTGGCAATCGTGTTCCAGATCACGGAGACAGCAGAATCGGTGGGGTTCATGGCGCAGTGTCCTCCAGTTGCAAGCAGACACCAGATCCTAGTGCGCCTTCGCTTTTGCCCGCGTAGGACACGAATGGGCTTTTGCCCCTCACAACTGCGCCGGCAGGTGTGCCGTGAAGCCCATCTGGCTGGCAACAGCCAATGGCATCCGCTTTTTCGATGCAAGCGTGTTTCGCACTCCAGTGCACAAACGATCTGTGCCTTACGCTATGTAAAGAGAAGCACTCACAGGCTCCACCCCGGGTAACGGTGCCCCATCGCAGGCGAGGCATTCAACGGCAACGCTGCAGCCCCCCACTTCGTCCGCTCCAGTGCAGGCTGCGTTGGCAATTCCAGCTTAGTCGTTAAGAATTGATTTGATTTCATTGATAAATTCTTTAAATTTATTATTAGAATGATTTTTTGTTTTTAATAGAAAAAGGCTATAAATGTCGCAAATCAAAAAATTGACTAGCGCCAGATGGGCCGCCTCATCTCTGCTGGCGGGCCTCTGGTTTGCCGGGCAGGTTCAAGCCCAGGTTCTGCCGACGATCGACTGCAAGCCCAATTCGGTTGCGCAACTCAACACGGGACAGACCAGTGCAGGCGACCCTGCGACAGACCTGAACTGGAAGTTTCAATACCTACGCACGTACTCTGGCAGCGATCCCGCCAACTGGGGTGCATTTGGTGATGCGAAGCTGGTGACCACCCCTACAGCAAGCTGGAGCAGTACGCCTGCCAACAGCAGCACCGCCAAATGGATCGGCATGGATGCCTTTGGCAGCCAACCCTACACCGATGGCTCGAACTTCGGCAACATCGATGGGCTCTTTCAGGTGCAGTTCAATCTTGCATCCACCGTCTCTCTGGGCAGCTTTCAGCCCTCAATGACCTACAGCGCAGACAACTCCGTCGTCGATATCTTCATCAACGGCAAATCACAGCTCGCGCGTGGGGCCGGTACCTGGGGTCTGCCACAAGCCGGCGGAACCAACCAGTTCAACTACAACGGATTTGGCACCGGCCGCTGGCTGACGATTGCCAGCATGGCCTCGCCCGACTGGCAGCCCGGCGCCAACACCCTCACCGTCTATGTCAAGAGCAGCCCGTACTTCATGGGATTTGCCGCAGCCATCTCCGGCACCAATGCATGTGCCCCGAATGTTGCACCCACTGCAGTGCCCGCCATCTCGGGAGCCACCCAGGTCGGATCCACCATGACGGGAACCTACACCTATGCGGACACCGAGTCGGATGTGGAAGATCCTGCAGGAACCACCTACAAGTTCGTCACCAGCCCCAATGCATCGATTGCCAGCTCCGGCGACGGCACCACCGTCGCCAGTGGCTCTACGGGCGGCGCAGCTGCAAGCACGTCGTACACGCTGCAGGCCGCTGATGCGGATATGTACCTCTACTACTGCGTGACCCCGGCCGCAAAGACCGGCACATCACCAGGTACGGAAACCTGCAGTGCGGCATCCGGCAAGATCATCGCCCCTCCCAAGCCGCCTGCACAACCCGCCAATGTTCCAACGCTGGGCGAGTGGGCTTTGGTGGGAATGGCTGCCTTGCTTGCCCTGCTGGGCATCGCCGCAATCCGCAGGCAATCCGTCTGAAACGACAACCACCTTCGGGTGGTTTTCTTTTGCCCCAATACTTGCCTGGGTCCCCGCGCTGAGTTGACCTGGTGCCACTGTCCATCCATCATGGGGCCTGACATTCGCGGCTGTTCTGACGCGCATGCTGGGTACGCGTCAGTGCCAGAGCCTCCACCAACCCAGGTCACCCGAGTGAAATGGAGAGATAGCGCCATGAGCAAACCAACGGTCATACTAGTGCACGGTTTCTGGGGCGGTGCCGCCCATTGGGCCAAGGTGATACTCGAACTGAGCAGGCGTGGTTACACGGACATCCGCGCAGTGGAAAACCCATTGACCTCCCTTGCCGATGATGCGGAAAGAACACGCAAGATGATTGCGCAGGTCAATGGCCCGGTGGTGCTCGTGGGCCACTCGTATGGGGGCGCAGTCATCAGCGAGGCAGGCAATCATCCCGATGTGAAGGCGCTGGTCTACATTGCGGCATTTGCCCCCGATGCCGGAGAGAGCCCGGGCGGCATCACGCAGCAGCACCTGCCCGTGGCAGCGCCGAATCTGGCGCCTGACAGCGATGGCTATCTGTGGCTGAAGGCTGACAAGTTCCATGAGAGCTTCTGCCAGGATCTTTCCGCGGAAGAAGGCCTGGTGATGGCCGTGACCCAGAAGGCGCCGCTGGCAAAGACCTTTGGCGACCCCGTGACCGACCCCGCCTGGAAGCACAAACCCTCCTGGTACCAGGTCTCCAGCCAGGATCACATGATTGCCCCCGAAAACCAGAAATGGATGTCAGCCCGCATGAATGCCCGCAAGGTGGTGACGCTCAATGCAAGCCACGCATCCCTTGCCTCCTTGCCCGTGGATGTCGCCGCGCTGATCGACGAAGCGGCAGTGGCTACGGCTGCCTGAGCACGGACGAATCCTGAGAACGTGTTTACGTTCTCAGGCTGGCTGCTGCTGCGTGGTGCAGTGAATCCCTCCACCACCGGCGGCAATGGCGTCGATATTGAGTTGCACGATCTCGCGCCCGGGAAACTGCTCGCGCAGGATGGCTTTGGTGTTGCGGTCGGCCTGCGCGTGGCCGAATTCGGGGCTGATCACCGCTCCATTGCACACGTAGAAATTGATGTACCCGGCAGCGAAGTCCTTGTTTTCATATTGCGGTCGCACGTAATCGGGCCCTGGCATGCGCACCACCTTCAACTGGCGGCCACGCACGTCCGTGGCCTTGCGCAGGATATCGAGATGGCGCTGGGTGATCGCATGTTCCGGCGATGAGGTGTCGCTCTCAAAACCCGCAACCACTATCCCGGGCGCACAGAATCGGGCATAGAAATCCGTGTGGCCATCGGTGATGTCTCGGCCGGCAATGCCGGGCAGCCAGATGACCTTCTCGATACCCAGTACCCGTTGCAGCTCCTGCTCGCACTGCGCCTTGCTGACGCCGGGGTTGCGGTTGGGGTTCAACACACAGCTTTCCGTGATGATGGCCGTTCCCTGGCCGTCGACTTCGATACCGCCGCCTTCCAGCACCAGGGTGCTTTTCAGAATGGGGACACCAGCTCTGCCGGCGACGAAGGCTGCGACCCGCGCGTCATCCCTGTGTTCCTGCTTTCTGCCCCAGCCATTGAAATTGAAGTTCACGCCAGAGAACGCGCCGCCTGCATTTTTCACGAAGACCGGTCCGGTATCGCGCATCCACAGGTCATCAATGGGTTGCACCACCAGGTTGACCTTGTTGCCGCACAGCCGCGCGGCCAGGTCGTAATCCTGCTCGTTGACCAGCATGTGCACGGGCTCGACGCTGGCGATGGCTTGTGCGATGCGCGCCAGATTGGCCTGTGCCCCTGATTTCAGCCGCCTGCCCCACACCTCATCATTGGCACCAAAAGCCATCCAGGTCGCCGTGTGGCGTTCCCCTTCGTCCGGCATGCGCCATCCGGGATTGGCAGCAGGGGCAGAAAGAGCTGGCAGGCCCACCGTGGTACCTGCCACCAGCCCCATGGTTGCCGAAAGAAGTTGTCGTCTTTGCATGTTGTTCTCTCTTTGAACAGGTTCTTAGATGACTTCTTGCTGGGTGGTGCAATGAATGCCACCTCCGCCAGCGGCGATGGGGTCGATATTGATCTGGATCACCTCACGCCCTGGATACAACTGCATGTATATCGCCTTGGCACCAGCATCCGCATTTACATCCCCGAACTCCGGCAGAAAAATGGCGCTGCTGGTCGCATAGTAGTTGATGTAGCCTGCAGCGAAGGTATTCG
This sequence comes from Comamonas sp. 4034, assembly GCF_050434545.1. Classification (NCBI taxonomy): domain Bacteria; kingdom Pseudomonadati; phylum Pseudomonadota; class Betaproteobacteria; order Burkholderiales; family Comamonadaceae; genus Comamonas; species Comamonas sp. 4034. The sequence goes on along the minus strand of NZ_JBNDIT010000011.1, from coordinate 68,818 downwards.
GATTGTTTCCAGGCCGGATCTGCTCAGGACCGTCGATGACCACGATCTGCAGCGGCTGGTTGTCCGCATCGGTGGCACTGCGCAAGATATCCAGATGCCGCCGGGTCAACGCATAGTCGTAGGAGTCCGGATGCATCTCCCGGTGCGCCACGACCACGCCAGGGCGCACAAAGCGGGCATAGAAATCCGTGTGCGCATCGGTAATGTCCCGATTCTTGATGCCCGGCAACCAGATCACCTTGCGAATACCCAGCAAACGGCCCAGCTCCGCTTCGCAGTCGGCCTTGCTCCAGCCTGGGTTGCGGTTGTCATTGAGCACACAGCTCTCGGTGATGATGGCCATGCCCTTGCCATCGACCTCCAGCGCCCCACCTTCCAGCACCAGACGCGTGGCAAGCAGCGGCAGTTGCGCCTTGGCACTGACCTCATCGGCCACCTTGCCGTCAAAGCCGGATTGCTGCTTTTTGCCCCAGCCGTTGAAATTGAACTTGACGCAGGCCCGCTCGCCGTTTTGCTTGCGTACAAAGACGGGGCCGGTATCGCGCATCCACAGGTCGTCCATCTGGGCGGGAATGAGCACGACACGCGCATCGAGCATTTGACGTGCGCTGTCCATTTCCGCCTGTCGCACCAGCATGTTGACAGGTTCATGGGCAGCAATGGCATTGGCAATGCGCGCCAACGCCAGTTGCACCTGTGGCACTTGCGCACGTGACCAGATGGCATCCGAGGCGCCGAAAGCCATCCACGTCGCCTTGTGGGCTTCTGCCTCATCGGGCATGCGCCAGCCGTTGGCTGGGTCCTGCTCGCCCTGACCGTGGGCATTGCTGCTGTCCGCAGGGGGCCGAGCTTCGGCCTCTCCCACGTCACCGCCACCACAGGCGGTCAGCAAGCTGCCTACCGCAATCGCGCTGCCGCCCGCTGCGCAATGGCGCATGAAATATCGACGTGTCCTCATCATCCATCCTTTGTCCGCTTACAGAATCGATACGGAAACCCCTTCCGCATCAGGCTGGTCGCATTGTGGATGGATCAAGATATGAGATCAAATGATAATATTTGCCTCAATAAATTAATTTTTCTCATATGTCAGAACATCGTATTCCTTCGCTGAAACTGTTGATGGGCTTTGAGGCGGCGGCCCGGCATGGCAGTTTTTCGCGAGCGGCAGACGAGCTGCATGTGACACAGTCGGCCATCAGTCACCAGGTGCAGCAGTTGGAAGAGCAGATCATGCAACCGCTGTTTCGCCGCGCAGGCCGTGGTGTGGAGCTGACCGTTGCCGGCGAGGTGCTGCTGCGCAGTGTTCAACGCACGCTCACCGTCCTGCGCAGCGGCCTGGGCCGGATCAGCACCTACCTGGATCCGGGTCTGGTGGTGCTGGTTTGCCCCGCACCATTGCTGCACGGCTGGCTGCAGCCGAGATTGCGCGCCCTGGAAGCCCGGCACCCGCAGTTGTGCCTGCTGCTGTCCGTGGACGAAAGCGCCCGGTTTGTCGATGAAATCGATGTCGATATCGCCATCAGTGACAGGCCGCTTCAGCAGGCGGGTCTGGACGAAAGACCATTCCTGCAGGACGAATGGGTACTGGTGGCGAATACCGACCTGGCTGGGAAACTTGCCCCTCTTGCGCAGGCCCAACACCATCTGCACGCCGATCTGATCTGCCTGGAAGAGAGCCTGACCGGCGAGGCAACGGCCGCGGTCTTTCTGGGGCCGCTCGCGCACTTTCGCAAGCGTGCCATCTATGACGACCCGCGCCTCGTGCTGGACGCCATTCTGGAGGGTCGGGGAATCGCCTGTCTGCCGCGCCTGCTCGTCGATGCCAGCCTCGTGCGCGGCCAGTTGAAGATTCTTGAGCAGTACCCTCGTCTGCCCGGGGCAACCTGGTGGCTGTCAGGGGTTGCGGGGCAGACGCGTTCTCCCATCGTCTCGCAGGTATTCCAATGGCTTATCTCCGAAGGCCTGGGGTCGAAACCCTGACTGTGGCGAAGCATCGAAAAAAATTTACGGCCACCGTGGAATATCGAAAGCCCGGCGTACGTCTACCTGGATACCTACACCTCATCTTGAAAGATATACGCCATGAAAATTCGCAATCTCCCCGTGCTGGCCCTGGCCCTTGCAGCCGCTTTTGCTTCCGTGGCCCAGGCCGAGCCTGTCGCCACCATGGCTGGCGGCGTGCTCGTCAATGCCAGCGGCATGACGCTCTACACTTTCGACAAGGACGTGGCCGGCAGCAACAAGAGCATGTGCAATGGCCCCTGCATTGAGTTGTGGCCGGCAGTCTCTGCCTCGGCCGATGCAAAACCCGAAGGCGACTTCAGCGTGATCACCCGCGACGACGGCAGCAAGCAATGGGCCCACAAGGGCAAGCCGCTGTATACCTATGCAGCAGACAAGAAGGCGGGCGACGCAACGGGCGATAATTTCAAGGGCGTGTGGCACGTCATCAAGTAAGCCGCAGCCACTGCTGATCTGGATTGAACCTGCCTGGACTTCTATGCGCGCACAGGACGAAGCGGAGATCGTGGCCTGCATTCCCAGCCTGCGGCGGTATGCGCGCGGGCTGATGTCAGACCCTGACCGGGCTGACGACCTGGTGCAGGATACGCTGGAGCGCGCCTGGTCGCGCTTTTCCATGTGGCAAAAGCACAGTGAACTGCGGGCCTGGATGTTCGGCATCATGCACAACCAGTTCATTGATCGCATCCGTGCGCAGCGCAGCCGGCCCGAGGACAGCGTGGGTGACGACCTTCCTGAAATGCCCCAGCGGCCGCAGCAGGCCGACGCGCTGGAAGTCCGTGATCTCGATCGCCTGTTGCAACGGCTCCCTCCCGAGCAGCGGGAGGTGCTGCTGCTTGTCAGTGTCGAAGAGCTCAGCTACCAGGAGGTGGCCACTGTCGTCGGCGTGCCGATAGGCACCGTGATGTCCCGCCTCTCCCGCGCCCGTGCCCGCTTGCGCGACGAGATTGCTGCAAGCGGCAGCAGCCCGGACAAGGTCACGGTCGCCTCCCACAGAATTCAACGCGTGAAGTGATCATGGACACCCCACAGATCAAGGCCCTCGACTCCAGCACGGTGCCACCCGTCACAGAAGCCGATCTGCACGCCTATGCAGACCAGCAACTGACCCATGCGCGGCGCATCCAGGTGGAACAATACCTCGCGGAACACCCGCAAGAGCTTGCCCGTGTGCAGGATTGGCAACAGCAGAATGCGCGCCTGCGCGAAATGCTGGCCCCGGTGCTCGACGAGCCGTTGCCTCTTGGCCTGCCACTCCGACCAGCAGCATCAAGGTTTCCATGGCGCAGCCTGGCAGCCGGTGTGGTGATTGCGGTTGTCAGCGCAGGGTCGGCATGGTCCATCCGGGGTGCGGTCGATGCTGAGACGACACGGCTTGCCCTGGCGCGCCACACCCAGACGGTGGCCGCCAGCAATGGCGCTTTGAGTGGGTTTGCGCAACGTGCAGCCATTGCCCACGTCGTGTACAGCCCGGATGTCCGTCGGCCCGTGGAAATTGGCGCCGACCAGGAGCAGGCACTGGTCACCTGGCTCACCAAACGCATGGGGACGGAAGTACGCCCGCCTCAATTGGCCGGGCTGGGCTATGAATTGATGGGTGGGCGCCTTCTGCCCGGCGGCAATGGCCCGGTCGCCCAGTTCATGTACGGCACCCCTGCCGGGCAGCGCCTGACGCTCTATGTGACACGCGAGGTTCTCGGCCAAGGCGATGCGCAATTCAAGTTCGGCCAGGATGGCCCCGTCAACGTGTTCTATTGGGTGGAGGACAACCTGGGTTACGCCATCTCTGCGGGTGCCGACAAGGCAGAGCTGATGCGGGTCTCGCAAGAGGTCTACCGGCAACTCAAGCACGGATGACCCTGCGCAACACGCAGCAGCCAGCCAGTTGGCGGCTTGCTTCTGGCGGAACGCCGAAGGTGGTTGCCACCGTATTACAGCCCCCTGTGCGCGGGACTGGAATATTCCGCACCTCTCAAACGTCCACCGAAGGTATCTCCTTGCCTCCATTTATCTTTTCCATCCATTGCCAGCTCGGTCTGCATGCCCAGGGTTGAAAGACCCATGGCCGTGCCTTGTCTCCTTGAATCCGATTGAACAAGCACCATGAAAAAACCCAGACACTTTCGCCTTTCCCTCCAGTCACTGCTGGTCTCGCTGGCAGCATGCATTGGCTTCGCCGTATCCCATGTTGCCCACGCCGATCCAGTGATCAACGTATACGGGCCCGGCGGCCCCGCCCCAGCCATGAAGCAGGCGGCCAAGGAATTTGGCGAAGCCAGGAAGGTCACGGTCAACATCGTCGCCGGGCCTACGCCGCAGTGGGTGGACAAGGCCAGAAACGATGCCCACGTGGTATTCAGCGGCGCCGAAAACATGATGAGCGATTTCGCCAAGGCCATGCCCGGCATCTTCGATCTGCGGGACGCAGAGCCCCTGTACCTGCGGCCTGTCGCCATCCTGGTGAGGCCCGGCAATCCCAAGGGCATCAAAGGCTTCCGTGATGTGCTCGCCCCCGGCATCAAGGTTCTTGCCGTTGCGGGCGCCGGTCAGAACGGCCTGTGGGAAGACGTTGCCGGCCGTACCGGCGATATCGATACGCTGAGGGCCTTCCGCAAGAACCTCCTTCTGCCCGAAGCTGCCAACAGCGCCGAGGCACGTAAGCGCTGGATCGAGCAGACAGACATCGATGTGTGGCTGATCTGGAACATCTGGCAGGTGGCAAACCCGGAACTAGCGCAACTTGTCGAGATGGACGAGCCCTTCCGCATCTACCGGGATACCGGTGTTGTGCTGACCCATCGGGGAGCAGAACTTCCCGAGGCAAAGGAATTCGTGAAATTTCTGCAATCGCCTGGCGGACAAGCCATTTTTGCCAAGTGGGGCTGGAAAACCCCCTGAAATGCAACCGTTGTCCTTGCACAGAACACCAACCGCGCCCCTTTTCCATGGCTGCCGCAAGTTGGCACCAGGTGATGCAGGACGGGCTTCTTACACCAAACTTACATTTGTTAAAACAATCAAAATCAATTTTTGATTCATTTGATCTATTATTATATTACTCCGGAGAGGGAGTGAAGAAGAAGCACATCAGAGCTAGCCCAAGCTTGAGCCCGCAGAACGCGGGCTCTTTTTTTACCAATTGGTAGTAAATAAGACACAAACAAAACTATCAATTTGATAGATTTAGGCTAATATTTCCATAGAGATTTGTGCCGAGTTCGTGCCTCTCCCTCTCCCAAACGTTTATGCACGACATCCTGAACCTCCAGGATCGGCCTTTTTACAGTGAACTTTGCCACCTCCGGGTGGCATTTTTTTTCAGCCTCCAGCTTGGAACGTGTTGACGATCTCCTCGCGCTGGCCCTGCTTGCTCGCCTGATGCACGATGTCGAAGGCTATCTGCCAGAGCCCGACATGCGCGCCCTTGCAGAAATTGGCGGATACATGTACCGGGAAGCCAGGCGCAATAAAGCTCTGCGAGGTGATTGAATGCATGTATCCTAAGGGCCGCTCTGCAAAACCCCCTGGCGCGTGCCTGACGAGAGGCTGATGCCTTTCGATGCATGGGTGTGGCTGCAGAGCAGAAAACGAATTCAGACCCGCCAAGGACAAACGCCCATGCGGCAGCCGCTTGGCTGCAGTTGCCGTGTTGGCTGTCGTTCCTCTAGATCATCTCCATGTCAAGGCCTTAACTGCATGTGCGATAGCGCTCATTCCCGCATCCCTACTGGCAATGTCTGCGGGATTGGTATTAGGAAAACAACAAACATAGTGCCATGCATCAAACCCCAAGCATTTTGGACATTCTCTGTTGCCACAGTTGCAGGTGCTGCGGCGATATATAACTACGTCCGCAGCCTGGAGCTTTGGGGGAATTTCATTCACAATCCGGCTTATGTAACATAGGCCGCGTTTCGTAATTAAATGTGAATCGAAACCCACAGCCCATTACAATTTGAGCACGCTCTACAGAAAGACATACGATGAGAGGTCTAACAGTCAGCCAGCGGATTTCCGCCAGTTTTGCACTCATTATTGCGGTGATGTTCGGCATGTCCACCACCTTTTATTTACGTGCAGCGTCCAACCATGAGCGGGCAGCCGAAGTTCTCTCCTCGGATCTGGCGGGCATGGGCTTCGCAGGCCAGATGCGCCAGGATCTGGCCTTCCATTTCTACCAGACGCTCAATCTGCTGCGGGAGGCCGAGACGAATGCATCGCGCGCTGGCGATGTGCTCGCCGAAAGAAAGGCGAGGCTGAACACCATTGAAGCCAGTCTGGACAAGGCCTATTCCAGCTACCTCGCCACCATCACCCGCCAGGTAGACCGAGATGCGACTGCGGAATTCGCGCGCACGCGTGATGAATACCAGAAGAACGCGCATCAGCTGGTGGACTTTCTGGATCGCGGCCAGATTGCGCAGGCTGCGCAATTGCGCAATGAGCAGATGCTGCCCCAGTGGCGCAAGGCCCAGGAACAGGTGAGCGGCATTGTCGACATGAACCAGCATGAAGTGATCGAGGCCATGGAGATAATGCAGGAGATCGCGGGCTCCAACCAACGCCTGGCCGTCGGCGCCCTGGTGCTGGCTCTGGTGCTGGCCATCGTTTGCGGCCTGCTGCTGCACCGCTCGATCATGCGCCCTATTGAAGCGACGCTGGCCGCCATGAAGACCCTGGGCACCGGCGACCTCTCCAGCAAGCTCAACCTCAGCCGCCGCGATGAATTCGCCGCCATTGAAGAAGGCTTCAACGGCATGGTGACGTCGTTGCGTGAATTGGTGGTGCAAGCGCAGCGCTCTTCTGTGCAGCTGACCACATCCATCACCGAGGTCGCCGCCACCACCAAGCAGCAACAGGCCACGGTGACGGAAACTGCCGCCACCACCAGTGAAATTGGGGCCACCTCGCGCCAGATCGCCGCGACCTCTCGCGAGCTGGTGCGCACCATGGGCGATGTCTCGGCCCGCTCCGAACAGACCGCGACACTGGCCGGCTCTGGCCACCGGGGCGTGGTGCGCATGGCAGAGGTGATGCAGGAGCTGACCAGCGCTTCCGAACTGGTCAACGCCAAGCTCGCCCTGCTCAACGAAAAGGCCGGCGGCATCAACCAGGTCGTCACCACCATCGTCAAGGTAGCCGACCAGACCAACCTGCTTTCCCTGAATGCCGCCATCGAGGCCGAGAAGGCGGGCGAATATGGCCGCGGGTTCGGCGTGGTGGCCACCGAAGTGCGCCGACTGGCGGACCAGACCGCCGTCGCCACCTACGACATTGAACAGATGGTGCGCGAAATTCAGTCTGCGGTATCCGCAGGCGTCATGGGCATGGAAAAGTTCTCCGAGGAAATGCGCCGTGGCAATACCGAAATGACCCAGGTCGGCGACCAGCTGTCCCAGATCATCCACGAGGTTCAGGTTCTGGCCCCGCAGATGCAGCAGGTCAGCGAAGGCATGCAGACCCAGTCCAGCGGTGCTGAGCAGATCGAACAGGCACTGAGTCAGCTGACCGAGGCGAGCGGCCAAACCGTCGAATCATTGCACCAGGCTGGCATGGCCATTGAAAACATGAGCGATGTCGCCAACAACCTGCGCAGCGGAGTCAGCCGCTTCAAGGTCTGAATTGTGGCATTGACTTCCGCACCGGAACCTGCGCCGCTGCACCTGCTGTTCAGCCTGGGCGCCGACCGCTACGCTCTGCCTGCCAGCGTGGTGCGCAAAGTCATGCCCCTGCAACGGCTCAAGCATGTGCCAGAGGCTCCGGCCTGGGTGGCGGGGCTGCTGTCCTACCGTGGTGAGATCATTCCAGTGCTGGATCTGTGCCAGCGCATCTTTGGCCACATGGCCCGGCACAGCATCAACACCCGCCTGGTGCTGCTGCACTATTCGCCCACCCAGTCCCTGGGCCTGATCCTCGAAAAGGCCAACCAGGTGGTACGCCTGCCCAGCCTCGCGCAGCAACCCATGGGCCTGGATGCAGGAGTGCCCTATCTCGGCTCGGTGCAGGCCCAGGGCCCGGGCGATGTGATTCAACGCATCTCCATTGAAGGACTATTGCCTCCGGACGTCGCCCAAATGCTGTTTCCGCCGGAAGACAGGCACGCATGATTGAAAGACTGGAACAACTTCTGCGGTCGCTCATCGGGCTCGATGCGAGCACGCTGGGCCGGGGTGCGGTCGAGCGCGCGCTGCGGCAGCGGCTGAAGGCCAGCGCCATGGACGAAGAGGCCTACTGGAGCCATGTCCGCCAATCACCCACGGAACAACGTGCCCTGATCGAGAGCATTGTGGTTCCGGAGACCTGGTTCTTTCGCTACCCGGAGTCATTCGCCCTGCTGGCCACGCAAGCGCGAGCGCTGCAGCGCAGGCTCGCCATCGGACGGCCCCTGCGCCTGCTCAGCCTGCCCTGCTCCAGTGGTGAAGAGCCCTATTCCATGGCAATTGCCATGCTTGATGCCGATTTTTCCGCAGAGCAGTTTCAGATCGATGCACTGGATATCAGCCAGCGCGGCATAGAACAGGCGGCTCTCGGTAGATACGGCGTGAATGCCTTTCGCGGCGATGACCCGGACATCCGCGAGCGCTACTTTCAACGGGAAGAGGACGGCACCCACCGTATTCACGAGAGGCTGCGCGCCATGGTGAACTTTCAGTGCGGCAACATCCTCGACAGCATCGTGTCGCCTTCGCTGCTTACCTACGACATCGTGTTCTGTCGCAATCTGCTGATCTACTTTGACCAGCCCACACAATTGCGCGCCTTGACCAATCTCAAGCGCTGGTTGCACACCGATGGGCTTCTGTTTGCCGGGCCTGCCGAAGCAGGCATGCTGAGCCAGCAAGGCTTCGAATCGCTCGACGCAGCGCATAGTTTCGCGTTCCGCCGGCGCAGCCCGTCCAGCCCCCAGATGGCACCGCGCCCCGTGTTGCCTGCCGCGGCCAGGCCGAGAATCCCATTGCCGGTGCCGCCCCGTGCCATGGCTGCAGCGCGCCATCCGGCGCCATCGCCCGTCACCAGAGGGGATGCACCAGCAGGAGCGGATGCCGCCGCCGGCCTGAGCAAAATTGCCGCGCTCGCCAATGCGGGACGCAGCGCAGAAGCGCTTGGTGCCTGTGCGCGGCAGTTGGCCCAGCATGGGCCGTCTGCCGAGTTGTTCTTCTGGTGGGGACTGATCTGTGACGGCGCAGGCCAGACCGATACCGCACTGCGTCACTACCGCAAGGCCCTCTACCTGGATCCCTACCACGCCCGTGCGCTGGCACACCTGGCAGCCCTCCTGGTGACGCACGGAGACCACAGCGGCGCGGCGCGATTGCAGCAGCGGCTGAAGCAACGAGAAACCCACGATGCCGGCAAGTCCTGATTCCATTTTCACGCCAGAGTCCCAGGCGATTGATGCCTGCTGGCAGCGCATCGGTGTTCGCGGCGACCGGTCCTGCGAGCGGCTGCTCCAGCATGTGCACTGCCATAACTGCGAGCGCCATGCCGAGGCTGCCTCCCAGCTGCTCGATCGGCATGAACTGCACCTGGAGGCGATGGATGAGCCATCTACCGAAGACCAGCAGCCTGCCTCCCAGACGGAGGGCGGCACCCTGTCGGCCCTGATCTTTCGCATGGGGCAAAACTGGCTGGCCGTTCCCTCCACGCTGTTGCTGGAGGTTTCCGTGCCGGTGCCCGTTCACGGACTGCCATACCCCCGCAACCGATCGCTGCGAGGCCTGTGCAATGTACGGGGCACGCTGGTTCCCTGCCTGGCGCTGGAGGTGGTGCTGGGGCTGGCTACCGAAACCACGCCGCAGGACCGCCCCCGTATGCTGATACTGGACGCACCCGGCGGCGCGCTGGTCACCGAGGTCCAGGCGGTGGAAGGCATATACACGCTGGCGAACGCCATGCTGCAGAAAACCAGCCATGCCAGCGGCCTGGCAGCAAGCCAGCTGGCCTCTGCCGTGACGCAGTGGCAGCAGCGCAGTGTCACCGTGCTCGATGCCGATCTCCTGTCGCAGGCCTTGTTGAGGAGCCTCCGATGAGCCAGCAAGCCATGCCAGCGTTCCACCGCGCCCTCTGGGCTCCAAAGGTGAAGCCATGAGCCTTGATGCATATCAAGACAGCTCCATGCTGGAGTTATTCCGGCAGGAAGCGCAAGCACAGACCCAGGTCATGAATACCGGCCTGCTGGTTCTTGAGCGGGAGCCTGCCGACCCCACCCAGTTGGAAGCCTGCATGCGCGCAGCGCATTCGCTCAAGGGCGCAGCGCGAATTGTCGGGCTCGACGCCGCCGTATCCCTGGCCCATGTGATGGAGGACTTGCTGGTCGCCGCCCAGAGCGGCAAGCTCCGCCTGAACACGACACGCATCGATGCGCTGCTACGCGCCTCAGATGCCTTGCGACAACTGAGCGAAGGCGCCAATGTCGAAGGTCTGGCTGCACTGCAAGCCATTCTGGCGGCAGATGCGCAGCAGGATGAAGCACCAGAAACATCAGAAATACCAGATGCCTGGCCTGCCCCCACGCCAGCGCCTGCAGAGAAAGCCGCCGTCATTGAAACCACCGAGCCCGAGCCTCCTGGCGAGCTGCACGACCGCATACTGCGCGTGTCGGCCGAACGCCTCGACCACATGCTCGATCTGGCGGGGCGCTCACTGGTGGCGGCGCAGCGCACCAAATCCCTGAGCCAGGATCTGGCACGCCTCAAGCGCCTGCAAGACCATCTGGATCGCTCCCTGCATGGCCTGCGTGATGCCCTGCTGGGGCAGGATCTGCCGCCCCGCGCCAAGGCCCTGCTGTCCGATGCGAGTCACTGGACGCTGGAGGCAAAAAGCCACCTGCAGCAACACACGGAAGCTTTCGACAGCTTTGGCTGGTCCTTCGAGCAGCGCAGCCAACGCATGTATGACACCGTGTTGGCCTCGCGCATGCGCCCCTGCGCCGATCTGATGGCCGGCAAGGCACGCATGGTGCGCGACCTCGGTCGCAGCCTGGGCAAAGAGGTGTGGCTGAACCTGGAAGGCGAAGACATACAGGGCGACCGCGATGTGCTGGAGGTACTGGAGGCGCCGCTGATCCAGCTGCTGCGCAATGCGGTGGACCACGGCATTGAGAGCCCCGCGCAGCGCCTGGCCAGCGGCAAGCCCGTGCAGGGAAACCTGGTGCTGCGCGCACGGCATGCCGCCGGGCTTCTGGTATTGGAAGTCGAGGACGACGGGGGCGGCGTGGATCTTGATCGCGTACGCGCCACCGTCATCGCACGCAAGCTGGCCACCGAAGCCATGGCCCTACGCATGCACGAGGAGGAATTACTGGCTTTTCTGTTCCTGCCGGGCTTCAGCGTCAACGAAAAAGTCAGCGAGATTTCCGGCCGGGGCGTGGGGCTTGATGTGGTCCAGCATACGCTGCGCCAGCTGCGCGGCACCATCCGCGTTCGCCAGCAGCAAGGGCGTGGAACCGTGTTCCAGCTGCAACTGCCGCTGACCCTGTCGATGCTGCGCTGCCTGGTGGTGGAGGTCGGGGGCGAAGCCCTTGCGCTGCCCCTCGCGCAGGTGGAACAGACTCTGCGCATTCCTGCAGACGCCGTCAGCATGGTCGAAGGCCAGCAGCATGTCTGGGTGCGCGACCTCGCTGTCGGCCTGGTCGCCGCCCACCAGCTTTTGCAACTGCCACAGGGAAAATCCGATCCACTGGGGCTGTCGGTGGTTCTGGTGCCGCACCACGATCGCAGCCTCGCCATTGCGGTGGACCGCGTCATCAGCGAACAGAACCTGGCCGTGGTGCCCATCGATCCCCGTCTGGGCCTGCTGCGCGGCGTGGAGGCAGGTGCACTGCTCGACGACGGCAGCCCGGTGCTCATCATCGATATGGATGACCTGCTCAACTCCGCTGACAAGCTGTTGGGTGCAGGCCAGGTCGAACGGGTTGCACGGCTGTCCGGAGGACCGTCGCTGCGGCGCAAGCGCGTCCTGGTCGTGGACGACTCGCTGACCGTGCGTGAGCTGGAGCGCAAGCTCCTGGTCGGGCGCGGCTACGAGGTCTCCGTGGCAGTCGATGGCATGGATGGCTGGAACATCCTTCGGTCCGAAAAATACGACCTCCTGGTGACCGATATCGACATGCCTCGCATGGACGGCATCGAGCTGGTAGGTCTGGTGAGACGTGATGCACAACTGCAGTCCATGCCCGTGGTGGTTGTGTCCTACAAAGACCGGGAAGAAGACCGCCGACGCGGTCTGGATGCGGGAGCCGACTACTACCTTGCCAAGTCGAGCTTTCACGATGAAACATTACTAGAAGCAGTACAAATGCTGATCGGCGAGGCCGTTGAATGAAACTTGGATTGATGGTCAACACCCCTGAGTTGGCACAGCGCCTCGAACGGGCTCTGGCGCCTCCGCACGACATCCACTGGGTCGCGCAGGACGAGGCCCAGGCACTGCGCCTGTGCCGTGACACCCCTCCCGAGTTGCTGCTGCTGCAACTGGGCACCGCCGACCGGGTTGCGTTCTCGCGGCGGATCATGGACGAAGCCCCCTGCCCTTTGCTGCTGCTCGATCTGGCGACCGAGCTCAATACCGAATGGGCGTTCAATGCCCTGGGCCATGGCGCGCTCGATGTGGTTCACCTGCCCGAATTGGCTGGCAGCAGCACATTCAATCCCGCGCTGCTGCTGCGAAAGATCCAGAACATCGCCTGGCTGACCACCTCCCAGCAGCCCCCCGCCCACCGCGCCCCGCGCACCAGTTCGCAGCGCCCCTGCCTGATTGCAATCGGCGCTTCCGCCGGAGGGCCTGCGACGCTCAACCAGTTGCTGCACGAATTGCCGGCGGATCTTGATGCCGCTGTGGTGCTGGTCCAGCACCTGGATGACAAATTCTCGGCCGGCATGGCTGAATGGCTGGCACGTGAATCGGCGCTACCCGTACGGCTGGTCGAGGCAGGAGAGATGCCCCAGGCGGGTGTGGTTTTGCTGGCGGGCCGCAATGAACACCTGACGGTAAGCCGCCGTGGCGAACTGCAGTACTCCCCCAAGCCCGACGAGCAGATCTACCGTCCGTCGATCGACGTCTTCTTTCACAGCCTCGCCGAACAATGGCGAGGCGATGCCATCGGTGTGCTGCTGACCGGCATGGGGCGCGACGGGGCCCATGGCCTCAAGGCCATGCGCGAACGCGGCTTTGCCACCATTACCCAGGACCAGTCCAGCAGCGTGGTATGGGGCATGCCCAAGGCTGCCGTGGCCATCGATGCGGCCGCCGAAATCCTGCCTCTGGACCGCATACCCCATCGCCTGGCCGAACTATGTCGCTGGATAGCCGTAAAGAGAAATCCATGATTCACATTCCAACCCTGCCCGACAACATGTCCCTCCCGGAGCCGGACGAGTTCGCCGTCAGCGTTCTGCTGGTGGACGACCAGGCCATCATCGGGGAGGCCGTACGGCGCATGCTGACCCAGGAGGCGGGAGTCACCTTCCACTACTGCGGCGACGCGAACCAAGCCGTTGAGATGGCCGAGCGCATCCAGCCGACCGTCATCCTGCAGGACCTGGTGATGCCCGGTGTTGATGGACTGATCCTGGTGAGCCAGTATCGCAGCAACCCGAAACTGCGCGATCTCCCCATCATCGTGCTGTCGTCCAAGGAAGACCCCAAGATCAAAAGCCAGGCATTTGCGATCGGCGCCAATGACTACCTCGTCAAACTGCCCGATGCGGTCGAGCTGATCGCACGCATCCGCTACCACTCCCGCGCCTATCTGGCATTGAAGCAACGCGACCTGGCCAACCAGGCATTGCGCCTGAGCCAGCAGCAGCTGGTGGAAAGCAACCTTGCCTTGCAGCGCATGACCAAGCTCGACGGTCTGACCGGCCTGTCGAACCGCCGGCATTTCGATGAGCAACTGGACCTTGAGTGGAAGCGTGCGCGGCGAGAGCAGCTGGAGCTCTCCCTGCTGATCATCGATGTCGACTACTTCAAACCCTACAACGACAGCTTTGGCCATGTGATGGGCGACGAAGCCTTGCGCAGCGTAGCCCAGGTTCTCGCACAATCGTGCTCCCGCTCCGGTGACATGGTGGCCCGCTATGGCGGCGAAGAATTCGCCATCATCCTGCCCAATACCTCCCACGAAGGCGCCTGCTCGCTGGCCGATGGTGCACGGCGTGCCGTCCAGGCCCTGGCCATTGCCCATGTGCTGCCCGCACCCGGCGCCACACTGACCATCTCTGTCGGTGTAGCCACGATGGTGCCCGAGCAGGACACCACCGCACCCATTGCCCTGATACAGCGTGCAGACACCGGGCTGTACCAGGCCAAAGAAAAGGGGCGCAATCGCATCGGCGTGGCCTGAATGGCTTTGCGCCATGGCCTATCGATATTTGCAGCCACGGAATGCCCTGTGGCCTGGTAGCCGCCATTGCGCCGTATCAGGGCGCCCGGCGTACGATCAGCGCAGCATCGACACAGCCGCCGGTCGTCCGGCTAGATTCAATGTCGCCACCGGCGCTGGCGAGCTTGCAATCCGGACACCACGGCGCCAGACGCCCAGGCGGGCGGCCTTCAGGCGCAGGGCTTCAATGGGGTTGTGGGCGTGCAGCAGCACAAAGTCTGCATTGCAACCCGCTTCCAGCCCGTAGCCTTGCAGGCCCAGCAGTTGGGCCGGGTTCCGGGTGATCGCATCAAAGGCCTGCTGCATGCCGGTGCGGCTCGTCATCTGCGCCACATGCAGCCCCATGTGGGCCACATCCAGAGCGTCGCCACTGCCCAGGCTGTACCAGGGGTCCATCACGCAATCGTGTCCGAAGGCGACGGTCAGGCCCGCGGCCATCAGCTCAGGCACACGGGTCATGCCACGGCGCTTGGGATAGGTGTCGTGGCGGCCCTGCAAGGTGATGTTGATCATCGGATTGCTGACCACGCCCAGCTGGGCTTCTGCCATCAGCGGTATGAGCTTGCTGACGTAGTAGTTGTCCATGCTGTGCATGGAGGTGAGGTGCGAGCCGGTGACACGGCCGCGCAGGCCCAGGCGCTGCGTGTGGTAGGCCAGGGTTTCGACATGGCGGGAGTGCGGATCGTCCGATTCGTCGCAGTGCATGTCCACGCGCCTGCCCTGCTCGGCTGCCAGCTCGCACAGAATACGTACGCTCTCGGCACCATCGGCCATGGTGCGTTCAAAGTGGGGAATGCCGCCCACCACATCCACCCCCATGGCCAGGGCGCGTTTGAGGTTATCAAGCCCGCCGGGGGTGCGCAGCACGCCATCTTGCGGAAAGGCAACCAGTTGCAGGTCGATGTAGGGGGCCACGCGCTTTTGCACGTCGAGCATGGCCTCCACGGGCAGCAGGCTCGGGTCGCTGGTGTCCACATGGCTGCGGATGGCCAGCAGGCCGCGCGCCACGGCCCAGTCGCAGTAGGCCAGGGCACGCTCCACCAGCGCCTCGTGCGTGAGCTGGGGTTTGAGCTCGCCCCACAGCGCGATGCCTTCGAGCAAGGTACCGCTTTCGTTCACGCGCGGCATGCCGTAGCTGAGCGTGGCATCCATGTGAAAGTGCGGGTCGACAAAGGGCGGGGTCAGCAGCAGGCCCTGGGCGTCCACCACCTCGTGTGCAGGCGCCTGCAGGCCTTCGGTCACTTCGGTGATCTTGCCGCCCTGCACGGCGATGGACATGCGCTGCCGGCCATCGGGCAGCGTGGCATTGGTGATGAGGAGATCGAGCATTTTTTGTCCTTTTAAGGTGCGTCTTGGTGCCAAACCGGCTTCTGGCGCACAACTGGCAAGCGCTGATTGCTATGAAAACAATAGTTCAGCGCTCACCCTTGCGATAGGGTTTCATCAGCGCCTGCGGATAGGCTGCCTTGCGGGCCACCAGCACCAGGGCCAGGATGGACAGCAGGTACGGCAGCATCAGGTAAAACTGGTACGGCAGCAGCCCGTCGCCCGACTGCTGCAGTCGCAGCTGCAGCGCATCAAAAAACGCAAACAGCAGCGCCCCCAATAGTGCCTTGCCCGGCCGCCACGACGCAAACACGACCAGCGCCACGCAGATCCAGCCACGGCCATTGATCATGTTGAAGAAAAAGGCATTGAACGCCGAGAGGGTAAGGAAGGCGCCCGCCACGCCCATCAGCGCAGAGCCCGCAATGATGCCGCCACTGCGCACCGCCATCACCGGAATGCCCTGCCCTTCAGCCGCCTGCGGGTTTTCGCCCACCATGCGCACGGCCAGGCCCAGCGGTGTGCGCATCAGCACCCAGGCGAGCAACGGCACCAGCAGCAGCGCCAGCAAGGTAAGCGCCGTCTGCTCGCCCAGAATCGGTATCGGCAGCCAATCCATGGCTTCGAACGGCGTGATGGTGGGCGGCGTGTTCACCTTCGGAAAACTCACGCGGTAGCCGTAATACGACAAGGCCGTGGCCAGCATGGTGATGCCCAGACCCGAGACGTGCTGCGACAGCGCCAGCCCTACCGTCAACCATGCGTGCAGCGCGCCAAACACCATGCCAGCAAGCGCCGCCACCAGCACGCCAGTCCACAGGCCATGGCCCGCATACACCGTGAGCCAGCCGGTGAAGGCCCCCGCCACCATGATGCCTTCGATCCCCAGGTTGAGCACACCGGCCCGCTCGCACAGCAGCACCCCCAGGGTGCCCAGCAACAACGGTGTGGCGGTGCGCAGCACGGCCACCCAGAAGGCACCATTGGCCAGAATGTCCATCAAATCGCTCATGCCGCACCTCGCACTGCAATACTCTCATTTCGATAGCAAATAGCGCTTACCAGATGGGCGCCAGCGGCTGTTTTTTCTAAAAACATGGCGCTTCTCACTTTCTGCGCAGGCGGTATTGGGTCAGCAGGCTGGCCACCAGCACCGACAGCAGCGACGCAGCCACGATCACATCGGCAATCGCATTGGGCACGCCCACGGCACGGCTCATGCTGTCGGCCCCCACCAGCATGCCGGCCACAAAGATGGCAGACGCCACCACGCCCAGCGGGTGCAGTCCGGCCAGCATGGCAATCACGATGCCGCTGTAGCCGTAGCCGGGCGACATATCGAGCGTGAGATAGCTTGTGCGGCCCGCCACCTCGATGGCCCCGGCCAGGCCCGCAAGCCCGCCTGACAGCAGCGCCACCAGCACCACCGTTCGGGTGACCGGCACACCTGCAAATGCGGCAGCGCGCGGGTTGGCACCGGCTGCGCGGATATCAAACCCCGCCACCGTGCGTTGCAGCAGCAGCCACAGCGCCACCGCCAGTCCCACGGCTACCGCCAAGCCGGTGTGCAGGCGGGTCTGCGGGATGAGCTTGCCCAATTCCAGATCGCCCTGCAGCGCCACGCTTTGCGGCCAGCCCATGGCCATCGGGTCCTTCATCGGACCGTCGAGCAGATAGGCCACGAGCAGCAGCATCACAAAATTGAGCAGCAAGGTCGTCACCACCTCGTCCACGCCCAGGCGCGTTTTCATCAGGGCCGGGCCCAGCAGCAAGGCTGCACCGGCCAGAGCGGCTGCCAGCAGCATCAGCGGAAAGAGCAGGTACATCGGCAGCTCGAACCCGGTGCCCCCATGCATGCCGCCCACGGCAACAGCCGCCACCGCGCCGGCATACAACTGGCCTTCCGCGCCAATGTTGAACAGCCGCGCACGAAAGGCCACGGCAGCGGCCAGCCCCGTCAGAATCAGCGGCACGGCGCGGGTGAGCGTCTCCGACAGCGCAAACAGCGAACCAAACGCGCCCTTGAACAGCGCCGCGTACGTGGCCCCCACGGGCGCGCCCGCCCACAGCACTAAAAGGCCGCTGACCAGCAAGGTAAACAACACAGCGCCCAGCGGCGCAGCCACCATGGCAGCTTTGGAAGGGGTGGGTCTTTTTTCTAATCGCATGGCAATCTCTCACGCCTCGCGAGCAGCGGGCACACCAGCCCCCGCCATCGCCAGGCCAATGGTTTCGCGGCTCCACTCGGCGTGTGGCAGCGCGGGCGACAGGTGGCCTTCGTGCATCACGCCAATGCGGTCGCCCAGGGCCAGCACTTCGTCCAGGTCGTCCGATATCAGCAGTACGGCAGCCCCTGCATCGCGCGCAGCCAGCAGTTGCTGGTGCACAAAGCGCACGGCGCCGATGTCGAGCCCCCAGGTGGGCTGGTGCGCCACGATGAGGCGCGGAGCACCCTGCTCTCCACCTGGGCCTTGCGCCTGTGGCGCCAGCAAGGCCCGGCCCAGAATCAGCTTTTGCATATTGCCGCCCGACAGTGAGCGCGCCGGCGCATCAAGCCCTCCGCCGCGCACATCAAACTGCGTGGATACGTGCTGGGCCTGGCTACGCGCTGCGGCGCGCCTCACCCAGCCCAGGCGCGAGAACCAGCGGCTGCGCAGCCGTTCGGAGACGGCGTTTTCCCATACCGGCAGATCGCCCACCACGCCCGTGCTGTGGCGGTCTTCCGGAATGCGCGCCACGCCCTGTGCCACCAGCGCGACGGGCGACGCGGGCATCGGCCGCCCCTGGTAGCTGACCGTACCGCTGCCCGCACGGCGCATGCCGCACAGCACATCGGCCAGCGCCACCTGGCCGTTGCCCGAGACACCGGCGATGGCAACGATCTCGCCCGCCCGCAGATCGAGCGATACATCGACGAGGCGGTCACGCGCCGTGCTTTTCTTGCTGAGCACTGTGTGTACATGGCTCAGCTGGCACACGCTGGCACCTACGCTCTGCGCAGGGCGGCGCTCGGGCAGGGCCACTGCCTCGCCCACCATCCATTGTGCGAGTTGCGCCTGTGTGGTGCCTGCCGTGGGTGCCTCGGCCACCAGCTTGCCATGGCGCAGCACGGCTACGCGGTCGGCCACGCGCAGCACTTCGCCCAGCTTGTGGCTGATGAAGATGATCGACAGACCCTGGGCCACCATCTGCGCCAGGGTGGCGAACAGCGCTTCGCTCTCCTGGGGCGTAAGCACGGCAGTGGGCTCGTCCAGGATCAGAATGCGCGCGCCCCGGTACAGGGCCTTCAGAATTTCCACCCGTTGGCGCTCGCCAACCGTCAGGCCCGCCACTCGCGCATCGGGCTGCACCGGCAGCCCGAACTGCGCGGCCACCTGCACCAGTTTGGCGCGTGCCTGCGCGGTGGCCGATGCCGGGCGCAGCAGCGATTCGCTGCCCACCATGATGTTGTCGAGCACGCTCAGGTTGTCTGCCAGCGCAAAGTGCTGGTGCACCATGCCGATGCCAGCAGCCAGCGATGCACGCGGCTGCCCGGGCGGCAGGGGCTGCCCATGCACATCGATATGGCCTTCATCGGCCACATAGTGCCCGAACAGGATCGACATGAGGGTGGATTTGCCCGCCCCGTTTTCGCCCAGCAATGCCACCACTTCGCCCCGGTGCAGGGTGAGCGAGATGGCATCGTTGGCAACCAGCGGGCCGAAGCGTTTGGTGATGCCGTGCAGCTGCAGTACGGGCAGATCGGGCTGCGCGGCGGAAGATGATGAAGGCGGCATGGTGTGGGGCACGGGAGCGCCGGTTGTGCACCGCTGTGGTGCTGGGTGCAGCTCTCTGGTGTCGGTTCACCAGAATGAATGATCAAGCGGAAAAAGAATAGCTAGCAGCGCTTGCGGCTATTGGTTTTTCATTAGAAAACCAATAAAACCCAATGCAGAAAAGCGCTATGCGCTATTCTTTTGATACCAAAGCGTGCGCAGGCCGCTCCGGGGTTGGCCCGTCACGCCCTGTGCACTGCACGCCGCCTTACTTGGCGGTGGATTTGGGCTGGGAGTCGTCCACCTTCACGGTGAACTTGCCAGCCAGAATGTCGGCTTCCTTGGCCTTGACCTTGGTCACCAGATCGGCAGGCACCTTTTTCTCGAAGGTACCGAGCGGCGCGAGCGACGAGCCCTTGTATTTCATCATCGAGTACGGGCCGTAGTCTTCCGCCTTGTAGCTGCCGTCCTTGACGGCCTTGATCGCGCGGTCCACGCTCGGCTCCATATGCCACAGGGCGGATGCAACCACAGTGTCGGGGTACTTGTCCTGCGTATTGATCACGTTGCCGATGGCGAGCTTGCCCTTTTCCTTGGCGGCATCGCTCACGCCAAAGCGCTCTGCGTAGAGCACGTCGGCGCCCTTGTCGATCATGGCAAAGGTCGCTTCCTTGGCCTTGGGCGGGTCAAACCAGCTGTTGATGAAGGTAACGGTGAACTCCACCTTGGGATTGGTCTCCCTGGCGCCCGCCATGAAGGCGTGCATCAGACGGTTCACCTCGGGGATCGGAAAGCCCCCGACCATGCCGATCTTGCCGGTCTTGGTCATGCCGCCAGCAATCATGCCGGTGAGGTAGGCAGGCTCCTGGATGTAATTGTCGAACACGCTGAAGTTGGGCGTCTGGATCTTGCCGGACGAGCCAGCCACGATGGCCATCTTGGGGAAATCCTTGGCTACCTTGCGGGCAGCGGCCTCCACGCCGAACACCTCGCCAAACATCAGCTGCGCGCCGCCGGTGGCGTATTCGCGCATCACGCGCTCATAGTCGGCATTGGCCACGTTCTCGCTGGATTTGTACTCGATCTCGCCACGCGCCTCGGCCGCCTTCAGCGCATTGTGGATGCGGCTGACCCATTGCTGCTCGTAGGGCACGGTGTAGACCGCCGCCACCTTGAGCTTGGCCTGCGCCAGCGCCGCCACAGGGCTGCCCGCCACGATGGCCGCAGGAATGGCTGCCAGACACGCTTGAACAATACGACGCCTTGTACTCATACCGAAAACTCCTTGTTGTGTAGAACGTCCACGGGGTCGAACCAGTGGCCAGGCGGTTTGCAGCAAGTTCCGTACCGGATGGAAACAGGGTCCCCCAAGCGCATTCACGCATTCACTTCGAGCGGCTGGGTCTCCCAGAGAGGCCCTCAGAGCCGCAGGACCTGCGATGCCACACCAGTGGCCTTTTCAACCGCCTTTTTGCAGGCGAAAAAAAAGCCGCGCATCTTTCGATTGCTGCGACTTGGATTGTGAATGCTTGGCCCCGGGTCGTACCGAGGGGAAACGACAGCTTGCACGCTCAAAATGCGCCAACGCTTTGCGCATATACGCAAAGCGTTGGAATTCTAACCAGAGAAAATGGCAGTCAGGTTATTTTTTGCCTGGATACGTGCGCTCGGCCATGGTCTGAGGCTATTCAAACCTGCGGGAGCCCGGTTTGATCGGATCACTCAGCGCCGCAGTTTCATCACCAGCGGCAGCACCACGCTTGCCATGCGCAGCAGCTTGCGCGGGCCCAGCAGCAGACCCAGGCCCACAGCACCCACACAGACCACCGGGTGCTGGCGGCCAAAACCAATCACGCGCTCCACGATGGAGCCGTGGCTCAGGGCATAGTCAGGGCCTGCATCGCGCCTCAGGGCCAGGGCCTGTTCGCGGGCAAGGCGGCGTCCATAGAGGCGCTCGCGCTGGCCCTGGATGCGCTCCAGCACGGCCCGCGCCTCGGGTTCTGCATCCTGCAGCAGCACCAGGTCGATGTCTTTGGTTTGTTCTTTCATCCATTGCTCCAGGCTTGTTTCACTTCTCCGCCATCCAGCACTCTCCGCCGCGCTGCCCGCTCAACCATGTGCAGGCGCGCAAATGCAGCATAGGCGCATCAGATGCGGCGCTTGGCAGCTTGCCAGTCCTTTTTCAGCACGGCCTTGGTCAGCTGGAACGGGTTGGTGGCTTTCTTGGCCGTCACCACCAGAAAGACCAGCACGCCGATCCACAGCACCAGCCAGACCGCTGCCACCAGCCAGGTCACCAGCATGCGGCTCTGCGTATCCCAGAAGGAGATGATGATGGCGCCCGAGAGCACCGTCAGCGCCACGATGGTGAGGCCGGCTACCACCAGGCCCATCACCACCATCCAGAGCATGTTCCGTTTCTGCTCCTGCCATTCGATGGACAACAGGTCCAGACGGTCTTCCGCCGCGATGGCCCCTTCGGCCAGCAGCGTACGCCCCCTCGCGAGGGTGTCTTCGAGCCCCAGCAAAGACAACCAGTTCATTGATGCTCCTCGATGGAAACAGGGCGTAGGCGCCCTGCTTTTCTTATTGAATCACACTGCTGGATCGGGCCACCGCGCCTGGGCGCGGCGCCGTCCATCAGCGGCGAGAGAAGATGAAACCGATCAGGGCACCGACTGCCAGGGCGGCACCTGCCACGCGCCATGGCTCGTCGTGCGCATAGCGGTCGGCAGCCAGCGCTGCTTCCTTGGCCTGGCGGGCGGCATCCTGCGCGGCGCGTACGGCGCTGTCGCGGGCATTGCCTGCGGAGTCTTCCAGACGGGCGCGCAGGGCGCGGATCTCGGGCACGCCGTCCAGATCCTTGCTGGACAGGACGCTGCGCACGTCACCCACCAACTTTTCCAGATCAGCCTGGGCGCTTTCTACGGTGTCGGAAAACAGATTCGATTTACGCATATTCATCATCCTTTTCTTGATCAGGCTTGGGAAACCATAGCTTACGTCAATCAGGCAGAGACCCCAACATGGGTCATGTTCTTCGAGCCCCCCTGCTGCGCAAATCCATGAGAGATGCACTTCAGCCGCGCAAGCCCCACAGCAAGCATCTGCGGCATCAGCTGGCTTACATGTTACCGGAGAACACAGCCCCCACGCGCCCAGCATGCACCCGCGTAGGTGTCAGACAAGGCCTACCGACCGGCCGTGCGCCACGGTGTGTGCGCTACTGCAGCCGCTGCGCCACCGCTTTTCCGATGGCCATGCAGCTGGTGAGACCCGGCGACTCGATGCCAAACAGCTGGACCAGCCCGGCCACGCCGTGCGTGCTGGCATCCTGAATCACGAAGTCAGCCGCGGGCTCGCCCGGACCGCTGATCTTGGGGCGGATGCCTGCATAGCCTGCTGCCAGCGCACCATCCTGCAGGCCTGGCCAGTAGCGGCGTACCTCGTCATAGAACACTTCGCCACGCGCAGGATCCACCAACAGATCGTCTGCACTCTCCACCCACTGCACATCAGGGCCAAACTTGGCCTGGCCGCCCAAGTCCAGCGTCAGGTGCACGCCCAGGCCGGCTGCCTCGGGCACCGGGTAGATCAGGTGCGAAAAAGGCGCGCGGCCGCTCAGCGTGAAGTAATTGCCCTTGGCATAGTGCGCCGCAGGAATGTGCTCGGGCGCCAGGCCCTCGAACCGGCGCGCCAGGTCGGGGGCCCACAGGCCTGCCGCGTTGACCACGGTCTGCGCCAGCAGTTGGGTGCCATCCTGCGCAGTGAGCAGAATGCCTTTGTGGCCGTCCACCGTCGCATTGCATTGCGCACCGGCCAATGGGCTGTTGAACACCACCATGCCGCCCGCGTTTTCCAGATCACCCTGCAAGGCCAGCATCAGGCCATGGCTGTCGACGATGCCGGTACTGGGCGAATGCAGCGCCGCCACGCACTCCAGCGCAGGCTCCATGGCGCGGGCCTCGTCACGGGAGAGCAGCACCAGGTCGTTGACGCCATTGGCGGCGGCGTGCAGGGCAATGCTGTCCAGCTTGGCGCGCTGCGCTTCGGATGTGGCGACGATCAGCTTGCCGCAGCGCTGGTGGGCAATGCCCCGCTCTGCGCAGTACTGGTAGAGCATTTCCTTGCCCTGCACGCACAACCGCGCTTTGAGCGAGCCTTGCGGGTAGTAGATGCCTGCGTGAATCACCTCACTGTTGCGCGAACTCGTGCCGGTGCCGATGGCATCCTGCGCCTCCAGCACCAACACCTCGCGCCCGGCGAGCGCCAACTCACGCGCCACGGCCAAGCCCACCACGCCTGCGCCAACCACGACGCAATCGACAACATCCACCACAATGCACTCCTGAATTCTTTTGATGCAGGGAGCTTACAGGCAGTTGGAGCGCACGCATGCAAAAAGCGCTGTCCGGCGCTGAAAATTGCCTGCCCCGCTCACCGCTGCATGGGACTGCGGCCCTTTACCCGCAGCAGGCCAAGGCAAAGAAAAAGCCGGCAAGAACCGGCTTTTGCTATCTATTTTGATGCCATGGCGCCCATCGTGCGGGCGCCAGCAGCAGCAATCAATATTACTTTTTGTTGTTGTAGTTGGCGATGCCGTCCACAACTTCCTTGTGCGCTTCGTCCACGCCCTTCCAGCCCAGCACCTTGACCCACTTGCCCTTTTCCAGGTCCTTGTAGTGTTCGAAGAAGTGGGAGATCTGCTGCAGCACCAGATCGTGGATGTCGCTCAGGTGGTTGATCTTGTCGTAGCTGGGCAGCAGCTTTTGCGTTGGCACGGCCAGCACCTTGCCGTCCACGCCCGACTCGTCTTCCATGTGCAGGATGCCGATGGCGCGGCAAGGCACGACCACGCCGGTAGGCAGCGGGAATGGCGTCATCACCAGTACATCGACGGGGTCGCCGTCGCCAGACAGCGTCTGGGGCACATAGCCGTAGTTGACGGGGTAGTGCATGGCGGTGCCCAGGAAGCGATCCACAAACACGCAGCCCGAATCCTTGTCCACTTCATACTTGACGGGAGCGGAGTTGGCCGAGATTTCGATCACGACGTTGAAGACTTCAGGTGCCTTGGCGCCAGGGGTCAGTTTTTCGAAGGACATGCGATTCCTTATGAGTCAAATGGTTGGGTGTCTGGAGCACGCCAGCGCCGATGAGGCCACAGGCTTGCGACCCGCAGGCCAGTGGCCGCAGCGTGCAAAACCCGATGATTTTAGGTGCATTGGCTGACACCTGGCTGAAAAAAGCCCGGACGCCGATGTCAGCCCTTCGTCAAACCCGTGACAGACCCGGGCCATTCCCGGTAGGCGCCCTGCCCATCCTGCGCTAAGGTGAGAACTGTTTTGCCGCTGCGCCGCAGCGGCACCCATGCACCCCAAACGCCATGCAACTGCACTACATCGCCAACGCCTCCGTGCCCTCCCTCTCGGGCAAGACCATTGCCGTCATCGACCCGTCCGATGGCCAGCAGTACGACGAAATCCAGCGCGGCAATGCCGAGGACATCGACCACGCCGTGCAGGCCGCCCGCCTGTGCTACCAGAACGTATGGGGCAAGCTGCCGCCGGTGGAGCGCAGCCGCCTGCTGATGAAGCTGTCGGCCAAGGTGCTGGAGCACGCAGACGAGCTGGCCGCCATTGAGCAGCGCGACTGCGGCAAGCCCACCAAGCAGGCCAAGGCCGATGCGGCAGCGCTGGCACGCTACTTCGAGTTCTATGCCGGCGCCTGCGACAAGCTGCACGGCGAAACCATTCCCTACCCGCAGGAATTCAGCGTACTGACTTGGCGCGAACCCCATGGCGTGACCGGCCATATCGTGCCCTGGAACTACCCGATGCAGATCTTTGGCCGCTGCGTGGGCGGTGCGCTGGCGGCAGGCAATGTCTGCGTGGTCAAACCCTCAGAGGACGCATGCCTGAGCCTGATCCGCGTGGCCCAGCTGGCGGCCGACGTGGGCTTTCCTGCCGGCGCCATCAATATCGTCACCGGCTACGGCCACGAGGTGGGCGATGCGTTGGCCCGCCATCCCGGCGTGGACCACATCAGCTTTACCGGCAGCCCCCGCATCGGCACCCTGATCGAACAGGCCGCTGCCGAGCGCCACTGCCCCTGCACCATGGAGCTGGGCGGCAAAAGCCCGCAGATCGTGTTTGCCGATGCGGACCTGGATGCGGCCATTCCCACCATCATCAACGCCATCATCCAGAACTCGGGCCAGACCTGCTCGGCCGGATCGCGCCTGCTGGTCGAACGCAGCATCTATGAAACCCTGCTCGCTCGCCTGGCCTCTGCCTTCGAGGCCTTGCGCGTGGGCCCGGCCACGATGGACCTGGACTTGGGCCCGCTGATCCGCCAGACGCAGCAGCAGCGCGTATGGGATTTTCTGAGCGATGCCCACAATGACGGCATCTCCATCGTTGCGCAGGGCCAGATCGTGGACGATGCCCCTGAAGGCGGCTACTACCAGGCGCCCACCCTGCTGCGCGATGTGCCGGTTGACCACCGCCTCGCGCAGGAAGAGGTGTTTGGCCCGGTGCTCAGCTCGATGGCCTTCGATACCGAGGAAGAAGCCATCCAGATGGCCAATGCCACCGAGTTCGGCCTGGTTGCCGGAGTCTGGACGCGTGACGGCGGCCGCCAGTTCCGCGTGGCAAAGCGGCTGCGCAGTGGCCAGGTCTTCATCAACAACTATGGCGCCGCAGGCGGTGTGGAGCTGCCATTTGGCGGCGTCAAATCCAGCGGCCATGGCCGTGAAAAAGGATTTGAGGCGCTGTACGGCTTCACCACACTGAAGACCGTGGCCATCCGCCACGGTTGATTTGCCCGGCTAAACTGCTATCAGTTTTGACTACCTGGCGCGCACCACGCGCGCGCCAGCGGCCGAGATGCTCTCACCCGACACCTTGACGCGCCGCCAAATGCCGCAATGCAACATGGCGGCGCGATTGTTTTTACAATAGCGGCATTGCCCGGCGTGCTTCTGCCTGCTTTCTGCCTGTTGGCGGCTCTTCGCGCCGCACTGCCCCCTGTCACTTGCTGCACAGACAAGAAGCCACAGCCGGGCGCATAGTGTCTCTATCGGCAGCAGCCCCACGGCAACGCCACCCACGCCTACAAGAACATGCCGCTTTCCCCCGTTGCCAACCGTATTCCCAAGCACCTGCGCGATGTGCGCTTTCGCAGTTTCGAGCGCGAGGACGGGCTGTGGGACATCGAGGGCGAATTGCTCGACACCAAGGCCTATGACCTGGTGCTCTCGGGCGAGCGCAAGCGCAAGGCGGGAGACGCCATCCACCATATGTGGATCCGCTGCACCATCAACACCGACCTCGTGGTGCAGGCCATCGAAGTAGCCATGGACGCGCACCCGCTTGGCGACTGCCCCCAGGCCCTGCCTGCCATGCAGAACATGGTGGGCTGCAGCATGGCACGCGGCTGGCGCAAGGCCATCGAGGCCAACCTGGGCAATATTGCTGGCTGCACCCATATGCGCGAGCTGCTCTTCAACATGGCCACCGCCGCCTTCCAGAGCGTGCACAAGGCCTTTGTATCGGCCGATCCGAACCAGCCGCCACGCCACCTGGGCCAGTGTGCTGGCTGGGATTTCAACGGCAGCGGTGTTGCGGCCATCTACCCCCAGTTTGTCGGCTGGCAACCGCTGGTGCGCCAGACCTCCCTGGCCGAAGCCGCCAAAGCCCCTGCTGCAGCGGATATGCCATCCGACCCCGGCAAGGCCAAGGCCTGACGCCGCACCTGGCACACCGTTGCCCCTGCGGCTCCATGTGCGCTATTCATTTCCTGCCATAGCGCCTGTTCATGCGGGCTGGCGGACCATCGCCCCCTCTGGCCTGCGGTACCATTGGCCTATGCCCCACCCCATCATTCCGCTGCGCGATGAGCGTCAACAGCCCCTTCCTGCCACCCGTCCGATGGTTGTGGCAGGAAGCCCGGCAGGCGGAGCAGCGGGCACCCAAGGGCCGCGCGACCAGCGCCAGCGCCCGTTGCGGGATTTGCGCATCAGCGTGACAGATCGCTGCAACTTCCGCTGCAGCTACTGCATGCCCAAGGATGTGTTTGGCAAGGATTACCAGTATCTGCCGCACAGCGACCTGCTCAGCTTCGAGGAAATCACCCAGGCTGCGCGCATCTTCGTGGGCCAGGGCGTGGGCAAGCTGCGCATCACCGGCGGCGAGCCTCTGCTGCGCAAGAACCTGGAAGCGCTGATCGAACAACTGGCGGCGCTCACCACGCCCGATGGCCAGCCGGTGGACCTGACCCTGACGACCAATGGCTCCATCCTCGCGCGCAAGGCCCGCGCGCTGAAGGACGCAGGCTTGAAGCGCCTGACCGTGAGCCTTGACAGCCTGGACGACACGCTCTTTCGCCGCATGAACGACATGGATTTCCCGGTCGCCACCGTGCTGCAAGGTATTGAAGAGGCGCAGGCCGTGGGCTTTACCAATATCAAGGTGAACATGGTGGTCAAGCGCGGCGTCAATGACCACGAGGTGACCGCCATGGCGCGCTACTTCCGAGGCAGCGGTGTCACCCTGCGGTTCATCGAATTCATGGACGTGGGCGCCACCAATGGCTGGCGCATGGAAGAAGTGCTGCCGTCCGACGAGTTGCTGGAGCACCTGCAGGGTGAATTCGAGCTGCTGCCGCTGGACGCCACTACACCAGGTGAAACCGCCGTGCGCTGGGGCTATGCCGATGCCAACGGCCAGCACGATGCCAGCCTGGGCGAGATCGGCCTCATCAGCAGCGTGACGCACGCCTTCTGCCACGCCTGCAACCGCGCCCGCCTCTCCACTGAAGGGCGCCTGTTCCTGTGCCTCTTTGCCAGCGAAGGCTGGGATCTGCGCAGCCTGCTGCGCGGCGGTGCCAGCGACGAGGACATCGCCGCTGCCATCGCCCACATCTGGGGCGAGCGCAACGACAATTACAGCGAGCAACGCAGCCAGCACCCCGAAATCGCCCAGTTGCGCAAGCGGGTGGAGATGAGCTATATCGGCGGCTGACGAGGCTGCGGCAGGCAAGCCTGCCTATATTGCATCAGTGATTCACATCAGTGATTCCGGCTTTTCCCCGCGCTCGTAGACCACATGGGCGCGGCCCACGATCAGTGGGTCGAGCTTGCCGATCTGCCCTGCATCCTTCTGGGCATAGGGCAGCTTGTGCAGCACGTAGCGCAGGGCATTGAGCCGCGCGCGCTTCTTGCAGTTGCTCTTGATCACCGTCCAGGGGTTGTCAGCGGTGTCGGTCTCAAAGAACATGGCCTCTTTGGCGCGGGTGTAATCGTCCCACTTGTCGAGGCTGGCCTTGTCAATGGGACTGAGCTTCCATTGCTTGAGAGGGTGGGATTCGCGCTCCTTGAAGCGACGGCGCTGCTCTTCACGGCTGACGCTGAACCAGAACTTGATGAGGTGCACACCCGACTGCACCAGATGGCGCTCGAACTCGGGCGCCTGACGCACGAAATCCTGGTATTCACGGTCCGAGCAAAAAACCATCACCCGCTCCACGCCGGCGCGGTTGTACCAGCTGCGGTCAAACAGCACAATCTCGCCCGCCGTGGGCAGGTGCTGCACATAGCGCTGAAAGTACCATTGCCCCTGCTCGGATTCAGACGGTTTTTCCAATGCCACCACACGCGCGCCGCGTGGATTCAGATGCTCCATGAAGCGTTTGATGGCGCCACCCTTGCCTGCCGCATCACGCCCTTCAAACAGGATCACCACGCGCTCCCCCGTGGTCTTGACCCAGCCTTGCAGCTTGAGCAGTTCCACCTGCAGGTTGAATTTTTCCCTCTCGTAGACCGAGCGGCGCAACAGGTTCTTGTAGGGGTAACCGCCATCGCGCCAGCCGGGAGCCAGTTCTTCGTCAGGGTTGGTTTTGTCAATACCTTGTGCATCTGCGCCGCTGAATGCACGCCGCAAGGCTTCGCGGTCATCTGGCGAAGCGCCGTCGAGCAATGTACGCAGACTCTTTGCACGCTCTGCGGCGGATTGCCCGGACTTGT
This sequence comes from Comamonas sp. 4034, assembly GCF_050434545.1. Lineage (NCBI taxonomy): Bacteria > Pseudomonadati > Pseudomonadota > Betaproteobacteria > Burkholderiales > Comamonadaceae > Comamonas > Comamonas sp. 4034. The sequence continues at coordinate 39,306 of NZ_JBNDIT010000011.1, read as the reverse complement.
TGTCAGCAATGTGCAGCACAGCCGACACCAGCTCCTGCCGCGCTCCCGAGGTGGCCTTGCTTTCGACATGGGCAGCGATGGCCTGGCGAGTAAGTGCCGGCGGCGTATCACCGGCTGCTGCGGCCCGGACTTCGCCAGTGGCGCGGCGAGATGCGCGGGGTGGGCGGGAGTTGGTTGCCTCGCTATTGGCCTGGCCAGATACGGTTTGGCGGACGGAGGACGGTGTTCGTGCTTTACGCGCGGTCATGAGTAGACGCCTTTTGATATACATCTTCTATTAAAAGGCTGTGCCTGCACGCTGCAGTGCAGCAACAGCCACCCGATCAAACATCATGCTTAGCGGCAAAGGCTTGCCTTTGATTTGCATCAAACGTCACTGAGCACTTACACCCATAGGGTCTGCTCAATTTCAAATCTAGTTAAAGCATGATCCTTGTCACCAGTACGCAACCAGCTATCAAAATAAAAGCGATTGAATGAATTTATGTGCTCCAACAGGACCGTGCGAATCGCCACAGCCCGGTAACATGAAATTTCTTACAGGCAATTGCTGACAGGAGCGACTGGCAGGCACGGCAAGGCCGATGGCAGTGACGGCAGCGCGTACACTGAGCCAGTTCCGGTGGTCAGTGATTTCATGGCGTGCCTGAGCGCTCCTTGCCTGTTTTCTATCGCAGGCGGCAGGTGCTGCTCTCCAACCCAAAATCGCCCCCATTGCGCACCTACCCGTCACCTTCAGCTCCTTCATCATCAAAACAATGCCAGCCATCCCCTTGTCCATTCCCCGCGAACAGATCACCGGGCTGGTTTTGTCTGGCGGCCAGGGCTCGCGCATGGGCGGGGTGGACAAAGGCCTGCAACTGCTGGCGGGCAGGCCATTGGCTGGGTGGGCGGCAGAGCGGCTGGCGGCGCAGACGGGCCGGGTACTGGTCAATGCCAACCGGCATCTGCAAGCCTATGCGGCGCTGGGCCACACGGTGATCACCGATCTGGTGCCTGCCGCCTCAGCGACGGCAGACGCCCCCGCCGAACCCTACCCCGGGCCGCTTGCAGGGTTTGCAGCGGGGTTGGATGCCTGCCGCACCCCCTGGCTGTTGACGGTGGCCTGCGACACACCGTTTTTTCCGGCCGACCTGGCAGCCGAGCTGGCGCGGGCGGCTGTTCGCGATCAGGCGCTGGTTGCGATGGCCTGCACTCGCGGCCCCGATGGCCGCCTGGCCCAGCCTACGTTCTGCCTGCTGCATGCCAGCCTGGCGGCGAGCGTGCGCAGTTTTGTAGATTCCGGCGGCCGCAAGGTCCGTCAGTGGGCGGCGCAGCACCCGATGGTGATGGTCGAGTTCAACGATACAGCCGCCTTCTACAACGCCAACACGCTGCAGGAGTTGGAGATACTGGCCCGCCAATGCCCCGTTAACGGCGCAGAAGGATGATCCCAATCCGGCATGGGTATAAGGCCGATGCTCGCAATCTGCTATCAATTGAATAGTCGCAAATATGCTTACCCTGGAGACCGCATGACTTTCGCTAACCAGCATCTGGCGCAGGAGCCCAACCGCGCCGAAGTGGACACGCTGCCCGGCCACACCGTGATTGAGTTTGGCACCCCTTGGTGCCCGCACTGCCTGGGCGCACAGCCGCTGATCGAAGCGGCACTCTCCCCACGCGCCGATATCCGCCACATCAAGGTGGAGGACGGCCCGGGCAAGCCACTGGGGCGCAGCTATCGCATCAAGCTGTGGCCGACCCTGGTGGTGCTGAAAGACGGGCAGGAAGTGGCGCGCGTGGTGCGCCCCACCGATGCCGCCGCCATTGCAGCAGCCTTGGCCCCACTGGGCGCAGCGCTTGGAGCTACACCCTTCTCCAGCTAAACAGGCTTGATCGAAAAGGCGGCGCTGGGCGCTGTCGGGTCTTCGGGCGACACGCCAAAATACATGACTCCGGCGCCGTGCAGTTGCACGGTCTCGCGGCGCACCACAGTAGCGGGGCTGCTGCCAAAGGTCAGCCAGGTGCCGTAGCGGCTCAGATCGGTGAAGATCAGATTGCCGCCGCGCCAGTCGATGCGGCCATGCTGGCGAGAGACGCGGCGGTCCAGAACCACCCATTCCGAATCGGAGGAGCGTCCGATGAAAATCGGCATTTCGTGGGTTTCGAAGACCCTTTCGACCCCGCCGCTGGCCAGACGCAGCCGCACCTGCACCACGGTTTCCTGCCGCATGGGCAGCGAGGAGTCGTAGGCGGTGATCACTTCCTGGGCTTCGGTGTCACTCCACTGCACCTGGTAGAGCATGTGCTGCTCGGATTTGCCGCGCACCTCCATCCAGCCCATGGGCACAAAGGTGGTGTCGGCGCGGGAGCCTGATTCCATGGTCGACGCGCTGGCCCAGATTTCGCGGTGGCTGGCCTTTTCACACAGGCGCGAGGCCATGTTGACCGAGTCCCCGTAGCAGTCGCCCTCCATCAGCACCACCTCACCAGTGCTCATGCCCACGCGCACATGGAACTTCTGCGTCGGGGGCAGCGAATCCCATTGGCCGTAATGGCGGCGCATCAGCATGGTCATGGCGCTCACGGCCAGCCCGCTGCTGTTGAAAATGGCCAAAACCCCGTCACCCAAGGTTTTGACGACCCGCCCGCCCGCTTGCACGACGACTTGCTTGAATGCATCCGTCATGCCTGCGACCGCCCGCGCAGCCCGCTCATTGCCCAAGGTTTCGAACAAAGCAGTACTGCCCGAGATATCGATAAATACCACGGTGGCGACAGTTGTCATGGATAGTTCACGCGGATGCGGTCACCTCCTCCCTCGGAGCGCCTACACCCTCAAAGAATTGTTATTCCGCATATTACACCGCAAACCGGGGTCCATATCCAAGCTGATTCGCTCGCACAGCATCAACAAATCTATGCCGCAGGCCGTGCCTTGCGGTAAATCTGCAGCCGCCGCTGCATGGCGCGGTGCAGCAATGCGGCAATACCGCTACATATGCCCCCAATAGATCAGGGCGTCGCGCCCTTCCACGCTGAGCGAGACCTGCGCCCCGACCGGCAGCACCACCTTGGTCGGCACATGGCCAAACGGCAGGTTGGTGAAAATCGGGATGGTCACTTGGTTGCGTAGCCATTGCACCACGGTGGCCAGCTTGTAGCCTTTGTCGTGCGCATTGAGCTTGTAGTCGCTGAACTGACCGAGCACCACCGCCTTTTGCTGGGCCAGAACACCGGCATGCAGCAAGGTGATCAGCATGCGTTCGATCTTGTACGGCGTCTCTCCCACGTCTTCAATAAACAACACCCCATTCTTGATCTTGGGCAGGTACGGCGTGCCCGCCAGCGACGCCAGCATGGCCAGATTGCCGCCCCACAGTGTGGCTTTGGGAATGTAGGTTTCCGCGTCCGCAGACGGGCCCTGCACGGTACCCGCGCGCTCTGCCAGCGTGCGCCAGCCAGCGCCTTCGCCGTGGCCCATCAGCAGGTCTTCAAAGCAATCGAGCATGATGTCGTCCATGCCCTCTTCTGCGCCGATGTCGGCCACCAGCGACGGCCCGGCCCACGTCACCGCCTTGGTTCGGACATACAGGGCCATCTGCAAGGCCGTGAAGTCGCTCAGGCCCACCCATTGCGTACCGGCCTCGATGGAACGGGCAATCTGCTCATAGTCGATGCGGTGCAGCAGGCGCGAGATGCCGTAGCCGCCGCGCGTCATCATCGTCACGTCGGCGCCGCTGGCCGCTGCGCGCGCAATGGCCGCCAGGCGCGTGTCGTCGTCTCCGGCAAACCGTGTCCAGGAGTCGAGGGCCGCAGGGTCCACCTCCACCGTGTGTCCCAGCTCCTTGAGCCTTGCAACGCCGCGGCGAAAGCCCTTTTTGTCGCGTACTGCGCCTGACGGTGAATAGATGTAGATGCTGCGCGGGCCAGCGTGGTGGTTGTGGTCGCAATGGGCATGGTCGCATGGGCCGTCATGGTCAAGCGAGTGGTTGTCGTGCTGATGCATGGTGCGCGGTCGATAAAAGCTTGGCAGACAGGTCTGCCCGGATCATGGATAGAAGTTCGCAGCGCACACAATAGCGTAGCGCCGCGCTGCCAAAGGGGCCTGCCTTCAAGGCAGCAACCATAGGCTTGTTTCAAGAATGGCTCGCATTATGCGCTCAGGCCACCTGGCCCGGTTGCCAAAACGTGTTTGCGATCTGAGGCAACTGCCGCACGCAGCAAGCCTTACCGGATCTGGATCAGGCTGAAAACGCCGTGTACGCCGCTCACACCCTCCGTGATGGCGATGGCGCGGTCTCGCAGGTCTGGCGAAGGAAGGGTACCTTCCAGTGTCACCATGGCATTGCCAGTTTGCACCTGCAGCATGCGCAGATCGTCGTTTTGGGTAGCGGCCAGCGCATCACTCACAGCAGCAGATATCGCATCGTCTTCCGCCAGCACCCGCTGGCGGCTGGCGGTCTGCTCAACCGTCGCATTCACCCGTGCTCCGGAGCTGCGCAGCTTCTGGTGCAGGCCGTGCACCCATTGCGCCACCTGCTGGCCGGTGCCCATGGCATCCGCCTCGACAAGCCACCATGGCGCAGCAATGCCCAAGGCGACAGCCACGCACAGACCGGCACCCGCCAACCACAGACGAGCACGCCCGGATTGCCGTGTCGGATCAGCGTTGCGCAAACGGTGAGGCGGGGCCTTTCGGTGCGGAGGCATACAGTCAAAGAGAGCGGATCGTTAATGAAAGCGTTGAGTGTAGATTGTTGGCGATCCTGGCGGTCTTGCCCAGCCTTGTCAGCCAAATGCTGCAACTGAAACCTTGGCTACACATTTGTCCACGATTTCTTCATGCGGCCAGCCGCGGTACGGCTCGCCCCCTCGGCAGCGTCCCTGAATCCATAGAACGCTGTCGCATAAATCCACGGCTTGCGGCAGGCCTGCCCGCCATAAGGCGACAATGCGCCATGCTCGCGCCGCTGCTCTACCGACTTTTTCCGTTCCTCTCCTGGCCCCGCCCCACCCTGCAACTGCTGCGGGGCGAAGCCATGGCCGGCATCACCGTCGGCCTGATGCTGCTGCCACAGGGCGTGGCCTATGCGCATCTGGCAGGCATGCCGCTGATCACGGGGATCTATGCCTCCATCATTCCAGCGGCGGTGGCCATCCTCTTCAGCCCATCGCCGCGCCTGGGCGTGGGGCCCACGGCGCTGTCCGCCCTGCTGATCGGCGCTTCGCTCACCGGCATGGCCGAGCCGGGTTCGGCCCAATGGGTGGTGCTGGCGGCCTGGATGGCGATTCTGTCGGGCCTGGTGCAGCTGTCGCTCGGGCTGGTACGCGCGGGGTGGCTGCTCAATCTGGTGACCTCGCCGGTACTGGCCGGCTTCACCCAGGCGGCAGCCATCTTGATTCTGGCCTCGCAACTGCCCAGCCTGCTGGGCATGAAAAGCGACTGGGCCACCGTGTGGGACAACCCGTCGCTCGGGCTGTTCGACTGGCGCTCGATTCTGTTTGGCGTGTTGAGCATTGCAGGCCTGGTGCTGGCTAAAAAATGGCGGCCCGCGTTTCCGTCAGCCATTTTCGTCATTGGCATCACCGGCATCGTCAGCTGGGCAGGCGGTTTTGCGGACAAAGGCGGCGCCGTGGTAGGCCATCTGCCGTCGGGGCTGCCGCACTTTGTCTGGCCCGGCCTGCTGAGTTGGGACGAATTTGGCCTTCTGGTGATGCCCGTGCTGGTGATATCGCTGGTGAGCGCTTTGGAGACCGCTTCCAGTGCCCAGGTGGAGCACCAGCAGGCAGGTACCCGCTGGGACAGCAGCCAGGAGCTGATTGCGCAGGGCATGTCCAAGATGAGCGCAGGCCTGTTTGGCAGCTTTGCCACCAGTGCCTCCTTCTCGCGCTCGGCGGTCAACCTGCTGGCCGGGGCCAAGACGGGTTACTCCAACCTGTTTTCCATCCTGCTGGTGGTGGTCGTGGTGCTGTGGTTCATTCCTGCGCTCTACCATGTGCCGCAGTCGGCACTGGCGGCCATCGTGATGACGGCCGTCGCCAACCTGGTCAAGCCCCGGGCGATTCTGCGGCTTTTTGCGATCTCGCGCATCGAAGGCGGCATTGCCGTGGCCACCTTTGCCATCACCATCCTCACGGCGCCGCGCATCTACTGGGGCGTGCTGGCAGGCATTCTGCTGAGCTCCTGCTACTTTCTGTACAACCGGCTGCACCCGCGCATTGTGGAAGTGGGCCTGCACCCCGACGGCAGCCTGCGCGACCGCCACCTGTGGCATCTGCCGACCCTGGCGCCCGATGTGCTGGCGCTGCGCATGGATTCGGAGCTGGATTTCGCATCCGCCGCCGCGCTGGAAACCCGCGCCGCCAATGACTGGGCCCACCACCCGCAGTACAAGCAGCTGGCCCTGCTGGCCCAGCCCATGAACCAGATCGACATCACCGGCGTGGAAGCCTTTGTGCGGCTGGAGCGCATGGCCGCCAAGCGCGGCGGCCTGCTGCACATCGTGGGCATGAAGCTGCCCGTGGAGCAGCGCCTCAAGCGCGCCGGCCTGCTGCAGGACAACCCCCACCTGCGCCTGTACCGCACCGACGCCGAGTTTCTGCAGGCCCTGGCGCAACACACGGCCAATGCCACAATTGAGTATTCGATCTAAGTAAAATAGGCCTTTGGCGCCCACCTGGAGGGCGCCCTTCGCTATTAATTTGATAGATTCCCTGCCGTGCCCGACATTCTGAACATCTCCTGCTACAAGTTCGTTCCGTTGCCCGATGCGCAGCAGCTGCGCGAGCTGCTGGCCGAGCGTGCGGCGCAATGGGCGCTCAAGGGCACGGTATTGCTGGCAGAAGAAGGCATCAACTTCTTTCTGGCAGGCCCGGCCGAAGCCGTGCATGGCTGGGTGAACGCCTTGCGCACCGATGCGCGCTTTGCCGACGTGGCCCCCAAGGAGAGCTGGTCGAGCACGGTGCCTTTTCGCAAGATGCGCGTGGTGGTCAAGCCCGAAATCATCCGCATGGATTACCCGGCGATTCGCCCGGCCCATGGTCGCGCACCTGCCGTCAAGCCTGCAGACCTGCAGCGCTGGCTGGCCCAGGGGCACGATGATGCGGGCCGCCCCGTGGTGACACTCGACACACGCAACGACTATGAAGTGGATGAAGGCGCATTCACAGGTGCCATTGACTGGCGCATCCGCAAGTTCACCGAGTTTCCAGCCCAGTTGCGGGCGCACAAGGCCGATCTGGCGGGCAAGACCGTGGTGAGCTATTGCACCGGCGGCATCCGTTGCGAAAAGGCCGCAATCCTGATGCAGGACGAGGGCATCGAGAACGTCTACCAGCTCGAAGGCGGCATCCTGAAATACTTTGAGGAAACCGATGGCACCGGTTACCAGGGTAGTTGCTTTGTGTTCGACGAACGCCGTGTCGTGGATGATTCGCTACAAAAAACAGAGCTTAAAGCGCAAATCTGACGCTTGCCCTAAGCCATTTTCATGCATCACACATAAAAAACCCTTTGCATGGTGCAAAGGGCTTTCTTGTGAAGCCGCCTCAAGCTGCGGGCGGTAAATCCATGGCATCCGTCATGCCGCTCTGCGCTTGGCGTCCATGCTCCAGGCACCGGCGCCAAAGGCTGCAAAGGCCAGCAAACCGCCCACGATGGCAATGTTCTTGTTGAACAGCAGTTGCGTCACCATGCGTGCCTCGGCGGGTACCGACCAGTAGGCATGGAAGAAGAAGCTGGCCACCAGGGTGAAGAACGCCAGCGCCAGTGCGGCATAGCGCGTGCCCCAGCCCAGCAGAATGGCCAGGCCGCCCAGAATCTCGACACACAGGCCGATGCCCACGGCAATCTCGGGCATGGGCATGCCCGCAGAGGCGGCATAACCAACGGCGCCGGCAAAGCCCGTGAGCTTGCCAAAACCCGGAATCACGAAGAACCAGGCCACCAGAATACGGCCCAGCAAGGCCAGCGGATTTTGCAATGCATTCATTTAACGCTCCTCTGGCCTTGCCCACCCGCGGGCTGCGGGCGGGGGTAGCCTCGTTTCAGAGTTTGGGATGGATCAAGCTTCCAGGTCAAACACCAGCACTTCGGCATTTTTGGCCTGGTCCAGCTTCACGGCCGTTTCCTGGTCCATGTAGGCCGCATCGCCAGTGTGCAACGGCGTGCCGTTGACGGCAACCTCTCCCTTGACCACATACACATACGACTTGCGACCCGGGGCAATGGCCACCTCGGCGGTTTCCGCGCCATCGAGCAGGCCTGCGTACATACGGGCATCAGCCGTCATGGACAGCGAGCCATCGGCACCATCGGGTGACACCACCAGGCGCAGCTTGCCGCGCTTTTCGGCGTCGGGGAACGTCTTTTGCGCATAGCTCGGAGCAATGCCCGTCTTGCTGGGCTCGATCCAGATCTGCAGAAAGTGCGTTTCCGCGCCCTCGGCATGGTTGAACTCGCTGTGCTGCACGCCGGTGCCTGCGCTCATGCGCTGCACATCGCCCGGGGGCAGCCCTTCGATGTGGCCCATGCTGTCCTTGTGCGCCAGATTGCCTTCGAGCACATAGCTGATGATTTCCATGTCGCGGTGGCCATGGGTACCAAAGCCGGTACCAGGGGCAACGCGGTCTTCGTTGATCACGCGCAGATTGCCCCAGCCCATGAAGCGGGGGTCGTAGTAGCCTGCAAACGAGAAGCTGTGGTTGGAGCGGAGCCATCCATGGTCGGCATGGCCACGATCAGCAGATTTACGAACCATCAACATTTTTGATCTCCTTCTTGTGAAACACCGCTGAAATGCCGTGTTCATCACCATGTCCGTAACTGTAAAACTGCGCCATCCTCCTGTGAGACTGCGGGTTTGATGGCATCATTCAAAAAAACTGATGGTGTTTTCCCATCCGCCCCTCCCCACGCCGAAGGACCCTGACATGGCCGTACTGCGCGACCGCGATGTACTCACCCCCGACACCCTCGCACTGCTGCAACTGGTGGCCGACACCGGCAGCTTTGCCGCCGCTGCACGCAAGCTGGGCCTGGTGCCCAGCGCCCTCACCTACCGCATCCGCCAGGTGGAAGACGCCCTCGATGTGCTGCTGTTTGACCGCAGCGCTCGCCAGGCTCGCCCCACCGAAGCTGGCGAAGAGCTGCTGCGCGAAGGCGCGCGCCTGCTGCAGGAGGTGGATGCCGTCGCCAACCGCGTGCGCCGCGTGGCCACCGGTTGGGAGCCAGAGCTGCGCATTGCGGTCGACGGTGTCATCTCGCGCACCACCCTGCTGGAGCTGGTCGAGGCCTTCTACGCCATTGCGCCGCCCACACGCCTCAAGATCATCGACAGCATCCTGGCGGGCACGCTCGAATCGCTGACCAGTGGACGGGCCGACCTCGCCATTGGCATCGCGGTCGATGCGTCGAACGTGTCAGGCCTGCAACAGCTCGATCTGGGCGAGATCACCTTCCGCTACGTGGTGGCGCCACACCACCCCCTGGCCGACGAGATCCAGCCCATCAGCGACGATGTGCTGCGCCGCCATCGCATCATCGCGGTGGCCGATTCCTCGCGCAGCGGCCAAGGCCAGACCATCGGCGTGATGAGCGGCCAGGACGTGCTCACCGTCGACACCATGCAGGCCAAGCTGCAGGCCCAGCTACGCGGCATTGGCGCGGGTTTTCTGCCCGACAACATGACCCTGCCCTACCTGCGCAGCGGCCAGTTGGTGGAACGCGAGCTGATGCGCCCATTGCGCAAGATCAAGCTGCGCTATGCGTGGTGCAGCAATGCGCCGGGCAAAGCCCTGCAATGGTGGCTGGACAGGCTACAGTCGCAGGCAACGCGCGAGTCACTGCTCAACAACCACTACGTGGGATAAATCCTGACCAGAATTGCCTTCCACAACGTGTAGAGTGGATCGCTGAAAGCCCAGCTTTCGATTGCCACTGGAGTTTTTTGGAAACACTGATTCTTCCTTGTCCCGCTTGCCGAACCAGAACAGAAAGTCTCGCATGCCTTCTCGCATCCCTCCCAAGCCCAAACGATCCAAACAAACCCCAAAATCCGGCGCTCCGCGCCACTTTGCCGTCGTCGGTGCCGGCATGGCCGGTATCGCCTGCGCCCGCACGCTGCAGCAAGCGGGCCACCAGGTCACCGTGATCGAGGCACAGACCCAGGTCGGGGGCCGCATGGCCAGCCGCGATGGCAGCCACGGCAGCTTTGACCTGGGCGCGCAGTTCTTTACCGTGCGCGACCCGCGCTTCCAGCAGGCGCTGGACACCGCCCCCGGCGTCACCCGGCCCTGGAGCGTGAACGCCATCCGCACACTGGATTCGTCTGGCAAGGCCGTGGTCAGCCGGGCATCGATGGAGCCGCACCTGCTGGGCGTTCCCACCATGGACAGCCTGCTGCAGGTCTGGGCCGCGCCGCTGGCTGTGCGCCTGGGCGAGGAAGCCGTGGCTTTCGAGCGCGATGCGCTCAACCCCGATCAATGGCAGATCCGTACCGAAGACGCCGATGGCGGCGTGCATGTCTACGCCGGACTCGATGGCGTGGTGCTGGCCGTCCCCGCCCCCGAAGCCGAAGTGCTGCTGGGGGAAAGCGACCTCACCCCACCCGCAGACTGGAACCTGGGCGATGTGTATATTGCCCCCAGCTGGACCCTGCTGCTGAGCTTTGCCCACGCCGTGGACCCGGCCTTGACCAATATGGGCCCACAGTGGAATGCCGCCCGCACCGAGCACCCGCGCATCACCTGGCTGGCGCGTGAATCCTCCAAGCCCGGGCGCGGCAAGATGGAGCGCTGGACCGTGCAGGCCAGCCCCGACTGGGCCCGCAAGCATGAGAACGACGAACCCCAGCGCGTGGCCGCCAAGATGCTGCAGGCCTTCTCCGAACTCACCCGCATCCGTGCCACGCCGACGGAGATGCGCGTGGTGCAATGGGGCTACGCCAAAACCATCAACCCCCTGCCCAAGGATGCACAAGGCAAGCCACGCAGCCACCTGTGGGATGCGTCGCAGTGCGTGGGCCTGGCTGGCGACTGGTGCCTGGGTTACCGTGTGGAAGACGCCTTTGTCTCCGGGCTGGAACTGGCCCTGGCCATGCTTGGCGAAAAGGCCTGATACCTCGCCTGGTACCTCTTCCGTTATCTCCGCCTGATAGCGCTTCTCATAGCGACATCAGGCCGGTACCAGTGGACCCTGCAGCCGCTGGTACCTTTTTTTCGCCCGAGCAATCCATGCACCAGGACGGTCAGGTCTCGCTGGAGCCCAAGGCCAAATTGCCCACCGTGCGGCTTGCCAGCAGCGGATACGCGGTCTCCTGCCCCAGTTCCATCTGCTCTATCGACCAGGCCTGCTGCCATGGCGGCAGTTGGGCACAACCGTGGGCCAGGGGCGCCAAAGGCACCGCCTGCTGGTAGCGAAACAGCGTGATGTGCTGAATCTGCGGCCGGTGTCTGCCGGGAAAACGGTCTCTGGCATGGTGCTCGATCTCGTCACGCAGGCGATCCATTGCAGCGGATGGCGAAAACTGCAGATAAATGGCCTTGTCACCCACCTGAACCTGCCCCTGGTGCAGCACAAACGGCTCGTATCGCGAGGCGAGGGCCTGCAAGGCCGTGAATGTATCGGCCTCCAGCCCCAGCCATTCCTGCGGCCCGATGGCCACATGCTGCGTTCGCGCCCAGACGAGCTGAAAAATACTCAGGTGCAGCGTTGGCGCGGGCACCCGATGAAAGGTGCCCGCTGGCGCCAGCGCCTCGATCCGGTCCTGCAGCGCCACCAGCGCCTGCATCACATCCGGCGACGGCCTGACCACGATATTGATCGCAAAGGTGGGGTTGCCTATCTGGTGGTCGGGTACGGTCAAGCGGGACATGGAAGAAGCACTGAGGCCAAGGCGGTTGAAAACGCGCCATTCTAGCCAGCCGCCTTGTGACTTGCGCCCTGCGCCACGGGTTGCAGCTGCTTCCTGCACAGCGGACAAAAAAATGCCACCTCGGTTGGCAGAGGTGGCACAAGGCCGGTAGAGCATGGAGTGCTTGGACTACCGACGAGGAGGTAATGAAATGGGTATGTTTCCCCGGTTCGCGCAGTGTCAGAAGGCCGCAGGGCGCCACTTGAGCAAGCGCTTTTCCAAGCGAGTGAGGAGAAAATCCGCCCCCAGCGCAACGACAGCCAGCACGATCATGGCGGCAAATACACCGCTGGCATTGAAGGCGCCCTGCGCGGTGGAAATCAACAGGCCGATACCTTCCTTGGCGCCGAGAAACTCGCCCACCACAGCGCCCACCAGCGCAAAGCCAAAGCTCACATGCAGGCTGGCCAGAATCCACGACATGGCAGACGGAATGACGACCGACATCGTCACTTGGCGCGGCGATGCGCCCAGAATCTGGGCATTGGCAATCATGTACTTGTCTGCCTCACGCACGCCCTGGAATGCATTGGCAAACACCACAAAGAACACCATCACCACGGCCAGCGCCACCTTGGACGCCATGCCCAGGCCCAGTGCGATCACAAACACCGAGCCCAGCACCACGCGGGGAATCGAGTTGGCGATCTGGATATAGATGGAGAACACATCGGAGAGCAGCTTGTTGCGGCCCAGCACAATGCCGCAGATCACGCCGGCGATCGAGCCGATCAGAAAGCCGATCACCGTCTCCTCCAGCGTCACCAGCACCTGCTGCCATAGCGGGCCTTGCGATGTGCCGTCGCGCATCCATTCCACAATCTGGCTCCAGATCATGGATGGCATCGAGTAGAAGAACGGATCGATCCACTTCATGCGGGCAGAGACTTCCCAGCCGCCGAGCACCGCGACGAGCACCAGCAGGCGCAGCGCGATGATGACGGCCTTGCGGCGCTTGATGGCCGCCTGCGCAGCGATGGATTCCTGCGCCAGCGCGGCGTCGCTCACGGCAGCGGGGGTCTGCTCGGGCGCCGCCTGCGCGGAGGGAATGCCCTGGTTCAGAGTGAGTTCAGACATGGTGTGTTCCTTCCCTCGTATTACTGGATATGGACTTCTTCGCGCAGGTCATCCCAGATGCGCTTGGACAGGTCGATAAACTGCGGGTCGTAGCGCACCTCGCTCATGACGCGGGGGCGCGGCAGATCGATCTCGTACACACGCTTCAAGGTGGCGGGGCGTGCGGTCAGCACAAAAACGCGGTCGGCCAGGGCGATTGCCTCTTCCAGGTCATGTGTCACGAACACCACCGAGCCGCCAGAGCCCGACCACAGCCGCAGCAGCTCGTCCTGCATCAGGGTACGGGTCTGCATGTCCAGCGCCGAAAACGGCTCGTCCATCAGCAGAATCTCGGGCTGGTTGATGAAGGTCTGGGCCAGCGCCACGCGCTTGCGCATCCCGCCCGAGAGCTGGTGCGGGTAATGGTTGCCAAAATTGGCCAGTCCCACGCGGTGAATCCACTCGTCAGCCAGCTTGAGGGCCTGCTCGCGGGGCTTGCCCCGAAAGATCGGACCGGCGGCCACGTTCTCGCGCACCGATTTCCAGGGAAACACGGCATCGGCCTGAAAGACGAAGCCGATGCGCGGATCGATCTGCTCCACTTTTTTGCCCATGACCCGCACCTCACCCACCGTGGGCTGCAGCAAGCTGGTGATCAGGTTGAGCGTGGTGGATTTGCCGCTGCCCGTGGGGCCGACGATGGCGATGAACTCCCCCTTGGCCACGCGCATCGAAAAATTGCGCAGCGCCAGGGTGGCTGTGCCGTCGGGGGCGATGAAGCGCAGCGACACCTTGTCAAACTCAATCGCTGCATCCGCTTGTTGGGCGGGCGCTGCAGCACCTTGGGGCTGCAGAATGCTGGGCGGCTGCATGCTGGCAACCGCCTCTGTGGCGTAGGACATGAAATGCTCCTGGATGATGGTGAATAGGCGCGCAGCGGGCAGCACAGCACGCGCTAAAAAATGGATCTCAGCTTCCTACTTCGCGTTCAGGTAGGCGTTGGAATAGGTCTTGGCCAGGTCGATATGCGCGCTCTTCACATTCGGCTTGTAGGCCGACAGCACCTTGAGCACGGTCTCCGGGCCGCCTTCTGGCATCTTGCCGTCCTTGGTGTACATGGGCAGCGAGGCCTTGAGCGCCGCCACATACAGCTCCTTGTCGTTGCCGTAGTAGTCCTTGGGCATCTTCTCGGCAATGTCTTCGGCGCTGTGGCTGCTGATGTACTGCATCGTCCTGCCAAAGGCGCGGGCCAGCTTGGCTGCCTGCTCCTTGTGGCTTGCGGCCCACTCGTTGCGCACGTACAGGCTGGCGGCAGGGTAGAGGCCGCCCAGTGCAGCCTTGGTGCCCTCTTCGCTGCGCATGTCCACCAGCACCTGCGCGTCACCGGTCTTGAGCATTTGCGACACGGTAGGCTCGGTCGTCATGCCGGCCTGGATACGGTCCTGCTTCATGCCGGCGATGAAGGAATTGCCTGCACCCACAGGCAGCAGCGAATAATCCTTGCTGGCCACGCCCTGCTTGTCGACCAGATAGCGGGTCAGAAACTCGGTGGACGAGCCCAGGCCCGTGACGCCCAGCGTCTTGCCCTTGGCATCGGCCATGGACTTGAAACCCGCTGCCGCCGCCTTGGCAGAAACCAGCTCCACCTCGCCCGGCACCTTGCAGAACACCGCAATCGCCTCGATCTCCTTGCCCTTGGCCTGCAGATCGATGGTGTGGTCATAAAAACCCACCACGCCCTGCACGGCACCGGCAATCAGCTGGTTTTCGGCATCCACGCCTGCGGGCTGCGACTGCAATTCCACCTTCAGGCCCTCGTCCTTGAAGTAGCCCAGCGATTCGGCCAGCTTGGCGGGCAGATAGATGATCTTGTTGATGCCGCCCACCATGATGGTGACGGTATCGCTGTCAGCGGCCTGTGCGGCAGGGCTTGCCATGCAGCAGGCAGCGGCAGCTGCAATGGCAGCCAGCGCAGCACGGCGTGAAGTGTGGATGGTGGTCATGGTGCATCTCCTTGCGTTGTTGTCCGTGGTGCACCTTGGTCGGCTTGAGCGCCCGGTTGGGCGACCGCATAATGCACCGGATAGGAACAGAGTCTAGAAATGGCACCCTTTCAGTGCGCTTTCGCTGCACTGCAGCATTTTTAGTGGTTATCCCTGATCTCTTTTTTGGGTGCCTAGGGCGCCGCCGCATCTGATGAAAATTCTTCTGGTCGAAGACAACCTGGAACTCGCCCAATCCCTGGCGGAGCTGCTGCGCCAGCACGCCTTTGTGGTCGACCATGTAGACCGTGGCGACGCAGCCGACCAGTTGCTCACCCAGTCGCATTACGACCTGCTGCTGCTTGACCTGAACCTGCCGCAACTCACCGGCAAGGCCCTGCTGCGCCGGCTGCGCGAGCGCGGCGACAGCGTACCGGTGATCGTGCTGACGGCCAGCGATTCGCTCGATCAGAAGGTGCTGTGCCTGGAGATCGGCGCCGATGACTACCTCGTCAAGCCGGTGGAAGTGCGGGAGCTTTTGGCGCGCATGCAGGCCATTGCCCGGCGGCAGATGCCCGGGCGCGACAACCACGTGCGCTGCGGCAACCTGCAGCTGGACCTGCGCACGCGCCTGTTCAGCGTGGCAGGCGAAGAGCTGGCCCTGCCACCGCGCGAGCGCAGCGTGCTCGAAGCGCTGATGCTGCAAAACGGCAGCGCGCTCTCCAAACAACGGCTGATGGACGTGATCTACGGCATGGATGAAGAAGCCAGCGCCGACGCCGTCGATCTGTACGTGCACCGCCTGCGCAAGAAACTGCAGGCCAGCGACACCACCATCATGACCCTGCGCGGCGTGGGCTACCTGCTCAAGCAAAAGCTGCCAGGCGGCGAATAGATGTTGCAGAGCCTGCGCGCGCGCCTGGCCCTGTGGCTACTGCTGCCGCTGGCGGTGCTGGTGGCCCTGTGCGGCTGGTTTGCACACGAACACGCCGAAGACGCGGCCGACTACGTGCAGGACCACGACCTGCTCTCGTCGGCCAAGATCCTCGCCGACCGCCTGATCTGGGAAGACGGCGACGTGCATGCCAGCGTGCCGCCCTCAGCACTCAGCCTGTTCATGTCACCCGCGCGCGACCACGTCTATCTGAGCGTGACCGATGCGCAAGGACAGTTGCTGGCAGGACAGCAGAACTTCCCCCAGCCGCAGCAGTTGCAATTGAGCGGCAGCGACAACGCCCAGTGGTACGACGCGGTATGGCAGGGCCAGCCCATCCGCGCCGTCATCACGCGCCGCGCCATGTACGACGTGGCCGGGGCGCGGGAAATCACCATTGTGGTCGGCAAAACCACACACAGCCGCGACAACATGGTGCAGACACTGTGGTGGCCCACCATGGAATACCTGCTGTGGGCACTGGCCGTGGCCGTACTGGTGAGTGCCACCGCGTTGACCCTGGAGCTGCGCCCCCTGCTGCGCATGGCGCGCCAGCTGGCCGCACGCCCCGCCAAGGAGCTGGATTTCCACCTTGATTCACGTCAATTGCATCAGGAGCTGCGGCCGCTCGCCGACACCGTCAACCAGTTTGCGCGCACCATCCGCGCCCAGGTGGCACGGCAGCGGCAGTTCATCTCCGATGCAGCGCACCAGTTGCGCACACCGCTGGCCATCCAGGCCCATACGCTCGAACAGGCCCTGGGCCAGACGCCGGCAGCGCTGGCCGAGCTCTCCATCGCCCAGCGCCTGGCCATCCTGCAGCGGCTGCAGCGCAGCAACCAGCAATTGGTAAACGTGACCAACCAGCTCCTCACCTTGGCGCAGGCAGAGGCAGGCAGCACGACGCAGGCGGCGCAGTGGGTGGATTTGCGAGCCCTCTGCCTGCAGTGCCTGGAAGCCATGGCTCCGGCAGCCGACCAGAAACAGATCGACCTGGGGTGGGAGGAGAAAGAGGAAACCGAGGAAAGCGAGCCTGCACGCAATGCCACGCCTGCTATGGGCACCACGGCTACGACGAGCGCCCCCCCGTTTTCCTTGCTCACCACCAGCCGCCTGCTGCCCGAGTTGATTGCCAACCTGGTGGACAACGCCATCCGCTACACGCCGCCACAAGGCCAGGTCACCCTGGGATTGCACGCGCAGGCTGGCAGCCTGCTGCTGTTTGTTGAAGACAATGGCCCCGGCATTCCCGCCCAGAGCCGCGACCAGGTACTGGAGCGCTTTTACCGCCTGACCAGCGACACCCCCGGCACAGGGCTGGGCCTGGCCATCGTGCAGGAAGTGGCCCAGGCCAGCGGCGGTACCCTGCAACTGGCCGACGCCCAACAACCCTCCCCTCCCCCCTTTGGCCCAGGCCTGCGCATCAGCGTGCGCTTTGCGCGTAAGGCTGCGGGCTAGTCTCGCGCGCAGTACACTTTCGGCCCAATGAAACCTTCTGCCTACGTGGGCCGCTTTGCCCCTTCGCCCACCGGCCCGCTGCATGCGGGCTCGCTGGTGGCGGCGCTTGCTTCCTGGCTGGATGCGCGTGCGCATGGCGGGCGCTGGCTGGTGCGGATCGAAGATATTGATCCGCCGCGTTGCCCGCCGGGCATGGGGGAAGAAATCCTGCGCCAACTCCTGGCATGCGGCCTCGTTCCCGATGATCCGCCCGAGTGGCAATCGGCCCGCCACCCACTGTATGCGCAGGCACTGGCACAGTTGCAGGCCGGAGGCTGGGCTTACGCATGTGGCTGCACGCGGCGCGACATGGAGGCCGCGCTGACCGCCCTGGGCCATGTGCACGAGCGCCACGGCGAGCGCCCCTACCCCGGAACCTGCCGCGATGGTCTGCATGGCAAGGCCGCGCGCAGTTGGCGCTTTCATACCGTGCGCTACCAAAAAATCTTGGTTGAAACAGCCGCTAACGCAGATCAGATTGGCGCTGCAACTCCTTTTTTCATAGCAAACCAGCAATTGCACTGGCACGACCGGCTGCTGGGTGATCTGCGCCAGGACGTGGCCTCGACGGTCGGGGATTTTCTGGTGCAGCGTGCCGACGGCCTGTGGGCCTACCAGTTGGCGGTGGTGGTGGACGATGCCGAGCAAGGCATTACCGATGTGGTGCGCGGCGCCGATCTGGCCGACAACACGCCACGCCAGATGCTGCTGCAGCACGCACTGGGGCTGCCTACACCGCGCTATATGCATACGCCGCTGGTGCTGCAGGCCGATGGTGAAAAGCTGTCCAAACAGTACGGCGCGCCGTCCATTGCCACAGGCAACGAGGCGCAGGCCCTTGCCGCATTGCAGCAGGCCGGGCGCTTTCTGGGGCTGGAGAGCCATGTTGGCCAAAGCATCGGCCAGACGCTGGAACATTGGGTTCCGCAATGGGCGGCGCGCCATGTGGAGAAACCGGCGCCCCAACCGGTGCCCCAAGACGGATTGCGCGCTTAAATCCACCTACCGCCAACCACGCAGGCAGAAAACCTACAATACCGGGTTACGCACGCCTGTCTTGGCAGCGCCTGCAGATACATATCAATTTTTCCTCAGTTCTGACAAAGCAGGCAGACCGGCCCCATTCTCTTTGGCCCGCCGAGCCTGCCCCGCGCTCACCATGCAAGATTCTTCGACGCCAGAGGCGAATCCATCCGCCGCCGAACCCATCGTCACCAATGCAGCTGACGCCAGCAGCACGCCCGGCCACGCGCCAGCGGGTGTGGCGCACCCCAAGACGATCCGCTCCTACGTTCGCCGCGCGGGCCGCACCACCACCGGGCAGGCCAAGGCGTTTGAAGAGTTTGGCGAACGTTACGTGCTGGAATACACCGGCCAGCCGTTCGATGCACAAACCGCCTTTGGCCGCTCCGCACCCTTGATTCTCGAGATCGGCTTTGGCATGGGTGAAGCCACCGCGCACATTGCGCGGGTGCGCCCCGACGACAACTTTCTGTGCTGCGAAGTGCACGAGCCCGGTGTGGGCGCCCTGCTCAAGCGCATTGGCGAGCAGGACATCACCAATATCCGCATCTTCCAGCACGATGCGGTGGAGGTGCTCGAGAACATGCTGCAACCCGGCATGCTGGACGGCATCCACGTCTTCTTTCCCGACCCATGGCACAAGAAGAAGCACAACAAGCGCCGCCTGATTCAGCCGCCTTTCGTTGCCAAGCTGGTGGATCGCCTAAGGATCGGCGGCTATATCCACTGCGCCACCGATTGGCAACCTTACGCCGAGCAGATGCTGGAAGTGCTGTCGGCCAACCCGCAGCTGCGCAACACGGCAGAGGGCTATGCTCCGCAGCCCGATTACCGGCCGCTCACCAAGTTTGAGAACCGGGGCCTGCGCCTGGGCCACGGTGTGTGGGATCTGGTGTACCGCCGCGCGCAATAAACTGCGCAATCATCGTTTTAAGAACGTGTTTACGATCTCCTCGCGCCGCGACAGTGGCTTTGCGGGGCGCCCGGCCAGGGATGGGATGCGAGGGGCGCGCCTAACCGGGCGTCCCCAAACCCACTGTCCCTCCGGGTTGGAGTGAAATCGGGCGATTTCTTCGCGCTGGCCCTTGCTTGCACCCCGGTGCAAGCTGCGGCCCATCGCTTCGAACGCATCCCGATTGCACTCCAACGCGGCTGCGTAGAGATCGTAAACACGTTCTAAGGGCTGCTTTGCAGCCCTTTTTATTGCGCTGGCCCGTGGCGAAGATGCTGCCGGGTTGATAAACATCCATACAGCGTTTCCTGGTCAATTTGGCGCACAGCGCCCGCCCAGAAAGCGCTTTCAGCTATAAAAATAATGCGCCAAAGGGCGGCATCGCTGCCAATCGGGTAGGATGGCTGCTGGCGTTGCACAGGCTGCGCCAATGGCAGGCCGCCGCCCCTCTGTGCCGCACATCCGCGCGCACCCTTGCAAAGGCCCATCCTTTGCCCCGCGCACGGCGCGGACCCGCAATACCGGCGCCCGCCATACACCTACCCATTGACTTGATATGACTGTCTCCAGCTTTCAACTCCAACCCGTGGACACTACCATCTCGGCCGACCAGCCCGAAGCATTGCGCAGCTACGGCTGGGCTACGGCCACCCCTGGCCCCTCGCTGCTGATCTTTGGTGCCGTGCATGGCAACGAGCAGAGCGGCACGCACGCCATCCGCCGCTGGATCGAGCGCTTTGAATCCGGCCAGGCACGCCTCAAACGCGGGCGCCTCACCATGGTGCCAGTGGCAAACCCAAAGGCCTTCTTCAAGAACGAACGAGAAGGCGACCGCAATCTCAACCGCAACTTTGTGCCAACCGACAAGCCCCAGAACTTTGAAGACCATGTCGTCAATGCGCTGGCCCCCTTGCTGGAGAGCCACGATGCCCTGCTCGACCTGCATTCCTACAGCGGTGACGGCGTGCCATTTGCCATGACCGGCCCGCTCAACAACACCGGCACGCTGGAGCCCTTTGCCCGCCAGCTGGAGGAAGAAGCCTTTGCCAAGGCCGTTGGCCTGCCCACCATCGTGCAGGGCTGGCTGGAGGTGTATGACAAGGCGGTTCAGGCCAGCAATGGTGCCATCCGCGCCGAGCACGGCATTGGCACCAACGAATTCATGCGCAGCCGTGGCGGCTATGCGATCACGGTGGAATCGGGCTCGCACGCCGACCCCGAGGCCATCGAGATCGCCGACCGCTGCATTGCCGGTGTGCTGAATCTGCTGGACATGGCCGATGTGACCGTCGAGCCGGTCGCGCGCTACACCACGCACCACATGAAGGACGTCTTCATGCGCCAGCACAAGGACGACAAGATGACCCGCGAGTGGCAGAACTTCGACCCTTTCAAGACGGGCGATCTGCTGGCCACGCGCGCCGACGGCACGCAGATCCTGGCGCCATTCGATGGCTGCATGATCTTCCCGCAAAGCGATGCGGAAGTGAACCGTGAATGGTTCTACCTGGCGCTGACTGACCACGCGTAAATCTGCCCGCCATAGCACGCATACTAAGAAAGGCATGTTGCGCTTGCGCAGCATGCCTTTCTTGCTATCAATTCAGGATTAACCCGCAGATGCCGCGCCGGTGGCTGCAATGCGCCATGCCGCCTGCTAAGCTCGGCAGGATTGGAGACACCATGAGCGATATGAACAACGACACCATCCTGATTCCTGAGGCGCAATTGCATGACCTGTCGATGCGCGTGTTGCAGCACCTGGGCCTGAGCGCAGCGCACGCCAGCGCCATGACGCGCATTGTGGTTGCGGGCCAGCGCGATGCCTGCCAGTCGCACGGCGCCTACCGCATCTTGAGCGCGGCGCAGACCATCCGCACCGGCCTGGTGGACTTGCAGGCAGAGCCCATCGTGCAGCCCACACAGGGCGCGATCACGCGGGTCGACGCGCGCAAGGCTTTCTCGCCGCTGGCATTGGAAGCTGGCCTGCCGCATCTAGTGGCTGCCACGCGCCAGCTCGGCGTGGGCGCGCTGGTCATCAACCACTGCTTTCATTTCACCGCCCTGTGGCCCGAAGTGGAAATGCTCACCGCCCAGGGCCTGGCTGCACTGGTGATGACGCCCAGCCACGCCTGGGTGGCCCCCACGGGCGGCAAGCGCGGTGTGTTCGGCACCAACCCGATTGCCTTTGGCTGGCCGCGCCCGGGCCCATACCCCTATGTGTTTGACTTTGCCACCAGCGCCATCGCACGCGGCGACCTGGAGCTGCACCGCCGTGCGGGCAAGCCCCTGCCCGAAGGCGCTGGGGTGGATGTGGACGGCACACCCTCCACCGACCCGGTAGCCGTAGCCAAGGGCGCCATGCTGACATTTGGTGGCCACAAGGGATCGGCCCTGTCCACGATGGTAGAGCTGATGGCCGGTGCGCTGATTGGCGACCTCAACAGCCAGGGCTCAATGGATTTTGACGCAGGCAAAGGCGGTGTGCCCTACCACGGCCACCTGCTGCTGGCCTTTGACCCTCAGCGCTTTGCAGGCGGCGACTGGCCTGCCTCGCAGGAGCGCGCCGAGGCCATGTTTGCAGCCATTACCGACCAGGGCGCCCGCCTGCCGTCAGAGCGCCGCTTCGCCGCCCGCGCCCAGAGCGCCAAGCAAGGCATCAGCATGTCGCGTGCGCTCTACAACGACATTGAAGCCCTGCTGCAGTGACGCGGTGCTTGCGTTGATTCAAAAAGAAGAGCTGGAAGCGCGCGCGTTGATTGGAGTTTGACCGCTCAAGTCCTTAGAACCCAATATTCACAGACGCCAAAAGCTCTATTTTTGATAGCAATCGGTTGAAGACCTTTATAGCTGGAGCGCAGTTGCTTACTGCGCCAGTCGGCGCGCAATCTCCGCCACCAGCTGCTCGCCCAGCACCGCCTTGCTCGCGCGTGGCAGTTCCTGGTGGCCGTGCGCATCCACCAGCAGCAAGGCGTTGTCATCCTTGCCGAATGTGGCCGGGCCGATATTGCCCACCAGCAGCGGAATCTGTTTGCGCAGGCGCTTGGCCTCAGCATTGGCCAGCAGGTTTTCGCTTTCTGCCGCAAAGCCCACGCAGTAGAGCTGGCCGCTTTGCGCGCGCGGCAGTTGCGCCACGGTCGCCAGAATGTCGGGGTTCTCCACAAAAGCCATCTGCGGCACCTGGCCACCACTGCCGTCCTTCTTGATCTTCTGGTCCGCGGCTCGGGCCGGGCGCCAGTCCGCCACGGCTGCGGTGGCAACAAAGACATCGGCGCCATCCACATTGTTCAGCACGGCATCGAGCATGTTCTGCGCCGATTGCACATCGATGCGGCGCACGCCGCGCGGCGTGGGCACATGCACCGGACCAGCCACCAGGGTAACCTGCGCCCCGGCCGCCTGGGCGGCCCGCGCAATGGCAAAACCCATCTTGCCGCTGGAGAGGTTGGTGATGCCGCGCACCGGGTCGATCGCCTCGAAGGTGGGCCCGGCGGTGATCAGCAGTTTCTTGCCTGCAAGCGATTTGGCGGCAAAGAAGTACTGCAGCTCCTCTTCGATCTCGGCAGCTTCGAGCATGCGGCCGTCGCCGGTCTCGCCACAGGCCTGGTCGCCATTGCCCACGCCCAGCACCACGGCGCCGTCCGCCTGCACCTGGCGCAGGTTACGCTGCGTGGCCGGGTGTGCCCACATCTCGCGGTTCATGGCCGGGGCAAGGATGAGCGGCACCGTCCCCATGGGCCGCGCCAGGCACAGCAGGCTCAGCAGCTCGTCGGCCCGGCCCTGCACCAGGCGGGCGATGAAATCTGCGCTGCACGGCGCAATCACAATGGCATCGGCCTCACGGCTCAGATTGATGTGCGGCATGTTGTTGTGCTCGCGTGCATCCCACTGCGATACATAGACAGGCCGGTTGGAGAGCGCCTGCATGGTCACCGGCGTCATGAACTGGGTGGCCGATTCGGTCATCACCACCTGCACGGTGGCGCCTGCCTTGGTCAGGCGGCGGCACAGCTCGGCCGATTTGAAGGCGGCAACGCCACCGGACATGCCGAGGACAATATGTTTTCCATGGAGCTGGTTCATGCCCGCCAATGTAGCAGAGCCCCATGGCGCAGCGCCTGCCCAGCCATGCAAAGGCGCATGCCAGCACGGCCAATCCCATGCATTTTGCAGACCATTGCCAGCACCTCGCGCGCCGCCTTCGCAAGCGCCTTTATAATCAGAATTTCCCACCTCCCAAAAAGACATGACCAAATTTGTCTTCGTCACTGGCGGTGTGGTGTCTTCCCTCGGTAAGGGAATCGCCTCAGCCTCCCTTGCAGCGATTTTGGAATCGCGCGGACTCAAAGTCACCCTGATCAAGCTGGATCCCTACATCAACGTGGATCCAGGCACCATGTCCCCCTTCCAGCACGGCGAAGTGTTCGTGACTGACGACGGCGCAGAGACCGACCTGGATCTGGGCCACTATGAGCGTTTCATCGAAACGCGCATGCGCCAGTCCAACAACTTCACGACCGGCCGCATCTACCAGAGCGTGCTGGAGAAAGAACGCCGTGGTGATTACCTGGGCAAGACCGTGCAGGTCATCCCCCACATCACCAACGAAATTCAGGAATACGTCAAGCGCGGCGCCGGTATCGGCACCGACCATGCGGTGGACGTGGCAATCTGCGAGATCGGCGGCACGGTCGGCGATATCGAATCGCTGCCCTTCCTCGAAGCGGTGCGCCAGCTCTCGCTCAAGCTCGGCCCCAACAACTCGGCCTTCGTGCACCTGACCTACCTGCCCTACATTGCGGCGGCTGGCGAGCTCAAGACCAAGCCCACCCAGCACACGGTGCAGAAGCTGCGCGAAATCGGCATTCAGCCCGATGCACTGCTGTGCCGCGCGCAACACGCCGTGCCCGAGGAAGAGCGCGACAAGATCTCGCTCTTCACCAACGTGCAGTCGTGGGGCGTGATCAGCATGTGGGATGTGGACACCATCTACAAGGTGCCCCGCATGCTGCACGAGCAAGGCCTGGACGGCTTGATCTGCGACAAGTTGCGCCTGAACACACCGCCCGCCAACCTCAAGCGCTGGGACGACCTGGTGTACGAGACCGAGCACCCCAAGGGCGAGGTCTCGATTGCCATGGTCGGCAAGTATGTGGAGCTGTCGGACGCCTACAAATCGGTCAACGAAGCGCTCAAGCACGCCGGCATGCAGAACCATGTGCGCGTGAAGATCACGCACGTGGATTCCGAAACGGTGGACGACAAGGCGGCTGCCGAAATGCTCAAGAGCTACGACGGCATTCTGGTGCCCGGCGGCTTTGGCTCACGCGGTGTGGAAGGCAAGATTTCCACCGCCCGCTACGCCCGTGAGCACAAGGTGCCCTACCTGGGCATCTGCCTGGGCATGCAGGTGGCCACCATTGAATACGCACGCCATGTGGCGGGCCTGGACAATGCCAACTCTACCGAGTTCGACCGCCAGACGCCCCACCCCGTGATCGCGCTGATCACCGAGTGGAAGGATGCCGACGGCACGATCAAGACGCGTGACGAAAACTCCGACCTCGGCGGCACCATGCGCCTGGGCGCGCAATCGTCCGATGTGCAGTCGGGCAGCCTGGCCCACAGCATCTACGGCGACGTGGTGACCGAGCGCCACCGCCACCGCTACGAAGCCAACACCCAGTACCTGGACAAGCTGCGCGACGCAGGCCTGGTGATTTCCGCGCTGACCCAGCGCGAGCACCTGACCGAAATCGTCGAGCTGCCTGCCAAGGTGCACCCTTGGTACATCGGCGTGCAGTTCCACCCCGAGTTCAAGTCCACCCCATGGGCGGGCCATCCGCTGTTCAATGCCTTCATCAAGGCGGCCGTGGACCGCAAGAAGGTAGTTTCCAAGTAAAAAAGGCGCCAGTGCAATCACTGCAGGCGCCAGTCGCTATGAAAAACGAAGCATACAACAATGCACACCGTTTTTCATGGCGCACCCCCACCCCTTATCGCTGAGGAGCCCTCCATGCAATTGTGCGGATTTGACATCGGCCTCGACAAACGCTTTTTCCTGATCGCCGGCCCCTGCGTGGTCGAATCCGAACAGCTGCAGATGGATGTGGCCGGCCAGCTCCAGGAAATCACCGCGTCGCTGGGCATTCCTTTCATCTTCAAGAGCAGTTTCGACAAGGCCAACCGCTCCTCGGGCACGAGCTTTCGCGGCCCGGGCATGGAAAAGGGCCTGGAGATTCTCGCCAAGGTGAAAAAGGAGCTGAACGTTCCCATCCTCACCGATGTGCACACCGAGGCCGAAGTGCCCTACGTGGCCAGCATTGTCGATGTGCTGCAAACCCCGGCGTTCCTCTGCCGCCAGACCGACTTCATCCGTGCCTGCGCGCAGTCGGGCAAGCCGGTCAATATCAAGAAGGGCCAGTTCCTGGCGCCTCACGATATGAAGAACGTCATCGACAAGGCCCGTGCCGCCGCCAAGGAAGCAGGCCTGCCCGAGGACAGCTTTCTGGCCTGCGAGCGCGGCGCCAGCTTTGGCTACAACAACCTGGTGAGCGACATGCGCTCGCTGGCCATCATGCGCGAGACGAATGCCCCTGTGGTGTTTGACGCCACGCACAGCGTGCAGTTGCCCGGCGGCAATGGCACCAGCAGCGGCGGCATGCGCGAGATGGTGCCCGTGCTGGCCCGCGCCGCCATTGCCGTGGGCGTGGCTGGCGTGTTCATGGAAACCCATCCCGATCCCTGCAACGCACTCTCCGACGGCCCCAACGCCGTGCCCCTCAAGCACATGAAAGCGCTGTTGGAGACCCTGGTCGCACTGGACAACGTCACCAAGAAGAGTGGCTACCTCGAAAACAATTTTGGAGCATAAGCATGGCCTCTGCCTACATCATCGCGTCGGTCACCGTCACCAACCCTGAGCAGTACGAGGAATACCGCAAGTACAGCACCATCGCCATGCAAGCCTATGGCGCCGAAGTCTGCGTGCGCGGCGGCAAGGTGGAAGTGATCGAAGGCGACTGGAACCCTGGCCGCACCGTGATCCTCAAGTTCAAGGATACCGAGAGCGCACATAAGTTTTATAACTCCCCGGAATACACCAAGGCCCGCGCAGCGCGCGAAGGTGCCGCTATCATGCGCATGGTTCTGGTCGAAGGTGTATAACCGTTTGGGATGTTTTTAGCCCCCAGCGCACGTATATCGCGCGGCTGCAGCTCCTCTTTTTGCAGCAACGCAACCCGTTTTTCAATCTCTGAAAGGCTCTAAAGTGAGTGCAATTGTTGATATCGTTGGCCGCGAAATTCTGGATTCGCGTGGTAACCCCACCGTCGAATGCGATGTGCTGCTGGAATCGGGTGTGATGGGCCGTGCGGCCGTGCCGTCGGGCGCATCCACCGGCTCCCGCGAAGCCATCGAGCTGCGTGACGGCGACAAGAGCCGTTACCTGGGCAAGGGTGTGCTCAAGGCCGTGGAGCACATCAATACCGAAATCTCCGAAGCCATCCTGGGCCTGGATGCAGCCGAGCAGGCTTTCCTGGACAAGACCCTGATCGATCTGGACAACACCGACAACAAGAGCCGCCTGGGCGCCAATGCCATGCTGGCCGTGTCGATGGCTGTCGCCCGCGCCGCTGCCGAAGAGGCCGGCCTGCCGCTGTACCGCTACTTTGGCGGCATGGCCGGTGTGCAGCTGCCCGTGCCGATGATGAACGTCATCAACGGCGGCGCCCACGCCAACAACAGCCTGGACCTGCAGGAATTCATGATCGTGCCCGTGGGCGCGCCGAGCTTCCGCGAAGCGCTGCGCTGGGGCGCCGAGGTGTTCCACGCCTTGAAGAAGATCATCGACAGCCGTGGCATGCCCACTGCCGTGGGCGACGAAGGCGGTTTTGCGCCATCGGTCGAAAACCATGAAGCAGCGATCCAGCTGATTCTGGAAGCCATCGACAAGGCCGGCTACACCGCTGGCGACCAGATCGCGCTGGCCCTGGACTGCGCCGCCTCCGAGTTCTACAAGGACGGCAAGTACGTGCTCGAAGGCGAAGGCGGCATCAGCCTGACGGCCGAGCAGTGGACCGACATGCTGGCCGCCTGGTGCGACAAGTACCCCATCATTTCCATCGAAGATGGCATGCACGAAGGCGACTGGGACGGCTGGAAGGTGCTGACCGAGCGCCTGGGCAAGAAGGTGCAGCTGGTGGGCGACGACCTGTTCGTCACCAACACCAAGATCCTCAAGGAAGGCATCGACAAGGGTATCGCCAACTCGATCTTGATCAAGATCAATCAGATTGGCACCCTGAGCGAAACCTTTGCCGCCATCGAAATGGCCAAGCGCGCAGGCTACACCGCCGTGATCTCGCACCGCTCCGGCGAAACCGAGGACAGCACGATTGCCGACATCGCCGTAGGCCTGAACGCTGGCCAGATCAAGACCGGCTCGCTCAGCCGCTCGGACCGCATGGCCAAGTACAACCAGTTGCTGCGCATCGAGGAAGACCTGGGCGATGTGGCTGTGTACCCTGGCCGCGCCGCCTTTTACAATCTGCGTTAAGCTTGCGGCTTTAGCCATTGTCTATTGATCGATCTGCGTTCATGATTTCCCGCATTGTTCCCTTTGTGCTGCTGGCCATCCTGGTCAGCATCCATGCCCAGCTGTGGAGCGGCCGGGGAAGCGTCCCGTACGTCAAGGACATGAAAGAGCAGATCGCCAAGCAAAAGACCGAGAACGAGGCCGCCGAGCGCGAAAATGTGCGCCTGGAAACCGAGGTGAGCGATCTCAAGCAAGGCATGGACATGGTGGAAGCCAAGGCCCGCAATGAACTGGGCATGGTCAAACCCAATGAGGTATTTGTGCAGTACACGCGCAAGTAGAAACTCAAGCGGGATCGAATAGCGCAATCGGCTCCGGCCGCGCGCTGGCTGACATGTTCCCCTGAAGCGCCTTCCTACCGAAGGCGCTTTCTTTTTCGCCGTATCATCGCGCCCTATGTCTGCGTTTCCCAGCACCCGCACCACGCCTGTATCGCCGTCCATGGCATGCGTCCATGTGGTGGCCTGCGCCGTGGAAGACGCTTGCGCATTGGCTGCCAGCCTGCAGCATGCGCTGGGTGCAGAGGGCTGCTTTCACTTCCGCCCCGGCGCTGCAATGCAGCTCGATGCGCGCGCACTTGGCGCCACCGATGCCCTGCTGCTGCTCACCCCGCCTTTGAGCGCCAGCAATACCCAAGTGCAGCACGCACAGGACGCATTGATGCAGCTGCGCGCCGATCTGGTCAGCCAGCGCCAGCCGTTTCAGGTGCTGTTCAGCCAGGGTACGCGCCTGCTGGACGACGCACTCACCGCCTTGTGCAACTGGTTTCCCGATGCGCCTGCACTGCAGGCGCGGCGCAGTGCATTGCGGGAACACGGCAATCTGACACGATGGAGTTGGAGCTGCGAAAAATGCAGCGATCCGGAATGTGAATTCCGCCTCTTCAAGGGACTGACCAGCTCCGAAAGCCTGTGAGCAGAAGCCCGGGCCTGTTGATACCCAATGAAAAAACCACGCAATGCGTGGTTTTTTGTCAGGTACCGCGAAGCTTGCAGACCTACTGGTCCTACTGCATGCGCCTCGAAGCTGGCGGGTCGTTGCCGGGTTCGGTAAACAGATGCGCAGTATCCACTGCATCAAACCGGTACTGCTGGCCGCAGAACTCGCAGCCCACCTCGATCAGGCCCTGCTCCTCCAGAATGCTATCCACCTCTTCCTGCCCCAGGTTGCGCAGCATGCCCACCACACGGTCACGGTTGCAGGTACAGGCAAAGTGCGGGCCGCCTTCGCCGTCTTCCGGCACAAAGCGCAGCAGCTTCTCTTCCCAGAAGAGGCGATGCAGAATGGTTTCCACATCGAGGTTCAGCAATTCGTCGCGCGTCAGGCTGGCCGCCAGGTGGGCGATGCGGTTGTATTCCTCATTCTGGTCAATCTGGTCGTCGTCTTCGGTGTTCAGGCTACCGGCCGCCAGATTGGCTTCGCCCTTGATCGGCATGCGCTGCACCATCAGGCCCGCCGCCACCTGCTCGTTCGCAGCAAGAACCAGCACGGTGTCCAGCTGTTCGGACTGGCGCATGTACTGCTGCAGGATGGCAGCGAGGCTGTCCACCGGTTCGCCATCCAGGTTCACCAGCGGCACCACACCCTGGTAGGCTTGCTGGCCAGGGAGCTTCTCCTTGGGGTCGAGCGTGATCGCGCAACGGCCCTTGCCATGCACGTTGACCATATCGGTCAAGCTCGCGTCGGTGGACACCTCGCCGCTGATGGTCACAGTGGAGCGCACGCTCAGATTGGACTGCACCTCGGTCACCGCCAGCTTGACGGGGCCATCTCCGGAGATCTGAAACACCAGCGCGCCGTTGAACTTGATGTTGGACTGCATCAGCACACCGGCAGCCGTCATCTCGCCCAGCAGCTCCTGCACCGGCAGCGGATAGGCACCGGATGTGGTGTTGGCCGCGCGGCGCTTCAGGATCTCCTGCCAGGCTTCCGTCAGGCGCACGACCGCGCCACGCACGGGCAGGCCATCAAACAAAAATTTATGCAGTTCAGACACTCGTGATTCCCATCCTTGGTTCGCCGCGTGCATCCTGCGGTGCCCGGGCGATGGTTTGGAACATGCTTGCGACCTCTGTGCAGCCGCGTGGCGCGGAGATCGCAAACATATTCTTATTCCGGTAATTTTCGCAGACCCGCCGCAAAGCGGCTGGCATTGGCCATATATCCCTGCGCGCTGCGCTTCAAGCCTTCCATCTGCTCTTCGGTCAATTGGCGCACCACCTTGGCCGGGTTGCCGACGATCAGGCTGCCATCGGGAAACTCCTTGTTCTCGGTGACCAGTGCCCCCGCGCCCACGAGACAGCGCCTGCCGATCCTGGCGCCATTGAGCACGATGGCCCCCATGCCAATCAATGACTCGTCGCCAATCGTGCAGCCATGCAGGATGACGTTGTGGCCGATGGTGACGTGGCGGCCGATATCCAGCGGCTTGCCCTTGTCGGTGTGCAGCACGCTGCCATCCTGGATGTTGGAGCCCTCTCCCACCCGGATCAGGTCGTTGTCGCCACGCAGAATGGCACCAAACCACACGCTGCTGTCCGCCGCGAGATGCACCCGTCCAATGACCTGCGCGCTGTCGGCCACCCAGGCTCCGGCATCCACTTCGGGCTGCACGCCATCCAATTCATACTTCGCCATCATGTCTCCTGTTTTTGCTCTGAAACGCCCCTTGCCTGCAACGGCCGATGCGCTGCATCTGCGGGCTGATCCATAATTGTAGGGATGGAATTACGTCAAAGCGCCCTGCATGCCCTGTGCGTGCGCGATCCCGAAGAAAAATCTGCACTGGCGCTTGCCCTGCATGCGCAAAGCGCTTCAATATCCATAGCAATCGATGCGCAGTTGACAGCTCCGCCTGCGGCAGATTTGCCCGGCCACCCCGCCAAGCCCGAACTCAAGCCCCACACGGCAGTCGCGCGT
Source organism: Comamonas sp. 4034 (assembly GCF_050434545.1). NCBI lineage: Bacteria > Pseudomonadati > Pseudomonadota > Betaproteobacteria > Burkholderiales > Comamonadaceae > Comamonas > Comamonas sp. 4034. The sequence goes on along the minus strand of NZ_JBNDIT010000011.1, from coordinate 8,450 downwards.
CGCTCGCCCGCAACCCCTGAAGGGCGCGCCATCCTTCTGCATGCGATCGCACATATCGAGTTCAACGCCATCAACCTGGCACTCGATGCCATCTGGCGTTTTCCTGGCATGCCGCGCCAGTACTACCTGGACTGGCTGCAGGTTGCAGCAGAGGAAGCCAAGCACTTTCGCCTGCTGCGCGCCCATCTGCAGAAGTGGGGAGCCGACTATGGCGACTTTCCCGCACACCAGGGCCTGTGGACCATGTGCGAGAAAACCGCTGGCGATATCGTCGCTCGCATGGCTCTGGTGCCTCGCACCCTGGAAGCCCGTGGCTTGGATGCAACACCCCAGATCCAGTCCAAATTGCAACAAACCGGTGCGCCCGACGCCCTGGAAGCCGTGGCCATTCTGGACATCATTCTGCGTGAAGAGGTAGGCCATGTTGCCATCGGCAACCATTGGTACCGGCATGTCTGCGCAGCCCAGGGACTCAACCCGGAAGCCCATTACAGCGATCTGGTGGCCCGCTACGAAGCTCCTCGCCCCAAACCGCCCATCAATCTGGCAGCACGCAGCCAGGCCGGATTCAGCCCGGCAGAACTGGCCTGGCTGGAAGCACAGTTGTAACAAATAGGCGTTCATTCCTTTGTGGCAGAACGCGCAACTTGCTACAAAAACCTGTGCTTCTCATTCAATCTGTGTCAGTGCTTGCGCACAATATGGACGAAAATACTTCCAACCCCGAGACATAACGAATTGCGGATACCGCCTGCGCCGCCAACTTCCCAAGGCATCTCGCACAGACGGATATTCAGCTGTACATGCAACATACGAGCGCGCCATCCCCAGCCTCCGGTCCAGCGGCAGTCGCCATGGATTTCACCTCTCCAGCCCCCCCTATCGCATGGCAGTCCATTCGCGATGCCAATGGCATGCAAGTGGGGCACGAGATATTCAACCGTTCCCGCACAGCGTCCACCCACACCATCGACTCGGACCTGTCGCTCGCCCACTCGGTGCTCTCGCACCTCAAGCCCGCAGCGCTGCTCGATGATGGCCTTCTGTTTCTCAACACCACTTACGAGAGCCTGCGCAGCCCGCATCTCGATCTGCTGCCCTCGGACAAGGTAGTCCTGGAGATTCCTTCATTGGGCCATGCAGCATCCAGCGAAGTGGAAGCCCGCCGCCCCGCGCTTGCGGCGCTGCGCGACAAGGGTTTTGCGCTGGCCTTCAACCACTCGGTACTCGACTCCGCATATGCGCCCTGGCATGACCTGGTCAACTACCTGAAGATCGATTTTTCCGTGCTGGCTGCCGAGCGCGCCGTGCTGATGATCCGCTGGGGCCGGCGCATCCCGGGCGTCACCCTGATTGCCGACAAGATCGAGTCTGCCTCCCAGTTGCAGCTGGCGCAGGAAAACCAGGTGGACCTGCTGCAAGGCTATGCCGTGCGGCGGCCAGAGCCTGTGCCTGCACGCGTGGTGCTGCCCACCGTGAGGGAAGCCCGTGCCCTGAGGGCCCAACTGAAGGCCAACGCCGAGCCAGAAGCACTCACCCAGTTTCTGCAAGCCCAGCCCACGCTGCTTTTCAACCTGCTGCGCATGGCACAGTCGCAGGAGCTGTCCAAGCGGCACATCTACACTTCGCTTCCCCAGTTGCTCGCCAGTCTGCGTGCCGAGCAATTGCATGCCTGGTCAGGCATGCTGGACGCGGTTGCGCAGAGCAATGCACCACGCCCGCCCGATTGCATCGCCCTGTACCAGGAACATGCCATGGCACTCACTGCCGCAGCCGCCACGGCGTGGCCCGATGTGCCACATGACAGTCTGGTCCTGATTGCCCACTCCCTGCTGCTCGGCAAGCAATTGGGGCTGACGCTGCAGCAGGCCGTAGACCAGTTGCTGCCGCCACCGCTCGCTACCCCGGTACTCGCCCTGGAGTCGCAGTGGCAGGATCTGCTGCAAACCTATACATCCCCCGATTGACCTGGTCATACTGGTCTCGCCCCCAAAGCATTAGCGGCAATAAAAAACCCGGCTCGCCATCTGCGCAGCCGGGTTTTTCATGGGTGCCAGCACCTGTCTGGTTCAGCCCCTTCGTTTTTTAGCTGACCATCAGGCATCCAGATGCTCTTCATGCGCGCGTTCGCGGATGAAGAACGAGGCGATGAGGCCCAGCGTCACGCCGAACATCACATAGAAGGCGGGCGACATCGTCGAACCCGTCGTCTTGATCAGCCAGGTGACGATGAACTGCGCGAACCCGCCAAACACCATCACTGCAATGTTGTAGGCCATGGACATGCCCACCGAGCGTACGTGGGCGGGGAATAATTCGGCCATCACCGTGCTGAACACACCAAAGAACACCGAAACAAAAACGCACACCACCACCTGTACGGTCATCAGCTTCGCAATCGTCGGGCCATCGGTAAGCCACGCGTACAGCGGGTACAGCACCAGCAGGTAGCCAATGAGGGAGCCGATCATCAGCGGCCGGCGGCCGACGCGGTCCGACCATGCGCCCATGAACGGCATCAGCACCACCATCATCGCAGCGCCCACCATCTGCACCATGAACGTGTCATGCAACGGCAGCTTGAGGGTGACCGTGGAGTACGTCACCAGATAGGTGAAGGTGATGTAGATCGACACCGTGGCGGTCACCACCAGGCCCATGCCCACCAGGGTTTCGCGCGCGTGGGTGCGCAGCATCTCCAGCACGCCCACCTGCTTGATGGTGCCAGCCTTCTGCGCTGCCTGCAGCTTCAAGAAGGTTTCCGGCTCTTCCACATGGCGGCGGATGTAGATCGCCACCGGCACGATCAGCAGGCCCACGGCAAACGGAATGCGCCAGGCCCAGCCCATGAGTTGCTCATGGCTGAAAACATCAGTGATCAAGGTACCTACGGCGGCACCGATCAGCAAGGCAGCCATCTGCCCCGTCATCTGCCAGGAGCCGTAGAAGCCACGCTTGCCCTTGGGTGCCAGCTCGATCAGCAGGGCCGTCGAGGTACCGAACTCGCCCCCCGCCGCAAAGCCTTGCAGCAGGCGCGCCAGCACGATGAAGATCGGCGCCCAGACGCCAACACCCTGGTAGGTCGGCGCAAAGGTGATCAGTGCAATCGCCACCGCCATGATGGCCGTCACCATCACCATGGCCGCCTTGCGGCCCTTGCGGTCGCCATACAGGCCCAGCAGGATGCCGCCCACCGGACGCATGAAAAAGCCCACGCCGAACACCGCCGTAGTCATTAGGATCTTGTTGAGGTCGTCGCTCGGGTCGTTCGGATTGCTCGGGAAGAACAGCTTGGCCACGATGGGCGTCATGAAGGCGAAGACGAGAAAGTCATACCATTCCAGCGCATTGCCAATGACAGCGGCCAGAATATTTCTCTTGGATACAGCAGTAGATTGCACGCAGAAGTCCTAAAAACACAAGTCGCAGTCGGCGCGAGCGCAGCCGTTGCAGTTCACGAAAAAGGGCTTGGTTCTGCGCGTGGCTTTGCGTTTTCCGATCCATCGATTACGCCGATGCCTCTGGAAGGCTGCACTGTGGCGACACAGCGCGCGCCCCTACGCAAGGCAGGCGACGAAATCATGGGATCGGGAAATGAATCAAAGCAAACCAGGCGTGCGAGCAGAAGTACCGGCAAATCCACGAGACGAGCCACGCAGCAGCGGCGATCATGCAGAAAATGCATGAGACGCCATCAAGACCCGTATGAAATTGTAGTTGTACTATGCAATCACTGCTGTCGAAAACCGGACATCCGGCGGCAAAACGCGGGTAAGCACGGAAATACGAGCCCGCACATACCCAACGACTGGGAATGGCTGCCAGAAGAACCGGCCTGCGCCCGGCCTCCGGCGGCGCAATGGCACGTTGGCGCAAGCATGCAGCGAGAAGTCGGCCTCAGCGCCGGTCTGCCAAGGCATGGGCGATGGTGCCCAGATCGACATATTCCAGCTCGCTGCCAATCGGCACGCCTCGGGCCAGGCGCGTGAAGCCCACGCCACGGCGCTGCAGGGCTTCGCCCAGCACATGCGCGGTGGCTTCCCCTTCTGCCGTGAAGTTGGTGGCAAGAATCACTTCCTGCACTACGCCATCGCTGGCCCGCTCCAGCAATTGCTGCAGGCCGATGTCGCGTGGGCCGATGCCATCGAGCGGCGACAAGCGCCCCATCAGCACGTAGTACAGGCCCTTGTACGCTCCCGTGCGCTCCAGCGCCGCCTGGTCGGCGGGCGTTTCCACCACGCACAGGCGGGCCGCATCGCGCCCCGCATCCAGGCAGGTTTCGCAGATGGCGTTTTCCGTGAAGGTGTGGCAGCGCTCGCAATGGCGCACGCGGGTGCTGGCCTCATGCAATGCACGGGAGAGCAACTCGGCGCCTTCGCGGTCATTCTGCAGAAGATGGAATGCCATGCGCGATGCCGATTTGACGCCCACCCCGGGCAGGCGGCGCAGCGCTTGCACCAGGGCTTCAAGGGTGCTGGTATCAGACATGGCAAATTCCAAAAGAAAAAGCACCGCAACGCTTATCTAGCGCGCGGTGCATGCTATCAAAATAATCAGAATGGAAACTTCATGCCACCTGGGAGACCGGGCATGCCCGCAGTGATCTTGCCCATCTTTTCGTTGCTGGTCTCTTCCGCCTTGCGAACGGCCGCATTGAAGGCGGCAGCCACCAGGTCTTCCAGCATGTCCTTGTCATCGGACAACAGGCTCGGGTCAATCGTCACGCGCTTGACATCATGCTTGCAGGTCATCAGCACCTTGACCAGGCCCGCACCCGACTCGCCTTCGACTTCGATATTGGCCAGCTCGTCCTGGGCCTTTTTCAGGTTGTCCTGCATGGCCTGGGCCTGCTTCATCAAACCTGCGAGTTGTCCTTTGTTGAACATGAAAGATCCTTCTATTTGAAACTCTGCGGCACGCGAATCACTTGCACGCGGCCCAACACATCATCATAGGGGCTGAATGCTGCCTGGCACTATTTTCGCGCCAAATTGCTGTATCAGAGACTGGACATAGGGGTCATTGCGCACCACATCCTCAGCCGCGCGCTGGCGCGCCTGCTGTGCATGCGCCTTGCGCCGGGCCGGGCAGTCTTCCACCGCCCCCACACTCATCTCGATCCTGCCCACGAGGCCCGCTGCCACCAGTGCGGTGCGCAAGCGCTCCACCGTACCGGGCTGCGCCAGCGTCTCCAGATCCACCCGCAGCCACCAGCAATCGGCTTCGCGCCTGATGAGCTGCGAGCGCAGTGCCAGTTGGCGCGCCACGGCGGTAATCGCCTCGGTCTCGATCAGCTTGAGCACGGTCTCGTTCCAGAAACCGCCTTCTGGCGTATCGGCAAACTCCGGCGGCACCCGGCCCAGGTTATCGCCAAAGCTGGCGGGGCGGTCGTAATCGCTTGCCTGGTGCGCCTGCACAGGCAAGGCAATCAAGCCGGGCTGCGCAGGTGGCTCATCGGCCGCCCGCACGTCAGGCAGGGTGGGTGCAGATCCGGAAGGCGCGGCATCATCCAGGTAGGCTTCATCCGGCACGTCGTCAAAATACGGTGCATCGTCGGCGTCCACCGGCGCCACAGGTATCGCGTCCTCGTCGTCATCGCCCTCTTCCGGCGGCAGCGCTTCGTCGTCCGCGGCGACAGGCGGCTCGGCAGGGTGAGAGCGCGCAGGAATCAGGTCTTCCGCAGTGCGTACCGGCAGCCGCACGGCATCGACGGAGGTGCTGGCAGGTGTAACCGCAGATGCAAGGACAGGCGCTGCATCGGGCGCGACGGGCTGTTCCACCACGGAAGCGGGGCTGGCCTGCGCGGTTGGTGCGGCAGGCATGGCGGATGCGAGCGGAGCGGGGGCAGCAGGCATTACCGAGGCTGCAACAAAGGCCTGCGCAGGCTCCTCCGGCTTCGGCTGGGTCATAGCCGGTGCTGCGACAGGCTCTGCAGCCACGGGCGCTGCCTCCTGCACAGCCACGGGTGCGGGTGCGGACACAGATGCCGTTGGCTCTACATTTTTGATAGCTGGCTGCGCTTGCTGTACGGGCGCTACTGGTGGTTTTGGTTGTGGTGCGGCGGCAGCAACCGTGCTATTCAGAGTTTTTTTTTCAGCCGCGCCCGCAGGCTTGAAGGCCAGCAGACGCAGCAGCGCCATGGTCAGCGCTGCATATTCGTCAGGCGCCAGCCCCAGCTCGGCCCGTCCATGCAAGGCAATGCTGTAGAGCAGCTGGGTTTCGTCTGCAGGCATCAATTGCGCAAGACGCAGAACCTCCTGCTGCTCGGCATCGTCATTCGCAACGGCAGCCTGGGCCTTCTCGGGCACAGCCTGCAGCACGGCCATGCGCTGCAGCTGCACGCCCATGTCTTCCAGCGTGGATGCGGCTGACAGCCCCTGGTGGCGCAACTGATCAACGGTTGCCACCACCTCCGCACCATCACCGCGCGCCAACGCATCAATCAGGCGGAACACATGGCTGCTGTCGACCGCGCCCAGCATCTGGCGCACACCCGTTTCCTGCAACTGGCCGCCGGCGAAGGCAATGGCCTGGTCGGTCAGGCTGAGCGCATCGCGCATGGAACCACGCGCTGCGCGCGACAGAAGACGCAGCGCCTGGGTCTCGGCCGGGATATTCTCGTTGGCCAGCACGCGCCCCAGATGCTCCTGCACCGTTTCAGGCGCCATGGGCCGCAGGTTGAACTGCAGGCAGCGCGAGAGCACGGTCACCGGCACCTTTTGCGGATCGGTGGTCGCCAGCACGAACTTCAGGTACTCGGGCGGCTCCTCCAGCGTCTTCAGCATGGCATTGAAGGCGGTATTGGTGAGCATGTGCACTTCATCGATCATGAAGACCTTGAAGCGCCCTTGCACGGGTTTGTAGACTGCCTGCTCCAGCAGGCCTTGCACTTCATCCACGCCACGGTTGGAGGCGGCGTCAAGCTCCGTGTAATCAGGAAAGCGGCCACTGTCGATCTCGACGCAGGCCGGGCACACGCCGCACGGGGTTGCCGTGATGCCACCCGTGCCATCGGCCCCCGTGCAATTGAGCGACTTGGCCAGGATCCGCGAGACCGTCGTCTTGCCCACCCCACGCGTTCCCGTGAACAAATAGGCATGGTGCAAGCGCTGCTGGGTGAGGGCATTGGTCAATGCCTGCACCACATGCTCCTGGCCCACCATTTCAGAGAAATTCCGTGGACGGTATTTGCGGGCGAGAACGAGATAGGACATAGGCAGGCATTCTACGGGCAGTCGGAGGCCTCGCCAGCCCCGCACTGTTTTGTGCAACCGACAACCGGCCAGACCTGCACCGTCATCACGCATCAGGCATCGTTCTTTGGCCTTTCAAGCCAAAAGCCTCCATTTCTTTCGGTACAATGCACCCCTGACGGGCCTCCCCGCATGGGGAAGCGGCCAACCGGGTCAGGTGGGGAACCAAGCAGCCCTAACTGTGGATCCAGTGCCGGGGGTAAGGCTCGTCACCTTCGCTGAAAACCTCTTTGCAATCAAGAAGTTAGCCTCAGCCAAGGCTCTTTTCTGCCATATGTGACACACGAGTGTGACACTTTGTCCAACCAGACATGTGTTTTTCGCATTCATGGCAGCACTTCCAGGCCTCAACCTCAGAGGCGGCATTTACCAGCTCAGAACGACCATTCCGATTGCCCTTAGAACAAGGTTTGGGCGCGACCGCATCCGCAAGAGTCTTGGCACATCTGACAGGCCGGAGGCAGAGCTGCTCGCCACCATCGAAAGAGCAAGGCTTCTGGCTTTGTTCGCTGCCGCCAAGAAGACCTCCGGCGACGTGACCACCATCTCCGAGCAGACCCGAAAGGTCTTGGAGCCACTGCAAGGCATCCTCATCCCGGCAGAGGCGAATACAGGAGTCACAGGAAGCACGTACACGAGCGCAAACGCCTCACCCCTACCTCTACCCCTCCAGCCACCAAGAAAACGGCTGCCGTGGGCTCTCAAGCAGGCCCAGCCCTGTTCGCAGAGATGCCCACGCTCAGTGAGCTGTACAAGCGCTGGCTGAGGGCCAAGAAGCGCGCACGGTCATCCGAACAAGCCTGCCGGCTTGCCATCGACACCTGCGAGAAGGCATTGGGACGCCTTCCCATCAACCAATTGAGCAGAGCACATGGAGACGCTTTCAGGTCGTGGCTGCTTGACCAACCCATCTCCGCAAAGACAGGAGCCTCTTTCGAGGTCTGTGCCAAGACCCACGCTCACAGAGATGCAGTGCACCAGAAAATACTGGACAGAGACGGGGCAATGGTGCTCGACTGAAAGAGGAGCCAACGCCAGTCACTCAGCCATGGGCTCGTGCCCAGACCCTCGTCCAATACAGCCAACCAAGCCCACATTGCAGAATGGCTTTGTTGCACAAATCCGGGCCGCAGCGGTAGTAGGCTCGGATGATGAGTGAGACGAACTGGGGTCGGCGCAAGTACCGCACCACAAACT
>NZ_JBNDIT010000010.1:0-163440 GCF_050434545.1 Comamonas sp. 4034 | reverse complement strand
ACCGAGCTGGGCACGCCCCAAACGGTGGCCGTGGCATAACTACGTCTGGGGTTTGGGGAGACTCAGTCCCAAACCGATTTATGCAACAAGGCCACTTGACAGAACCAAGAAAGGTGTCAACCCAATTCAGGACGGGTCACATACGTCAGAAAGGGGGGCTTGGAACGAAGAAAAGCCCGCCAGAGGCGGGCCAAAGTCTGTCCATGAAGAGACTCCAGTATAGAGGATGGCTCTGCGTTTGTATCATCGATAGTTACAAACAATACGGGGGAGAAGATGGGTGAATCGGCGGCTCTTGGGAAATTGGGGTAAGTCCGGCGCTTAGCGAGACGGCGGAGGCTCCTTCAGCAAAGGTGGCGCAGCAGACGGGTCTGCCTCCATAGACTGATTGGCTGTGGCACACCGAGCTAGCTTGCCAGCATCACCAGGAGAACCGTGCATAGCAAGGCAACATAGACCTTGGCGTGGATGCCGTCGGGAATCTTGCCGATCCATAGCGAGCCCAGCCGAATGCCAACCCACGATCCCAGTACCAAAGCCATGCATGCACGCACATCGATGTAACCGACATGCCATGCTCCCAGCGCAGCTGCACGCCATGCGAGCAATGCATAGGTGGCCGAGCCAACGATGGCCATCGGCAGCGACAGTGGATTGGCGGCAGCTGTTGCTGCCGTCATGCTGGCACCGCGGCGGCGCATCAGCGGAACCGTCATCACGCTTCCGCCCACACCCAGAAACGCCGCGATTGCGCCAATCGACAGGCCGGCCATGGCCGCTACGGATTTTTCCAGAGGGCGAATCTGTAGTGCGGCACCCCGGGTGAAGCCGGGGCGAAGGAGGCTGTCGAGAATGGTCAGCCCTAGATAAATGATGAACGCCCAGCGCACCCAGCTACCGCTCAGCATAAGCGCGGCAATGGCGCCGGGCACCGCGCCAAGGGCGATGTAGCCCATGAGTGGGCGCACCTGCCTCCATGGCACGGTGCGTGCCTTGTGGTGCCGCAGCGTAGCCATTCCAGCCCCGAAAACCATCACACAGGTAGAGGTGGCGACGGCGACATGCATGGCGGCCCGGCCCATTTCGCTATCGGCGCCATACACAGCCAAGAGTACCGAGTACAGGACAGGAACGACGACAAAGCCGCCTCCAAAACCAAACAAGACGGTAGTAACGCCAGCGAGCACACCAAAAAACAAGATCAGAAAATACATGGGAGGCAGTCATCGAGATGTTGCAAAGCTCCACGATAGAAAGAAGTGGTTTGGCTGGCATTCGATAATGAGTCAATGACCCTTGCTTTTAGGCCAGACTGTTCCGATGCACAACATTCCTCTTGATTCCGTGGATGCAGTGGCGCGGCCTTTGCTGGCCATTGGCACTGACTATCCGCCCGGCACGCTGCTGGACACCCATACCCATCGTCGTGCGCAGGTGCTCTATGGGATGTCAGGGTTGATGGAGGTGGAAACCGACGATGGCGCGTGGGTCATTCCCCCCTACAGCGGGGTATGGATTCCTGCGGGCAAGCGGCATCGGGTACGTATGCAGGGCGTCAGCACGCGCAGCCTCTATATCGAACCTGGTGCCGCTCCGAGAGCGGGCGCGCATTGCGAGGCCCTGGTGATCACTCCGCTGCTGCATCAGCTGCTCCTGGCATCGCTTGCCATGCCTGCACTCTATGACGAGCAGGGGCGAGACGGCGCATTGGCCCAACTGCTTTTGCACGAGGTGCGTCTGGCGCAGACCATGCCGCTATATACACCGATTCCACAGGATGGGGCGCTTGCCGGGCTGTGCAAGGCGTTCCTGAAATCTCCGTGCATTCAGGTGGCGCCGCAGGAATGGGCAGATCAGTTGCACAAGAGCTTGCGCACTTTCACGAGGCTGTTCAGGCTGCAGACCGGAATGAGCTTTGGTGCCTGGAGGCAGCAGGCATGTTTGCTTGCTGCTCTGCCCAGGTTGACGGCGGGGCAATCGGTTACGCAGGTAGCACTTGATCTGGGTTACGACAGTCCCAGTGCGTTTTCGACCATGTTCCGCAAGCGGCTCGGGCGGGTGCCGAGCGATTTCATCCGGTCGGCACCTTCAGACCCGAATCCGTGAGCTCCAGGGGGGCGGGCGGCGTCGCTGCGGCTATGCGTCTCGGTGATCGGCCTCTCCGGCTTTCCAGTATCCCTTGGCGCTGAGGCAGTGGCGAGGAATGTCCCGCTCCTGCAGGTAGTGCATTTTCAGTCTCCGGATGGCAGCCGATTCTCCCGCTATCCAGATATAACCGGCCCCTGTCGGCAATGGGCGGTGCAACAGCGACTGGCACAGGGAGAGGCCGTGCTCCGCTTGTGCTTGGATCCATTGGGTGCGCAGTTTGGCCGGGCTGTCGATTGGCTGCTGATCTTCCGGCGAAGACACCTCCGCATAGATCTTTACGTTGATATCAGCGGGCAATCGGCTGGCAATGCTCTGAATGCCGGGCAGGGCGGTTGCGTCTCCCGCCAGCATGACCCAGCTTGCATTGCCAGGCAGAAGGAACCCGCCGCTGCGTGGCCCCGCAATCCCCAGGTGTTCGCCAACCGATGCGTGAGAGGCCCAGGCAGAGGCGGGGCCGGAGTCGGCATCTGCGCCATGCAGTACAAAATCCAGATCCAGGGTGCCCGCTGCGAAATCAATGCTTCGCACGGTATAGGCGCGCCCCTCGCCAGAAGGAAGAAAGACCTTGACCCAGGCCGCAGGGTCGTTGATGCCCTCGGTGTCGAGAAGCTCGGCCATTCCTTCGCCACCCACCGTGATTCGTTGCATATGTGGCGTAATGGAATGGACGGCCTGCACAATTCCCAGGGCTTTTTTGGTGTGTGGCTTGGAAACAGTCTCAAGCATGGCGTACTCCTGCATGCGAGAGGTTGTTGTCGGTGGCATGGATGCGGTTCAGCATCGATTACTCCAAATATGAGCATTTGCTCGATATATGAAATAATATGAGTGATAGCTCATGTTGAAAACTCGCGTTTGGAGAGCGCCATGCCTGACTTGCCGCAACCCCGGCGTATTCCTCGCCAGAGCCGTTCTCGCGCCTTGGTGGATTCCATTCTGGAGGCAACGGCTCGCGTTTTGAGCGAACGTGGCTATGCTGGAACCAACACGAATCTGGTCGCCGAGCGCGCAGGTGTTAGCGTAGGTTCCGTGTACCAGTACTTCCCGAACAAGGATTCGCTGATCACCGCACTGCATGAGCGGCATGCTGTAGAAATGCACGCGGCAATGGAGACAGTGCTGGCAAGGACGCCATCGCTGGGTCTGCGAGCGCAGTTGGCCGCCATCGTGCGCGCATGGGTGGCAGCTCATCAGGTGGCGCCAGAGCTGCATCGCGTGCTGGAGAAGGAGTTTCCATTCTTCGATGCACCGTCGGACCAGAGCCCCGCCGATCAAAGCATTCACAAGCGCGTTCGCCAGTTGCTGGAAGACCACCGGAACGAGTTGGTGCCGCAGGATCTGCATCTCGCAACCTGGATAATTCTGCAGAGCATGGAATCACTGATCCATGCTGCGGTCATTCCGCCAGGCGCCCCACATCCGATCGAGAAGACCGAGCAGGCCATCATCGACATGCTGGCTGGCTACCTCCATGGCAGCAGCAGGGAGCGGCCTAGGCTCAAGTCACCTGACTCTTGCAGGGACGCCTAGCATCCTGGCCGAGCCCATGGCCAAGGCATACCGGCGGAGATCTTCATGTCTGCATGCAATGGATGTGCCGGTGCTGTATTCTTTGGCAATGAGTGAAAAACGAGAGAAGAACATCCAGCTGGCCCATGCAGTGCTGGACTGGAACCGAACCTACCTACGGCACGATGCATCACTGACCGAGGCGATGGTCAGTCAGTGCTTTGGGGAGGATTTCATTGTCGAACCCAATGGCAGACACTACCAGGCCAACCCCAGCAACTACCTGGAGTTCCTCAATGGAATGCGGGCGTCGATGGCAGGGATCGAGTACCAGATCATTCACACCGTGGCCGACGATGACGCGGTGGCGTTCGATATGGCTGTGCAGATTGCCCATACCGACGGACGCCAGGAGCATTTCATTGCAATGCTGTTGATGCGGTTCGACGACAAGGGCAAGGTTGCGCTCTGGAAAGAGACATACCTGCCGCGTGTATAGCTCCGGGCAGCGGGTGTATGAAAGAAGGCGCCTCCGGCTTCATGGCCGGGGCGCCTTTTTCCTTTTCGGCACTGTCGTCCGGGTATCAACGAAAGAGCACGCTGGCGCGATGGTGGCCTAGCCGGCGAGAAACCTCTTCACTGCAAGCCTTGGCTGCGGCGGCCTCCTTGCCCTCCCAGTCGGTATCGAAAGAGCGGGTGCGACCCATCAGCGTGATACCCAGAACAATGTTGCCCGAGTAGTCGAAGACGGGCGCCGCGAAGGACGACACGCCGGGCGTCGGGTTGTTGATGGTGCGAGAAGTGCCGTGCTTGCGGATTTCGCTCACCACCGTTTGCAACTCGTCCCGGTCAATCGAGGCCGCAATATCGGGCCCCAGGCGCCGTTCATCTTCCAGCAGCGATTCCTCGATGAGCTTGGCGGGCAGGTAGGCTGCAAAAAGGCGCCCCGTCGCGGTGCCTGCCAGCGACATGACGGTTCCCGTGCGGATGTTGGTGTGAATCGTCGAGCTATGGTTCAAGGACGTGGCAACGCTCGAAGCAGCATTCAACTCCCAAGCGGGCAGGAAGACGATGGCGCATGCAAAGACCTTTCTGTCCCAAATCACCGCGTTTGTGGTGGGCGAGCGGAAAATTCTCTAGTGAAAGAGCGGCTGGAGCAGCGCCGCCCGATTCCAGCCGCCTGTTTGGAAACGTATGTATGTGTAGCAGGTCTTGACCGTTGCGCGGCATGTCCTACCCGTGTGCAACAGGCTCGACTACCCCGCCGTGCCACACAGGCACGTAGCATGGATACTAGGGCAAAGCAATGGTTTTGACTGCAGCGGCCGCAAGGCCCGCAATGCTTTGTCTTTTGTTCAACGCTTCCCAAAAAGGAGGACAACATGGATACCGTTCACACCGCATCCAGCGTCATCTCTTCGGACAAGGTTCATGGCACGAACGTGTTCAATCCCAATGGAGAAAAGCTGGGCTCGATTGCGTCTCTGGTGCTTGACAAGCTTTCAGGCAAGGTTCGCTACGCCGTCATGGAGTTTGGTGGTTTTCTGGGCATGGGCACCGATGTCTACCCACTGCCCTGGGAAACCCTGAAGTACGACACCGACCTGGGTGGCTATGTGGTGACCTTGACGCGCGAGCAACTGGAAGGCGCGCCGCGTTATGGGCGAGAGACGACGCAGGACTACTCTGATGAATACGGCCGCAAGGTGCACGATTACTACGGCGTGCCCTGGATCTACTGATCTGACGTCCATCGCCCATTTCGGCAGAGCGCAAGCCACCTTCGGGTGGCTTATTCATGGGTATCGCTTTCTGCGGTGTAGATCCTATTTTGATAGCGGTCTGCGCAGATCAGTCAAGCGCCCAAAGCTTGAAACAATGATTTTTGCAGTGGAGGCGTACCCGGAAAAACGCCGCGCAAGAGGGCGCGGCGTAGGGGGACAGGCAAGAGGTCAGGCTTTTGCAGGACGAGGGACGCCAGCGCCTTCAATGCTTGCTGTGCTGCTGTGCCAGCACACGCCTTGCCTTCTCGAAGGTCTTGCGGATGTCCGTATTGTCTTTGTTGGTGTAACGCAGACTTTTTTCGCCCGGCTTGGCAAGCAAGGGGCGGCTTGGCATGGTGAGCATCGGTGTCATAGGGCCTCCTGAGGGAATAGGCTGCAATGCCTACTGTCACCTATCAGGAACGGCTTGCCCATCAGTATTTGCCGCAATCCGGGCTGGGACTGCACCTACAGCGTATGAAAAGGCTCTCAAAAAGGGAGTCGTAAAGTCACAACAATCACAGTACCGAGGGCGAGGTTCAAGGCCACCCATTTGCGGATCTGGTCCATGGCCTTGCCTCCAGCCGGCCAGTCCTTGGCGTCCACGGCGGCGTTGAGCCGCTTGAACAGTGCAAATCGGATATGGCCGAACACCGCCATCATCACAAGTCCCAGCACCGCCATCACAATCCACGATACCGGCATGGGTGCCTTGGCGCCAGCCTGTGCGGCCATCTGGTGCACCAGCCCAATCATGCCCAGACCGCTGACCAGAATCAGCACGATGGCAATCAGAACGGCGGCAAAAAAGCGCTGCAGCACATCGCGCATCAGCGGCAGGCGCTGGGGCGGCGGCAACTGCGCTGCTGCAGGCCGAAGAAAGAAATGGGCGAATGCCATGCCACCCAGCCAGACGATGAGGGCGAGCAGGTGAAGCGTTTTGAGAATGATGTAGATCATAGGGGGCGGTATAGGAATAGGAGGACGGACGTTGGCCTGTATCGTACCTGCCTTGTCTGTTGAGCTGTTGATCGTTTAGTCATGCAGGCTGTCTACAGTCCCAGGCGAAAACAGGGCGGACGAGGGCAGAACCTGTCTGGCCAAAGACCACGCTGCATCGTGCGACATGGTTGCGGGCATTTGCTGGCGCTCTGGCTGGCTGCTACCATGCGCCGCATGTTGTCTTCTGCCTCCACGCACTGCCTGCACGCGCCAGTTGCCCTGCCTGGAGGCGCCGTGCTGCGCGGGATGAATTACAAGCCCGTCGCACATTCCCCCGCCCGGCGATAACCCCCACACTTATTTGCGCAAACGCAGTATCGCCGGGCTTCTATCCCGCGCGATCGCGGCTGCTCGCCTGCCAGGCGCCCGGCCATGGAACAAGCTCGTGACCACGCGCTGCGCCGTCACACGGAAGGGGAAGACCGTCATGGACCAATCCATGGAATTTACCAAGCAGTTTCTACGCTCCAAGAGCCCTTGTGCAATGGGTTTTCGCTGGTTCGTGCGCAACATCGAAGATGGCGTGAGTTACCAGAAGGCGCTGGACACCCTGGTGGCCGCTGGCCGCGTGGACGATGCGCTATGGCTGTTGAACAATTTTGGCCCCACCAATGCCGTGCTGCAACTGGACCGGCTGGAGGCCGATGCCATCGTGTTTGCCGGTAGCGTGCAGGTGCGTGGTGGCGTGGAGGTGGATGGTGCGGTGCACGTAGGCCGATCCCTGCAGGCGGGGGGAGGCGTGCGCTGTGGCCGCGATCTGGTGGTGGGTGAGGACATTCGCGCGGGTGCCAACATCTTTGCGGGGGGCAGGCTGCAGTGCGGCGGCCATCTGCGCACCGATTGGGGCGTGGATGTGCAGCAGGGCGTGACTGTCGGCGGCGATCTGCGCGTGGCCTGGGATCTGGTGGCGCATGGTGCGATCAGCGTGCGCGGCTCGGCCATGGTCGGGCAGGATGTGATTGCAAGCGACAGCCTCCATTGCGAGAAAAACCTGCGGGTGGGCGGGCATCTGACCGGGGCGGGCCCTCTGCGCGCGGGTCATGGTATTGCAGTGGGCGGCGCGATTGAAGGGGTGTCGCATATTGATGCCGGCTGGGGTATTCGTGCGGGCGAACACATCCACGCCAGTGGCGCCATCAAGGCCGGGGAGAGCCTGGCCGCAGGTGACGCCATCTGCGCAGGCGATGGTTACGGCGTGTTTGCAGGTCTCAATGTGCAGGAGGACAGCTGGGAAGTGAGCGGCCAGGTCTGGGCGCCCAGTCCGCCCGCGCGCTTGCGCAGTGGGCTCTGGATCGGCCCCAGCCTGCTGTGAATCTGAGCGGAAACTGCCTGTAGCGATAGATGGATGTACGCAGGCTGCTATGGAAAATGTAGAAGCCGGCTCAGAAAACGCCAAGCGCCAGGCCTGCCGCCAGCGCGGCGCCGAGTTCGCGGCAGCGCTGCAGATCGGTATCGGGAATGTACTTGGCGGCCAGTATCGCTTCGGGCGTCTGTGCATGGGTACAGATGATCAACGGCTCGGCCACCGGCTTGAGCCGCCAGCCTGTGGCGATGCGCTCGATCTGGCGCGCGGCGCCGTGGCCATCGCTGCCCGCGCACACCAGGCTTGCATAGGCACGGCCATTGATGCGATCGAGCACCGGGTAGTAACAGCGGTCAAAGAAATCCTTCATCATGCCGCTCATCGCTGCCAGATTCTCCGGCGTGGCAAACACATAGGCATTGGCGGCCAGCACATCGGAGGGCTGGGTGGCCTGCGCGTGCAGCAGGCGCACATCCACGCCGCCTTCTGCCAGAGCACCGTCGCACGCGGCCTGCGCCATCTGAAGCGTGCCCTGGGTGAGGGTGTGGTAGACGATGAGCAATTGAGGAGCAGCCATGGCGCAAGCATAGCGGCAAAGCTGGCGCCGGCATGGCCCGTGCCTTGTCATGTGCACGACGCGGTGTTGCCGTCTGCGTGGTAGCGCATGGTAGATTGGCCCTCTCATTCCTTCGGACCGACTTCCATGAGCGAAATGTTTGACCGCGTTGCCGCCAGTTTTCATGCCCAGGGGCTGATGCACACCCTGGGGGCCAGTCTTCGGCAGGTGAGCGATGGGGAGGTGCAGATTGCGTTGCCCTATAGCAAGGCCCTGTCGCAGCAGCACGGTTTCTTGCATGCGGGTGCGGTGACCAGTGTGGTTGACAGCGCCGCTGGCTACGCGGCACTTACCAAGGCGCCTGCGGGGTACGAGGTGGTCACCGCCGAATTCAAGATCAATCTGCTGCGCCCGGCCATTGGCGAGCACTTTGTGGCGGTGGGCAAGGTGCAGAACGCTGGCAAGCTGCTGACCGTGTGCACCGGCGAATTGCTCGCCTACACCGCAGACATCGACGCCGCACCCAAGGTGGTGGCGCTGATGCAGGCAACCATCGTGAACGTCAAATACTGAGCTCGATAGAAAAAAGGCTGCTGGCGCTTATCTGTCAAACGCCAGTAGCTATTGTTTTCATAGTGATTGAGGCTCAGTCCTGCCACTGGTACAGCGGGGGCTGTTTGCTGACAAAGCGCTGGATGGCCTCCTGGTGAAAGGCGCTTTCGCGGCACAGCGTCTGGGCCAGCGCCTCCTGCTGGAACACCTCGGCGCGCTGGCTCTCAAAGGCATGGTTCATCACGCGCTTGGTGTAGCCAATGGCTTCGGTAGGTGCACTGGCAAAGCGCTCCGCAAAGGCAATGGCATCGGCCAGCACATCCTCGCTCGTCACCCGGTAGGCCATGCCCAGTTGTCGCGCCTCTTCGGCACCCACCACGCGGGCGGTAAAGGCCAGTTCCTTGGCGGTCTGCAAGCCCACCAGGCGCGGCAGCAGGTGCATGGCGCCCAGGTCCGGCACGAAACCGATCTTGGCAAATACGCAGCAGAACTTGGCGCTGGGCGCAGCCAGCACGAAATCGCCTGCCAGGGCCAGCGACAGGCCCGCACCAAAGGCGCTGCCCTGCACGGCGGTGATGACCGGTTTTTCCAGATCGAGCAGCTCGTCAAACCAGCGGTGCAGGCCCAGCATGCGGTTGCGGCTGTCAAACACATCCTGCTTGCCTGCCACCGTGGCCTGCATGCTCTTGATATCGCCACCTGCGCAGAAATGGCCGCCCGCGCCGGTCAACACCACGGCCTTGATGGCGCGGTCGTCACGGATCTGGGGTATGAGGCGGGTGAACTCCTCGCGCATGCTCTGGTCGAGTGCATTGCGGGCTTCGGGGCGGTTCATGGTCAGCACGGCGGTACTGCCGTGCATGGTGAGGGTCAAGGATGTCATGGCGTGGCTTGGAGAGAAAAAACGGCTGTGGTGTGCAGGCTCATTCCGCCTTGATGTCGAGGCGCTTAGCAACGGGAATCCAGCGCTCGCGCTCGGCGGTGATGAACTGGCCCCATTCTGTGGCGCTTCCGGCAATCGGCTGGGCACCTATGCGACGCAGCTTCTCCTGCACATCGGGCTTGGCCAGCGACTGGTTGACAGCTTGGTTCATCCGGTCGATGGCGGCCTGCGGTGTGCCCTGGCGTGCCACCAGGCCGAACCAGGCACTTGCCTCGGTACCCGCAAAGCCCAGCTCGGCCAGTGTGGGCACATTCGGTATCTGCGGAAACCGCTGGTTATCCAGCACCGCCAGCGGCACAATGCGGCCGCTGATGGCCTGCTGCATCGACGAGGGCAGGGCGTCGAACATGATGTCCACATTGCCGCCCATCATGCTGGTGATGGCCGGGGCGCTGCCCGCAAACGGCACATGCGTTACCTTGAAGCCCATGCGGTCGCTAGCAAATTCGCCTGCCAGATGGGTGATGTTGCCGCTGCTGGCCGATCCCATGGTGAGCGTCTTTCCCTCTTTTTGCGCCTGCTGGGCCCTGGCGATCAACCCCTTGGCGTCTTGCACACCCAGATCCTTGCGGGTGACGAGCAACAGCGGCGCCTTGCCCAGGCCCGCCACGGGTACAAAATCCTTGGCCGGGTCGTAGCTCATCTTGGCGTAGATGGCGCTGTTGATGACGAGCGGGGCGTTCGAGCCGACGAAAAACGTCTGGCCATCGGCGGGGGCTCGCAGCACGGTTTCTGCAGCAATCATGCCGGCAGCGCCGCCTTTGTTCTCGATGACGATGGGCTGGCCGCTTGCCTGCCCCGCGTCGTGGGCCACAATGCGGGAAATCTGGTCGGCTGCGCCGCCTGCTGGGTAGGGCACCACCCATCGCAGCGGAGCGTCGGCGGCCTGGCTGTGCAGCGCCATTGTGGCAGTGGCTGCGCCTGCCGCAAGGCAGAAAGCACGGTGCAGAAAGTGACGCCGTGAACGGCTACGGAAATGGTTTTGGGGCACAGTGGTTGTCTCCTGTTTGCCATGAATCAAGTAGCGATGGCAGTGGTCTGCTCTGTAGGATGTAAGAACGTGTTTACGATCTCCTCGCGCCGCGACAGTGGGCTTGCGGGATGGGCTGCTAGGCGCAATACCGCAGCAATGGCCCCGCTATTGCGAGGATTTGCAACAACGCAGACCGCCCCTAGCCGGGCGCCCCTAACCGGGCGTCCCCAAGCCCACTGTCCCTCTGGGTTGGAATGAAATCGGGCGATTTCTGCGCGCTGACCCTTGCTTGCACCCCGGTGCAAGCTGCGGCCCATCGCTTCGAACTCATCCCGATTGCACTCCAACGCGGCTGCGTAGAGATCGTAAACACGTTCTAAGGGCAGCAACGGCTGCTGCACCTGCAATCACACTAGGTCGTTTTGTCAGTCGCGTCCAATATCAAATTGCTCTCAGCTGATATGTGCTGCAACAGTGGCTTTGCCCGTATGCTTGCTGGCAAACGATGCATGAGGAGCAAGCCATGAGCGCATTCTTGAAGTACGAACAATCCGGCCATGTGGTCACCCTGACCATGTGCCAGCCCGAGCGTCGCAATCCGTTGACTGGCAACACGGCGGTGGAGGAATTTCTCGCCGCCATCGAGAAGATCCGGGCCGACAGCACGGTGCGTGCCGTGATCCTGACGGGCGAGGGCCCGGCGTTCTCGTCTGGTGGTGATATCAAGACCATGCAGGAGCAGTCGTTTGGCGACGTGGACGGCATGCGCATCCGCGAGGACTACCGCCAGGGCATCCAGCGCCTGCCGCTGGCGCTGTTCAATCTGGAGGTACCGACGATTGCCGCCGTGAACGGCCCTGCTGTGGGCGCGGGCCTTGATCTGACCTGCATGTGCGACCTGCGTGTGGCGTCGGACAAGGCCAAGTTTGCCGAGAGCTTTGTGAAGGTGGGCATCATTCCGGGCGACGGTGGCGCCTGGCTGCTGCCGCGCGTGATCGGCATGTCGCGTGCAGCCGAGTTGTCGCTGACCGGCCGCATGATCGACGCTGCTACCGCGCTGCAATGGGGACTGGTGTCACAGGTGGTACCGCATGACGAATTGATGCAGGCCGCCCGTGCGCTGGCCGAAGAGATTGCAGCCAACCCGCCGCAGGTCACCCGCATGACGAAAAAGCTCATGCGCGAAGGCATGCACCAAAGCCTGGCATCCATTCTGGAGCTATCTGCAGCCTACCAGGCGCTGGCCCACCAGACCGCAGATCACCGCGAAGCGGTCAGCGCCTTTCTGGAAAAGCGCAAGCCGGATTTCAAGGGTTGAAGCAGCCTGCCAACCATACAGACATAAAAAAGAACAGATGGCCGCGCAATGCGGCCATCTGTTCTTGGACACCCTCTGGTTGAGCAAGCCTGGAGACCGAGGCAAACGGTCAGAGGCCCGTAGACCTTGGCACCGAAGCGGGTAACGCAGCAATTGCGATACCCGCCTGGGAGGAAAGCGCAGCACGGATGAGAATCGAGAGCGCGGCGCCTGCGTCTCTTGGTGCCAACCTGCCCAGCCTGTCATGGACGGTTGTAGACGATGGCAGGTAGCGAAAGGTGGCTGCCGGTAGCGCTTGAGGCTTCTCAGCAGTGCTGACGCTCCAGCCGTTCCAGTCGCTCCAATTCTGCGCAGATATCAGCCATCGAGCCGGTCATCGCCCAGCGCATGCCACGCTCGCGCTGCAGGCTGGCAGGCTTGGCCCAGTAGCGTTTGATGGAGGCATCATTGGCGGCCTGGGCGCTGCAGCGTTGCACCGACAGAAAGATATCGCTGGCGGCCACTGCAGTTGTCTGGGTGCGGCGACGGCTGGCGGGTTTGCGCGGCAGGCGGATACGGTCAATAGGGCGATCAACAGGGCCTTGCACCGGAGCGACAGGTTTGTCGTCCGGGGCGTCCAGCAGGCTCATCTGTCCCGTGGTGCTGCGCTGGGCGGCAGACGATGCAGACAGAAAGCAGTGCACCTGGGCTGCATGCTGGCCATCATTGGCTGCACCACGGTGGGCCTTGCGACCACGGCGCACTGGCAGAGTGGACAGGGTGCGGCTGACCATGTGGAAGATGGGCGAGCCAGCGACGAGAGAAAAGGGCGCGAGGGCGCGCAATGCTGCAGCGACGAGCATAGGAACTCCTTGTGTACGGGAACGACAGCAGGATTGCTCATGGCAGACGCCGGCCTCAGGGCAGTGAGATGGTTCCCACGGCGCCCGCTACCTGAAGCTGGGTCACATTTTTACGGCAGACGTGCTGTCTACATCAGCATCGTGTTGCGTATCAAGCCAACGGCGATGCCTTCAATCTCGAAGGGCTCGCCGGGCTGCACGACGATGGGCAGGTAGTCGGGGTTTTCAGCCAGCAGCTCGATCCCGTCCTTGGTGCGCTGCAGGCGCTTGACGGTGACATCGTCTCCCAGCCGGGCCACGATGATCTGGCCGTTTCGCGCTTCGCGTGTGGATTTGACAGCGAGCAGGTCGCCATCCATGATGCCCGCATCACGCATGGACATGCCGCGCACCTTGAGCAGGTAATCGGGCTGTTGTTGGAACAGGCTGCCTTCCACGCTGTAGGTCTGGTCGACATGCTCCTGCGCCAGAATGGGCGAGCCTGCCGAAACCCGGCCAATCAGGGGCAGCGACAGTGGCGCCAACTCCTGCACGATACGGCCCACACTCGCTGCCATGCTGGAAACCCCTGCGGAGAGGCCGGCCAGCGGCGAAGAAAACCGCGTGCCGCGCGCCGCATTGATGGAGCGCACCGTGTCATTATTGAGGCGGATGCCGCGCGAGGTACCGCTGACCAGTTCGATCACTCCCTTGCGGGCCAAGGCCTTCAAATGGTCTTCTGCCGAGTTGGCGGATTTGAAGCCCAGTTTGCTGGCGATTTCGGCACGGGTAGGGGGAGCACCGGTGCGCGAGATGGCAGTCTGGATCAGGTCCAGAATTTCTTGTTGGCGCGCGGTCAGTTTGGGGTGGTCTCGCATAAGATCTCCGTGTGATCTGTGGTGCCAGGTGCACTGCCAGTGGGCTGTGCATTCAAACACCTGTACATCAATCCAGTACCTGTATTTTTAACCAGTTTTTTCGGAGAGGCAAGCCTTGCAGCAAAAAATTTTGATCCTGGGCACTGGCGGAACCATTGCAGGTATGGCGGAAGATGCCGAGCACCCTGGTAAATACCGTGCGGCGCAGCTCTCCATCGGGGCCTTGGCGGCAGCGATCCCTGGCATTGAAAAGGCTGCTGGTGGCAGCCTGGATGCGCAGCAGCTTGCGCAAATCGATAGCAAGGACATGGACGACACGGTATGGCTGGCGCTGTTGCATGCATGCGACAAGGCACTGAACGACGATGCCGTGGCAGGCATCGTCATCACCCATGGTACGGACACGCTGGAGGAAACCGCATGGTTTCTGCACAGTTGTCTGGGGCGCCTGCCCAAGCCTGTGGTGCTGACATGCGCCATGCGACCGGCCAATGCCCTGATGCCGGACGGCCCCCAAAACCTCAAGGATGCCGTGCTTGCCGCAGCCGCACGCACTGCCGCCGGTGCGCCCTTGCTGACAGAGGTGGTTGCCATCACGGGTGGCGGCGAGTTGCACAGCGCCCAATGGCTGCAAAAAGCGCATCCTCACCGGTTGATGGCCTTCTCATCAGGTGAGCAGGGGGCTATCGGCTGGGTGGGGAGTGAGGGGGTGCGCCTGCGCGACGGCCAGGTGCCCGGCGGCTTGACGACTGCCAGGGCATCTCTCGCTGTGCCCAGCTTGCCTGCGCCAGAGGCCTGGCCTTGGGTAGAAATCATCACCAGCCACGCAGGCGCGCGAGCTGCTGCTGTGGATGCCCTGCTGGCGCAGGGTGTACAGGGCCTGGTGGTGGCAACCACCGGGGACGGCACGGTGCACGAAGCGTTGCAACCAGCCCTGGCGCGTGCCCGCAGCCAGGGCGTGCCCGTGTGGCTCAGCAGCCGCTGCAGTGAAGGCGTGATCAGCGGCGGCAGGCTGCCGGTGCATGCCGACCTGGGGGCAGAGCTTGCCGTGGCACTCAACCCTTACAAAGCACGCGTCAGCCTGCAACTGGCCTTGCTGGGCGCTTTGCGTTGATGAGGATTGCTATGAAAAAAGAAGCTGTTGGCGCTTGTTCCTTGGGCGCTGCAAGCCAATTTTCAGTAAATAACAGCAATCCTCTGGGGGCCAGCGGCCTGCACCATGTGGCCCTGATTGCATCGGACTATGCCCGCTCCAAGGCGTTCTATACCCATACCCTGGGTTGCACGGTGATTGCCGAGGAATACCGCGCTGCCCGTGATTCCTGGAAGCTGGATCTTGCCGTGCCCGGCGGCGGGCAACTGGAGCTTTTCTCGTTCCCATCGCCGCCACCGCGCGTGTCCCGGCCCGAGGCCTGCGGCCTGCGCCACCTCGCCATTGCCGTGCAGGCGGTGGAGGCTGCGCACACTTATCTGGTTTCGCAAGGTGTGATGTGCGAAGAGATTCGTCTGGACGAGGTGACAGGCAAGCGGTTTTTCTTTTTCAGCGATCCCGATGGCTTGCCGTTGGAGATATACCAGGCGTGATTGGGGGCTTCTGGCCATCAGCATGAACCAGGCAGACCTGCTTTCGAGAATTTTCGGGGAAGGATGCTGGCGTGCAATGGTTCGCCGGGCCGGTCAATCCGCCTGAGGGGCGGCGCGTCCATCGCGCACTGCCGCAACCACAATACCTACGGCGCAGGCTGCAAACAGCAATCCGGTCGGGATGCCGCCAATGGAGGTCATCAACCAGCCGTAGATTTCGGAGAGCAGGCCGATGATGCGGTTGCCGCTGTGCGTGCCCAGCTTGTTGCCGATGAAAGCGTTGAAAGACAGCACTGCAAAGACCAGTGCCAAAAAGGCGGTGACGATCCACTTCATGGGATTCTTTCCTCGTTTATTGGAATGAGAGCTTTTGGGAGGGAGATATCTGCCCTTGACTTGAATCAAGAGCGAGCAGCACCCATTACAGCAGGAAACCGTGCGGTGCTGTAGCTTTGCCGTGCGGCTGTTGCGTCGATGCCGCTTTTGGGCAAGAAAAAAGCCACTATCAAAAAGATAGTGGCTTGCGCTTGCTGCATGGGCGTGAAAGGCTTGAAAACCTCTCATCGCCGTGCAGTGAAGGGCAGATAGGCGGGTATCAGGCTTGCAGCGCTGCAATGGCGCGCTGGGTGATTTCCTCGACGCTGCCCAGGCCGCTGATGGCGCGGTACTTGGGAGCGGCGGCTGGGTCCTGCTGGGCCCAGTTGCTGTAGTAATCGACCAGCGGGCGGGTCTGGTTGCTGTAGACATCGAGGCGCTTCTTGACGGTTTCTTCCTTGTCGTCGTCGCGCTGCACCAGGTCTTCGCCGGTCACGTCGTCCTTGCCAGCCACCTTGGGAGGGTTGAACGTGGTGTGGTAGGTGCGGCCCGATGCAGGGTGGCTGCGGCGGCCGCTCATGCGTTCGATGATGGCATCGAACGGTACATCGATCTCCAGCACATAGTCGAGCTTGACACCGGCCGCCTTCATGGCATCTGCCTGGGGAATGGTGCGGGGAAAGCCGTCAAACAGAAAACCGTTGGCGCAGTCGGGCTGGGCGATGCGGTCCTTGACCAGGTTGATGATCAACTCGTCGCTGACCAGTTGACCTGCATCCATCACCGCCTTGGCTTGCACGCCCAGCGGGGTGCCGGCCTTGACGGCGGCACGCAGCATGTCGCCGGTGGAGATTTGGGGAATACCGTATTTTTGGCAGATGAACGCGGCTTGCGTGCCTTTGCCGGCCCCGGGCGCTCCCAACAGAATCAGTTTCATGACGGTCCTTGGAAATTAGAAAACTTGCACGGCAAAAGCGGGCCGCCAAGCCCGCTTTTACACAAAAAAACTGGGCTTGAGCATATCACGCATCAGGGGATTGTCACCAAAATGCAAGCTAATGTAGTGTCTCCGAATGTGCAATGTTACCCTGCCTTGAAACGGGTTCTCAGCATGCACCGTCTTGCTTACGAGGCGCTTGCATCCGGGGTGTCTGGTGCTGCGGGTTGTCCGCAAGGGCTGGCGCCCGATCACATCTGGGAGGCAAAGAACTGGCGTACGCGCACCAGGTCTTCGGGGGTGTCGACACCTGCTCCGGGTTGCCCCTGCGTGGTGTGCACGGCAATGCGGTAGCCGTGCCAGAGGGCGCGCAATTGTTCCAGCGCTTCGATCTGCTCGGTCGGCGCCTGGGCCAGCGTGGGAAAGAGTTGCAGGAAACTGGCACGGTAGCTGTACAGGCCCATATGGTGCAGCGGGGCGAAGCCGGGTGTACCGGTGGCATTGGGGTTCTTCCACCAACTGGCATTGACGTGCTCGCGTCCCCAGGGGATGGGCGCGCGGCTGAAATAGGCTGCAAGGCCCTTGGCATCCAGCACCACTTTGACCACGTTGGGGTTGAGCAGCGATTCCAGATCCGCCACGGGGTGGGCCACGGTGCCCATGCTGGCTTCGGGGCGGTCGGTCAGCAGCTGTGCGACGGCATCGATCAGTCCGGGTGCGATCAATGGCTCGTCGCCCTGCACGTTGACGACGATGTCGTCCCCCGTGAGGCCGAGCCGTTGGCAGGCTTCGGCCAGCCGGTCGCTGCCACTGGGGTGGTCTGCGGATGTGGGCACGGCCTGCACGCCATGTTCCTTGCAGGCTTCCAGAATGCGTGCATCGTCGGCGGCCACCACCACGCGCTGGGCATTGCTTTGCTGCGCGCGCTGGGCCACCCGCACCACCATGGGCAGACCGCCAATATCAGCCAGAGGCTTGCCGGGCAGGCGCGATGACGCCATGCGCGAGGGAATCAGAACGGTGAAAGGCGCAGGTGTGGAGACGGTTGCCATGGTGTGCCGGGTTGGAGAGGAGCAAAACAAAAAGGGTTGCACCCGACGGATGCAACCCAGAGGCGAAAGGCCATTGTAGCGACGGAGGCAGCGCTCCTGTCAGGGAATGATTGCCGGCGTCGGCGCATTGCTCGCGGGCACGCTCACGGCATCGGGTGCCAGCAGGATCTTTTCGACCGCGCGCAGCTTTTTGGCCTCGATGGCCTCGCGCAGGCGCGGCAGCAAAGCCACCAGTCCTTCATAACCCTGGGCTTTTTCCAGGGCCAGTTGCAGGCGGAAACCCTTGAGCCCGAGCTCGCTCACCAACTGGCTGGCGACTGGATAGGCTTTCATGTAGCGGTCTGTCGGGTCGCTGACCTGTGCTGGTGCAATGGTGTGGCGTGCTGCCTGCTGGCGCTCTTCAGCCAAGGAGGGCGAAGGGGCCGCAGAGGCAGGGGCAACGGGCTCATGGGCGGCACCGGGTGCTTCGGATGGATGGTTGAGCCAGCCACCCACTTCACCCGCCTGGGCCGGACGCAGCAGTTCCAGCAGGCCCTGTTGGATCAGCAGCTTGATATCTTCCAGCAGTTGCAGGCGGCCCGTGTTGCCGGGGAGCAGCTCAATGACCTGTTCGACGCTTTTGTTGCCATCGAACAGGATGAAAGCTGTACGCATGCGCGGAGGCAGGGCTGGGTCGCGTGCCCGTAGCGCCTCAAGGCCCTTGTCGGTCTTTTTCAGGATGAGGGTTTGCATGGCAATTCGCTGTCGGTGAAAAAGCCATCCCGCCATCAGTGGGCGGTTGGATGTGTCACGAAAATGTCAACGAATTGTGACCAACTGAAAGAAACTGTGTATTAGGGATTTTCCGGGGCCACGCTCCCGCATGGGTGCAGGCCGTTGATTGGCCTATGAAACAGCAGTGGCAAGTGCCTGCTTGCCAGGGGGCGGTGAACGCGGGTCAGACGCTTTCGCCAGGGGTTGCTGCGATGGCATCGATCTCATCGTCGGTCAGCGGGCGGGCTTCCACCTCCAGCATCACGGGAATGCCGTCGTGCACCGGGTAGGCCAGGCGGGCGCTGCGCGATACCAGCTCCTGGCGTTCGCGGTCATAGCGCAAGGGGCCTTTGGTGACCGGGCACACCAGCAGTTCGAGCAGTTTCGGGTCCATAACGGCAATCAATCCTTCTGTGGTTGGGGGGTGTGCGGAGCGGTTGGCAAGGCCAGCAGGCGCTCATGCACGTGCTGGGCAAAGGCGGGAGCAATCGCCACCTGCAGTGGCACAGCCAGGGCCTGCGGCGCGATATGCCACAACTTGCCTGCGTCCTTTTCGGTGCACAGCAACACGGGCTCCTCCATTGTATGTGCTGCACCGGCTGCTGCGGAATCTGCCAGCCCCAGCCGGGTCAGCAGTTGGGGGTCGGTCAGGTCGGCATGGTCGGGCAGGGCGTCGCTGCGCTCCTGCGACAGTCCGGCCGCATGCAGCATGGCAAAGAACTCCTGCGGGTAGGCAATGGCGGCCACTGCGCGGATGCGGCGCCCGCGCAGACTGGCCAGGGGAATGTGGCGGCCGTCCTTGGCAATGGCGAAATCGGCCAACTGGCGCTCTACAGGCCAGGCTGCAGCACCGCTGCGCAACAGATTGGCGGGTGGTTCGCCTGCATACAGGGCGATATCGAGCGGGCGTGGCCAGGGCTCGCGCAGCGGGCCGGCCGGCAGTTGCCAGCCGTTGCCCACGCCCTGGCGGTTGAATACGGCAATCTCCAGATCTCGCGCCAGAGCCAGGTGTTGCAGGCCATCGTCGCAGATGAGTACATCAATATCTTTATGTGCCGAAAGTGCTGCCTGCGCTGCATCTGCTCGTTTTTTTGCTACAAAAACAGGAACAGTGGTGCAGCTGGCAATCAGCAGGGGTTCATCGCCCATCTCGCGCGGATCGCTGAGCGCGGTCACTTCCAGCGCAGCAGGGTTGCCCGAGGTGGTTCGCCCATAACCGCGCGATATGACGGCCGGTCGCCAGCCCCTGGCCTGCAAGGCCTGCACCAACTCAATGGTGACGGGCGTCTTGCCCGAGCCGCCCGCGATCACATTGCCCACCACCACGGTTGGCACGGGCGCATGCCAGCTTTTGAGCACGCCCGTCCGGTAGAGGCTGCGGCGCAGGCCGCCCAGGCCGGCATGGATCCATGAGAGTGGCAGCAGTGCGCAAGCCAGCAGTCCCTTGCGCTGCCAGGCATCGGTGATGCGGGCAGAGAGGGGGCGGCTGGACAGGGGCTGGGATGCGTGTGGCGGGGGGGCAGTCATGCAGGCTGCATGCTAGCACTGCAGGGCTTCGTTGCTGAAGACCTGCAGCGCCGTTTATTTGCCTGCCGCCGATTGGGTGGCAAAGGTGACCTGGTTCAGGCCCACACGGCGTGCGGCCTCCATCACGGAGACGACCGCCTGGTGGGGCGCCATGGCGTCGGCGCTGATGATGATCACGCTGTCCTTGCCGGCAGTGGCAGCACTGCGCAGGGCGGCTGCCATATCGGCCACGGTCTTGCCTTCCAGAGCGGTCTTGTTGACGGCATAGCGGCCATCAGCCGCCACGGCCACAATGATTTCCTTGGGGCGGTCGCGCAACTGCTCGGCATTGGCGATGGGCAAGGTGAGCTGCAGCTCGGTGAACTTGCTGTAGGTGGTCGAGAGCATCAGAAAGATGAGGATCACCAGCAGCACATCGATGAAGGGGATCAGGTTGATCTCCGGCTCTTCCTTGGTGCGGGGGCGAAAGTTCATGCGCGGCTCCTGACGCGATCAGCCGCGGCGCAGCTTGTTCAGGTGGCGCAGGAACTGTTCAGCCGACAGCTCCAGCGTCAGGAGGTAGCCATCGACGCGGCTGCGGAAATAGCGCCAGAAAATCAGCGCAGGAATGGCGACGATCAAGCCGAAGGCCGTGTTGTACAGCGCGATCGAGATACCGTGGGCCAGCAGGGTGGGGTTGTTGCCGCCGCCGCTTTGCGAGCCGAAGATTTCGATCATGCCGATCACGGTTCCCAGTAGTCCTAAAAGAGGAGCAGCTGACGCAATGGTGGCAAGCGCCGTGAGGTATTTCTCGAGGTTCTGTGCAGCACGGCGGCCTGCGCTTTCCATGGTGGCGCGCAGATCGGCTTCGGAGATGCGGGGCTCGCTGTTGATGGCGCGCAAGCCGCTGGCCAGCACTTCGCCCAGGGCCGAATTCTGTCCCAGCTGGTTCACCACTTCCGCGCTGGGCACGCTGGTGGAGGAGACGGAAATCGCCTCCTGCAGCAGATTGGGGGGAGCTACCTTGGCCGTCTTCAGTGCCAGAAACCGTTCAACAATCAGCGCCAGGGCCAGGATGGAGCAGGCGATCAGCGGCCAAATCGGCCAGCCTGCGGCTTGAATAATGGAAAACAAAATCTCTCTCCGCTCGTTCTTTTCAGCAATGCATTATGGCGCAACGTGGCTTGCTGTCAGCCTAAAATCATGGCGGACGCGGCCTGTAGCCAACAGGGTACGGGCATTGGTGGCGCCAGGGGCCAAGTCTTCCACAGAATGTGTGGATAACTTTGTGGGCAATCTGTCATCAGCCGGAAAAATTGCTGAAAGCACGGGGTTTTTCTTAGATTGCTTAAAAAATAAGCTGATAAAAATATATATAAATCAATTGGTTGTACCTGTATTCGGCGCTTTGCGCTACAGACTATGACGGTGAGATGACGCACCCTGGCGCTTTGCCTGCTGTGGACTACTGCCCTGGCTCCTGTGCGGAACTGGATGGCAGGTCGTCTGGACGGGGGCCGGAAGGGCGGGCGTCGAAGAAGTTGCGAACAAAACCAACCGTGATGGCGTGCAATGTTGCTTTTTGGCGCTGGATGGTGGTGGCCGGGCCGATCTTTCTGTGTGGTATCGGTGAATATGCTATTGAAAATGTAGCTGTTTGCGCCTGTTGATTGGGCGCTAGAGGCAATTTATGAATGATTTCGACACCTCTCCCACCGCTGCTCCCCGCATCTGGGAAGTGGGCGCATTGTGCCGTGCGGTGGGCGATGCCTTGTCAGCCCGCTTCAACCCGGTGGCGGTGCGGGGAGAGCTGAGCGGCTTTTCACGGGCGGCCAGCGGCCACTGCTACTTCAATCTCAAGGATGTGAACGGCCAGATCCGCTGCGCCATGTTCAAGCGTGCGGCACAGTCGCTTGGATTTACCCCGCGCGATGGCGAACTGGTGGAAGTGGTGGGAAAGCTCGGCGTGTATGAACAACGCGGCGACCTGCAACTGGTGGTGGAGGACATGCGCCGTGCCG
Source organism: Comamonas sp. 4034 (assembly GCF_050434545.1). Classification (NCBI taxonomy): domain Bacteria; kingdom Pseudomonadati; phylum Pseudomonadota; class Betaproteobacteria; order Burkholderiales; family Comamonadaceae; genus Comamonas; species Comamonas sp. 4034. The sequence continues at coordinate 141,506 of NZ_JBNDIT010000010.1, read as the reverse complement.
GGCAGGGCGCCTTGTTCGAGCAGTTTCTTCGCCTCAAGGCGCAGCTGGAAGCCGAAGGCCTGTTCGATGCGGCCCGCAAGCGCCCGCTGCCGTTGATGCCGCGCGGCGTTGGCATCGTCACCTCGCTGGGTGCGGCAGCGCTGCATGATGTGGTGACTGCCTTGCGCCGCCGTGTGCCGCAACTGCCTGTGGTGCTGGTGCCTGCGTTGGTGCAAGGGGGGCAGGCGGCTCCATCGATGGTGGATGCGCTACAGAAACTGTACCGGCTGGCAGATACGCAGATTGCGCTGGATGCAGGCTTGACGGATGAGGTTCCGGCAGCGGCCATCGACACCATCCTGCTGGTGCGCGGCGGCGGATCGCTGGAAGACTTGTGGGCTTTCAACGACGAGCAACTGGCGCGCACCATTGTGCAAAGCCCGGTGCCGCTCATCAGCGGCGTGGGGCACGAGACGGATTTCACCATCGCAGACTTCTGTGCCGACCTGCGCGCACCCACGCCAACGGCGGCAGCCGAGTTGGTGTGCCAGCCCCGGGACGTGTGGCTGGGCGCGCTTGATCTGGTACAGGAGCGCCTGGACGACGCGGTCGAGCGGCATATTGACCGCCAATTGCAGCGCCTGGACATGGCTGCACGCCAGATCGCCCGGCCCTCAGGCCTGGTGCACCGCCAGCAGCAGGGGCTCGATCGCAGCGCGCAGCGCCTGCAGGCAGCGGTGCAAAGCCAGCTGCATGGGCAGGACAAGCGCGTGCAGCATCTGGCCAGCACTTTTCCGGTGAGCGTGGCTCGCAGTCTGGAGCGGCAGGAACAGCATGTCGAACGCCTGGGGGCGCGGCTGGAGTTGCTCAATCCCAGGCAGGTACTCTCGCGCGGCTATGCACTGCTCACCGGCATGGATGGCCAGGTCATCCATTCAGTAACGCAGGCGACACCGGGCAAGGCCATGCATGCGGAACTGGCCGATGGCAGTGTGGATGTAGTGGCTACCCAGCGCTTGTTGGTGTGAGTGTGGGGCTGCCGGCTTTGTCGTGTAACGGTGCAGGCCAGATCCGAACGAGGCATGCCTGTGTTTGGGTGTGGTGGATTGTCGGCAACCGCTGACCCCATGCTGCCATGTCTGCATGCTATGGTGGCCATATGAATTTCTGTTGAACCCTATTGGTCATCAGGTCGATTTTCCTTTCTACAATCGACCGATGCCAGCGAAAGCGCGGCGCCCTTTGCGGAGCGCACGCTGCTGCCCATTTTGCAACCATACCAACCACGAGGAAACGACGATGGAACGCACTCTGCCACCCCTGCCTTATGCGCTTGACGCCCTGGCCCCTGCCTACAGCAAGGAAACCATGGAGTACCACTATGGCAAGCACCACAACGCTTATGTGGTGAACCTGAACAACCTGCAAAAGGGCACCGAGTTCGAAAACATGGAACTGGAAGACGTGGTCAAGAAGTCTTCCGGCGGTATCTACAACAACGCAGCCCAGATCTGGAACCACACCTTTTTCTGGAACTGCATGACCCCCAATGGCGGCGGTGTTCCAAGCGGCGCGCTGGCAGATGCCATCAACAAGAAGTGGGGCAGCTTCGACGAGTTCAAGAAGGCCTTCCAGGCATCGGCCGTGGGCAATTTCGGCTCGGGCTGGACCTGGCTGGTCAAGAAGGCTGACGGCTCGGTCGACATCGTCAACACTGGTGCCGCAGGCACGCCGCTGACCACTGCGGACAAGGCCCTGCTGACGGTGGACGTGTGGGAACACGCCTACTACATCGACTACCGCAACCTGCGTCCCAAGTTTGTCGAGACCTTCCTGGCAAGCCTGGTGAACTGGAAGTTTGCCGAAGCCAATTTCGCCTGATCCTCCGGCGCACAGCGGTTTGCTTTCCGGCAAGCACGAACGCCTCCGCAAGGAGGCGTTTTCTTTTTGCCCCTTTCAATGACGGGCAGGCGCTTCAGGACGATGCCTGCAGCAGGCGTATCAGCTCGCGCAGTGCAGCGGGCACATGGCGGCGGCTTGAATAGTAGAGGTAAAACCCCTCGGTCTGCGGACACCAGTCCTGCAGGACGCATTCCAGCCGGCCCGACGACAGTGCTTCGCCCACCATGCCGTCATAGACATAGGCCAGACCCATGCCGTCCAGTGCGGCCTGCAGAACCAGTTGGTCGTCGTCCAGCGTCAAGGGGCCGTTCACCGGGACTTCCATGGACTGCCCTTTTTTGGCGAACTCCCATGCGTAGGGGGCGCTGCCGGGAAAGCGGCGGTTGATGCAGGCATGTGCCGCCAGGTCGCGTGGGTGCTTGGGGCGACCATGGAGATCAAGGTAGGCGGGCGTGGCCACCACCAGAAAGCGGGGTGCAGGCCGCAGCGGCAGTGCCACCATGTCTGCTGCCACACGCCCGCCGAAGCGGATGCCGGCATCAAACCCGTCCCGCACAATATCCACCATGCGGTCGTCCGTGACGATCTCAAGCAGCACCTTGGGGCAGCGCGCGTGGAACGCCGCCAGCAGCGGCGCCAGCACCAGACGGGCCGCCTGCCTGGGAACATTGAGCCGCAGCGTACCCGATGGCGTGCCCCCCAGCTCGCGCACCTCGCGCAGCGCTCCCTGGATGTCCTGCAGCGCGGGGGAGAGCCGCTGCAGCAGCAGTTGCCCCGCATCGGTTGGCGTCACGCTGCGCGTCGTTCGGTTGAGCAGGCGCGTGCCCAGCACTTCTTCGACCTGCCGAAGGCTGTGGCTGAGGGCCGATGGCGTCACCCCCAACTGGCGCGCCGCCTTGCTGAAGCTGCACAGCTGGGCCACCCGCACGAAGGCGGCAAGGGCGTCGAGGCTGGCTTCGCCGGTCTCCGAGAGATTTTTCATTTGTGAATTTTGCTCAATGATTCATTAAATATTGTATGGATTATCAAATACAGTCTGCTGTCGCACACTGGGTCCGTTTCATTGAAAGGATCTGAAATGCAAATGAGGAAACTGGGCTCACAGGGTTTGCAGGTGTCGGCAGTCGGGCTGGGATGCATGGGTATGAGTTTTGCGTATGGCGATGCCGACGACGCGCAGTCCATTGCCACCTTGCACCGTGCGCTCGATCTCGGTGTGAATTTCTGGGACACGGCAGAGGTGTACGGGCCATTCACCAATGAGCAGCTCATTGGCCGGGCGCTGCAATCGCTCAAAGGGCGCCGCGATGAAGTCGTGGTGGCCACCAAGTTCGGCTTTGACATTGCCCCCGAGACGCCGCAGCAGCGCGGGGCGCAGCGCATGGTGGGGGTGAACAGCCGCCCCGCGCATATCCGTGCGGTTGTCGAAGCGTCGCTTGAGCGGCTGGGGATCGAGGCCATCGATCTGCTCTACCAGCACCGGGTCGATCCGGCTGTTCCGATAGAAGAGGTGGTTGGCACCATGGGCGACTTGGTGCGGCAGGGCAAGGTGCGCTTTCTGGGTCTGTCGGAGGTGTCGGCGGCCACGCTGCGCAAGGCGCATGCCGTGCACCCCATCTCGGCCGTGCAGTCGGAGTATTCGCTCTGGAGCCGCGAGCCTGAGGCGGAGGTGCTGTCCGCATGCGCCGAACTGGGCATCGGCTTTGTGCCCTACAGCCCCTTGGGGCGCGGCGCGCTGACCGGCAAGCTGCCTGCGCCGGGCGAGTTGTCCGAGGATGATTTCCGTCGCAGCCTGCCACGGTTTCAGGCCGAGGCCTGGGGTGCGAACCAGTCGCTGGTGGCCACCTTGCAGCGCATGGCGGCAGAGCGCGGCCTCACTGCAGCGCAGCTGGCTCTGGCATGGGTGCTGGCGCAGTCGCCATCCATCGTGCCGATTCCCGGCGCGCGGCGTGAGCAGCACCTGCGCGAAAACGCGCTCGCGGCCGACGTAGCGCTCAGCGATGCGGAGCTGCGCGAGATTGGCGCTGCGATGGACCCTGCGCGCGTACGGGGTGGCCGGTACACCGAAGCGGCGTTGGCCCTGGTGGACCGCTGAGCTTCGGGTGCGTTCTAGGTTCTAGTCCACGACCTTGCCGCGCAGCGCCTTCACATTGGCGCGCAGGCTTTTACCCTGCAGGCGGCGCTGCTGCGATCCCCAGGTGGGCTTGGTGGCGCGGCGCTTGCGGGGCACGGCAGCAGCCTGCGCGACCAGGGCGTTGAGGCGCTGCAGGGCATCCCACAGGTTGTGTTCCTGCGTGCGGTACTGCTGGGCCTTGATGACGATCACGCCTTCGGTCGTGATGCGGCTGTCGCTCAGGGCCAGCAGGCGTTGTTGCACGTCCTCGGGCAGGCGCGATGCCCGGATGTCAAAGCGCAGGTGCACGGCGCTGCTCACCTTGTTGACGTTCTGTCCCCCTGGCCCCTGGGCACGCACGGCGGTCCACTGCACATCGGACTCGAGCAGCTCCAGTGCAGCGGGGCGTGGGTTGGTCATGGTGGGTGTGTCGTTGTGGGGATTCACAAATGTGCAGCAGGCAGCGTGCATTATGAAGGCGGCGTGGTTTGTGACAGCACAGGAGGGGCACACACGGGCGCCTTGGGCGATCAATTCGCTGGGTCAACTCTTGTATAAGACTTAAAAACCAGCGACAATCCTTTCCTGTTGAATTCCGTATTGTGATATTGCATTGCGCCATTTATGGGATTACCCAGAGCTGGTTGCGGTGCGCGTCATAAGATGGCTTCACGCGGGCGTTTACGTATATAGAGGCAGACGAGACCACTGCCTTCAGCAGCAACGCTCCCCTGAACTTTTGCCACTTGAAAGACCAGATGACTACCCAGCAACCCACCATCATCTACACCCTGACCGACGAAGCGCCTCGCCTGGCGACCGCGTCGTTCCTGCCCATCGTGCGCAGCTTCGCGGGCGCGGCAGGCATCAATGTGGCCGAGAGTGATATTTCGCTGGCAGCCCGCATTCTCGGTGAGTTCCCTGAGTTCCTGACCGAGGTACAACGCGTTCCCAACAACCTGGCGGACCTGGGCAAGCTGACGCTGACGCCAGACGCCAACATCATCAAGCTGCCCAACATCTCGGCATCGGTGGGCCAGTTGCAGGAAGCCATCAAGGAGCTGCAGGACAAGGGTTACAAGCTGCCCGACTATCCTGAGAACCCCGGCACGCCGGAAGAAAAGGACATCAAGGCGCGTTACAGCAAGTGCATCGGCTCGGCCGTGAACCCCGTGCTGCGTGAAGGCAATTCGGACCGTCGCGCGCCTGCCGCCGTCAAGAACTACGCCAAGAAGCACCCCCACTCGATGGGTGAATGGAAGCAGTGGTCGCAGACCCATGTCTCGCACATGGAAGAGGGTGATTTCTACCACGGCGAAAAGTCCATGACCCTGGACAAGGCCCGCGATGTGAAGATGGTGCTGGAGACGAAGTCCGGCAAGACCATCGTGCTCAAGGACAAGGTCAAGCTGCAGGATGCAGAAGTGATCGATTCCATGTTCATGAGCAAGAAGGCCCTGCTGGCTTTCTACGAGCGCGAGATCGAAGACTGCCGCGAATCGGGCATCCTGTTCTCGCTGCACGTCAAGGCGACGATGATGAAGGTGTCCCACCCCATCGTGTTCGGCCACTGCGTCAAGATCTTCTACAAGGAAGCTTTCGAGAAGCACGGCAAGCTGTTCGACGAGCTGGGCGTGAACGTGAACAACGGCATGGCCGATCTGTACGCCAAGATCGACACGCTGCCCGCGTCGCAGCGCGACGAGATCATCCGCGACCTGCACAAGTGCCAGGAGCACCGTCCGCGTCTGGCCATGGTCGACTCGGCCAAGGGCATCACCAACTTCCATTCGCCCAATGATGTGATCGTGGATGCCTCGATGCCTGCCATGATCCGCGGCGGCGGCAAGATGTGGGCTGCCGATGGCAAGCCCTACGATTGCAAGGCCGTGATGCCTGAATCGACCTTTGCCCGTATCTACCAGGAAGTGATCAACTTCTGCAAGTGGCACGGCAACTTCGACCCCCGCACCATGGGCACCGTGCCCAACGTGGGCCTGATGGCGCAAAAGGCCGAGGAATACGGTTCGCACGACAAGACCTTCGAAATCTCCGAAGACGGCGTGGCCAACATTGTGGACATCGCCACCGGCGAAGTGCTGATGAGCCAGAACGTGGAAGCAGGCGATATCTGGCGCATGTGCCAGGTCAAGGACGCACCGATCCGCGACTGGGTGAAGCTGGCCGTCACGCGTGCCCGCAACTCCGGCATGCCTGCCGTGTTCTGGCTCGACCCCTACCGTCCGCACGAGTCCGAGCTGATCCAGAAGGTCAACAAGTACCTCAAGGAACACGACACCAGCGGCCTGGAAATCTACATCCTGTCGCAAGTGCGCGCCATGCGCTACACGCTGGAGCGCGCCGCCCGTGGCCTGGACACCATCTCGGTGACCGGCAACATCCTGCGCGACTACCTGACCGACCTGTTCCCGATCCTGGAGCTGGGCACCTCGGCCAAGATGCTGTCTGTCGTGCCTCTGATGCAGGGCGGTGGCCTGTACGAAACCGGCGCCGGTGGCTCCGCGCCCAAGCACGTGGAGCAACTGGTGGAAGAAAACCACCTGCGTTGGGATTCGCTGGGCGAGTTCCTGGCGCTGGCTGTGTCGTTCGAAGAGCTGGGCATCAAGAACAACAACAACCGCGCCAAACTGCTGGCCAAGACCCTGGACGAGGCTACCGGCAAGCTGCTGGACCTGGACAAGTCGCCATCGCGCCGCACCGGCGAGTTGGACAACCGTGGTTCGCAGTTCTACATCGCGCTGTACTGGGCCCAGGCGCTGGCCGCCCAGACCGAAGACAAGGAGCTGGCTGCCAAGTTTGCGCCTATCGCCCAGCAACTGGCCGATGGCGAAGCCAAGATCGTTGCCGAGCTGAAGGCCGTGCAGGGCAAGGCCGTGGACATCGGCGGTTACTACCAGCCCGATACCGCCAAGCTGGACGCCGTGATGCGCCCCAGCGCCACTTTCAACAAGGTGGTTGCGGAAATCTGAGACCTGTGAATAAGGTCTGACAAGCCCCGTGTCCTGCACAAGGCAGGGGCCTCCATAAAAAAACCGCAGTTTTCGGACTGCGGTTTTTTTATGCACTCAGCCATTGAAGTGGGTAAATTGTTTCTTTTTGCTATATTTTTATAGCAATTGACGCTCTACCATCAGGCGCTACAGGTATTTCATCTATGGGTATGCGGAGGCTGGCGCCCGCCAAACTTGCAGTGCCCGAGCCCTTACTGGCTGAACGGCTTGCCCCGCAGCTGCGCGCCTTCGGCAATACCCTTTTGCTTGAACCAGCCCTGGTTCATCTCCAGCACGTAACGCACGGGCTTGCGCGAGCAGTGCGAGTCTTCGGTCATGGGCTGCATGTCGGCGAGGTTGACGATGGTGCCGTCGTCGGCCACAAAGGCGGCGGTCAGTGGCAGCAAGGTGTTCTTCATCCAGAAGCACTGCATGGCGGGCTGTTCGAACACGAACAACATGCCTTCGGCGGCAGGCATTTCCTTGCGATGCATCAAGCCCACTTCGCGCTGGCGAGGGGTCTGGGCTACCTGGGCATGGATGCGGTGCATGCCGGCCGACAACTCGGTACGCTGCAGATTCATCTGCGGCTCGCCAGCCGTCTGGGCCGTGGCGGAAAGGCTGATCGCCGACAGGCCCAGGGCCAGGGCGACGGTGGAGGTGCGGGCAAGAAAATTCAGGCAGGACATAGGGAAACAGGGCCTTCTCAAAAAACGGGCAGCGCAAGGCGCCGTGGGGGTTTTATACACGATCTGGCTGCATCGTTGAACGAGATGCGCAGGCCCGATGTGCGCGACAGCAGAGGCTGCCATTGTCGATAGAATCCTTCGCAGCAACGCCGCTGCATGTACGCCATGGCATGCAGCGCTTCACGGTTCCTGATGATTCTGGAGAGAGGTTCCATGTCTTACCAACACATCCGCCTGCCTGACGGCGGCCAGCCCATCACTGCGCGCGAGGGCCATGCGCTGCAGGTGCCGGCGCAGCCCATCATTCCGTTCATCGAAGGCGATGGCGTGGGCCGTGATGTCACCCCGGTGATGCGCAAGGTGGTCGACGCTGCAGTGGCCAAGGCCTATGGCGAAGCCCGCCGCATTGCATGGATGGAGGTGTTTGCAGGCGAGAAGGCGACGCAGGTGTACGGTGCAGACCAATGGATGCCGCAGGAGACGCTGGACGCCATCGGCCAGTACCTCGTTGCCATCAAGGGCCCGCTGAACACGCCGGTGGGCGGCGGCATCCGTTCGCTCAACGTCACCTTGCGCCAGACGCTGGATCTCTACGTCTGCCTGCGCCCGGTGCGCTATTTTGCGGGCGTACCGTCGCCGGTGCGCGAGCCCGAGAAGACCGATATGGTCATCTTCCGCGAGAACTCGGAGGATATCTACGCTGGCATCGAGTTTGCCGCAGGCTCGGACGTAGCCGTCAAGCTGATCGAGTTCCTGCGCAAGGAGGTGGGTAGCCAGAAGATCCGTTTTCCCGAGACCTCGGGCATCGGCATCAAACCCGTCTCGCGCGAAGGCAGCGAGCGCCTGGTGCGCAAGGCCATCCAGTACGCCATCGACCATGACAAGCCCAGCGTCACCCTGGTGCACAAGGGCAATATCATGAAATTCACTGAAGGGGCCTTCCGCGACTGGGGCTATGCACTGGCGCAGAAGGAGTTCGGTGCCGAGCCCATCGACGGCGGCCCCTGGCTGCGGCTGAAGAACCCCAAAAACGGCAAGGAGATCATCGTCAAGGACGTGATTGCCGATGCCTTCCTGCAGCAGGTGCTGCTGCGCCCGGCCGATTACTCGGTGATCGCCACCTTGAATCTGAATGGCGACTACATCTCGGACGCGGTGGCGGCGCAGGTTGGCGGCATCGGCATTGCGCCGGGCGCCAATATGTCGGACAGCGTCGCCGTGTTCGAAGCGACCCACGGTACGGCGCCCAAGTATGCGGGCAAGGACTATGTGAACCCCGGTTCGATGATTCTGTCGGCCGAGATGATGCTGCGCCACATCGGCTGGACCGAAGCTGCCGATCTCATCATCCGCTCGATGGAGGCCACCATCGAGTCCAAGCGCGTGACCTATGACTTTGCCCGTCTGATGGATGGCGCCACGCAGGTGAGTACCTCGCGTTTTGGCGATGAGATGATTGCCAATATGTGAGGGATGGGGGCAGCGAGCGCCATCGCCATGTGCCCCTGTGAGCCAGCTTGAAGAACCAAAGGCGCCCGCACACGCAGCGGGCGCCTTTCTTTTGCGCTCTGCCAGCGCCAGGGTATGCAAGCGCTGCTGTATGGCATGCCTGCCCGAGGCTCGGTGGCACCACAGATGCGGGCAAAAAAATGCCAGCACTGAGGCTGGCCAAGGAGGGGTTCTGTGAAAACCGATGAAGGCATGATGCCCGAAATCGGCAGGGCAGTGCAGCCAAATTTGTTTAAGTTGGTGACTATCGTTTGCTTGGCTGTTACAAGCGCGGAGGCTGACTATCAGAGGTTCTTTTTCACTTCCTTGACGGCATCCTTGGCGGCCTGCTTCACATCGCCTGCGGCCTTCTGCAGTTCACCTTCGGTCTCCAGTGCCTTGCCTTTGGCAATCTGCTCTGGGCTGTTGATGGCCTTGCCAATGCCAGCCTGTGCTTCGCCCGCCAAATCCTTGATCTTGCCGACCACTTGATCCTTGTTCATGCAAACTCCTTCAGATGCGTTGGGGATGGATTGCATTGTGGGTTGGCGGGGGCGCAGGCCATGTCAGCCATGCCAACACATGGCTGTGCGGGATGGCCGACATCGTTAAAACTAATTACAAATGGGGCGGGTGCGGAGCCTTTCACGCGGGTGGCGAATCGCTCTTGAGCGGGCTGTGGCTCTGCAGCACTTGCTGGTAGGCCTGCAGGTGGACGGATTCCTGCTGCAGGTAATGGGCAATGGCGCGGGCAAACTGCGGCTCGGCCACCCAGTGCGCGCTGGGCGTTGAGAGTGGCAACAGCGCGCGTGCCATCTTGTGCTCGCCCTGGGCGCCGCCTTCAAAGTGAAGATAGCCATTGGCAATGCACCATTCGAGCGGCTGGTAGTAGCAGGCCTCGAAATGCAGGTTGTCCACGCGCTCGATGGCTCCCCAGTAGCGGCCATAGGCGGTAGGCTCCAGCGGCCCGCTGGTGCAGCCTTGCAGCCCGCTGATGGCGACCAGGCTGCAGGCGATGGCCCGGTTGTCGCGTTCGGCGACGAACAGCAGCCAATGCTCGGGCATGGCATTGCGCATCGCTTCAAAGAAGGCGGGGGTCAGGTAGGGCGCGTTGCCGTGTTCCAAGTAGGTTCGCTCATAGCATTCGTAGAAGAATGCCCAGTCGGCGGCAGTGATCTGGCGGCCCGTTGCGTGGCGGAACGTTACGCCGGCGTCGCGCACCTTGCGCCGCTCCTGGCGGATTTTCTTGCGCTTTTCCTGCTGCAGCTCCGCCAGAAAGTCGTCGAAATCGGCATAGGGCGCAGCGCCGTCATTTTGCGCGTTGCGTGCATGGCGGTTGTGCCAGTGGAACTGCACGGTCTCGCGCTGCATCAGGCCTGCCTGCTGCGCGGCCTGCAGATCGGCGGCATCGGCAAACAGCAGGTGCAGGGAAGACAGGCCTTGCTCGCGGCACCAGGCAGTCGCCGCGTGCAGCAACGTGGCACGCAGCGCAGGGCGTACCACCAGCAAGCGGCTGCCGGGTACCGGGGTGAAGGGCACCGCAGCCACGGCCTTGGGGTAGTAGTGCAGGCCGTGGTCGGCATAGGCCCGCGCCCAGGCGAAGTCAAACACGTACTCGCCGTAGGAGTGGGTTTTGGCGTACAGCGGGCAGGCGGCTACGAGGGCGTCACCTTCCCACAGAGTGATGTGGCAGGGCTGCCAGCCTGTTTCCGTCGTGGCGCTGCCGCTGTCCTCCAGCGCCTGCAGATAGGCGTGGCGCATGAAGGGGGTGGGCCGGGCCTGCAGGGCCAGCAGGCCATCCCAGGCGGCGGCATCCACATCGGCCATCCGGTGCAGCACTTTCAGTTGCAGGGAAGCGGGCGAAGAAAGGGTCATGGCCCGATTGTGGCGGCTGTGCCGTGCCTGCGCCGGGGTGCGGAAATCAGGCGAGGCGCCGCACCAGGTCTGCCAGCGCCTGTACCTCGTCGCTGGTGGACGACCACGATGCAACAAAGCGCACCACCATCTCGTCGGTCGCCAGGGCCATGCCGGGCGGAACGCTGGTGTCGTACCAGTCGGCGCAGCGCACGCCGTGGGAGACCAGTTGTGCATGCAGCGCGCGCGGCAGAATGGCAAACACCTCGTTGGCCTCGGCGGGCCAGGCCAGGCGCGCCGCCTGGGTTGCCATCAGGGCATCGGCCAGGCTGCGCGCAGAGGCATTGGCCTGGCGGGCCAACTGCAGCCAATGGCCGTCCTGCAGCCAGGCGCAGTATTGCGCTCCGATCAGCCGGCTTTTGGACACCAGTTGCCCGGCGCGTTTCTGGCGGATGCGGAAATGCTCGGCCAGCGCCTCGTCAAAAAACACTACGGCTTCGGCCATCAGCGCGCCATTTTTCGAGGCCCCCAGGCTGAGCACATCCACCCCTGCCTTGCAGGTGATGTCCGCCGGGTGACAGCCCAGGGCGGCCACCGCATTGGCCAGGCGTGCACCGTCCATGTGCAGGCGCAGGCCCTTGGCGTGGGCGCTGGCGGCAAGGGCGGCCACCTCGTGCGGCCGGTAGACCAAGCCGTTTTCCGACACCTGCGAAATGCTCACTGCGCTGGGCAGCATGTTGTGCGGCGGGCTGGCCGGGTAGCTGGCCAGAAAGCGGTCCAGATCGTCAGCCAGAACCTTGCCGCTGCCGGTGGCGAGCGGCAGGAGGCGGGCGCCGCCGGTAAACCATTCGGGCGCACTGTTCTCATCTACCGCGATATGGGCCATGTCGTGGCAGACCACCGCGTTCCAGGGCTGGGCGATGGTAGAGAGCGCCAGGCAGTTGGCGGCGGTGCCGGTGGCGACGAAAAAGGCTTTCAGTGGTGTGTCGAAGGCCTCACACAGCATCTGCTCGGCGCGCGCGCACCAGTCGTCGTTGCCATAGGCGGACTGGATGCCGCTCGCGGCCTGCACCAGGGTCTGCAGGATGGCCGGGGAGACGCCGGCCTGGTTGTCGCTGCCAAAGTTCATTGTCATCAGGGGTTTGCTGGGGAAGGCTGTGATTTTGCCTGGGTAAACCCATTTCGGGGTGCACCTGCCTGACAGGCCTGCCTTGGCTGATTTGCCTGACTGCAGCCAACGAGCCAGGTTGCGACTGGTTTTCGCGCTAGACTCATAGAACATATCAATGCTCTCATCGCGCCGCAACGCGAATGCGGCGGCGCGGAGACAGGCAGGCACGTTATTCGCTGCACCAGGTTCATAAAGCACCATGTCCAACTTTTCCATCGCCAGCGCCCAGCTCAATTTCGTTGTGGGCGATATGCAGGGCAACGCCCGCAAGATCATTGACGCGGCAGCCGAGGCCGTGGCCCAGGGTGCGCAGCTGTTGCTGACACCCGAGCTGGCCATTTGCGGTTATGCGGCCGAAGACCTGTTCCAACGCCCCTCGTTCCTGGCTGCCTGTGAAGTGGCGCTGCAGACGGTGGTGGATGCCTCCAGCCAGTGGCCGGAGCTGACGATCGTCGTGGGCCACCCCAAGGCCGCCCTGCATGCACCGCATGGCCGCTGCTACAACGTCGCCAGCGTGGTGCGCGGCGGCCAGCTGCTGGCCAGCTACCGCAAGCAGCTGCTGCCCAATTACCGCGAGTTCGACGAGACGCGCTATTTTGTCGAAGGCGCGCAGACCTGCGTGTTCGATGTGGCGGGCACCCAGGTGGGCCTGCTGATCTGCGAAGACGCCTGGGCCAGCCAGCCCGCACGCGCTGCCAGGGCTGCAGGCGCGCAGGTGCTGGTGGTCATCAATGCATCGCCCTTCCAGATGGACAAGGTAGGCCAGCGCGAGCAGGTGGTGGCCGAGCGTGTGCGCGAAACCGGTTTGCCGCTGGTGTACACGCACCTGGTCGGCGGGCAGGACGAACTGGTGTTTGACGGCCATTCGTTTGCGATGAATGCCGATGGCAGCGTGGCGGCACGCGCGCCGGGTTTTGACGAAAAACTGCTGCTCACCTACGTCGATACTTCAGGGCCTGCTATCAAATTGTCTGGTGAAATCGCTCCGCAGGGCGATACCAACCAGCAGTTGTGGCATGCACTGGTGCTGGCGGTGCGTGATTACCTGGGCAAGAGCGGCTTCCCCGGTGCGGTGCTGGGCCTGTCCGGCGGCATTGATTCGGCGCTGGTGCTGGCCATTGCGGTGGATGCCATCGGCGCGGACAAGGTGCGCACGGTGATGATGCCTTCTCCCTATACCGCCGACATCAGCTGGATCGATGCGTGCGACATGGCCAAGCGGCTGGGCGTGCAGTACGAAGAGATTTCGATCGCGCCGATGTTCGAGAGCTTCAAGGCGGCGCTGGCGCAGGATTTTGCGGGTCGCCCCGAGGACACGACCGAGGAAAACCTGCAGGCGCGCATTCGCGGCACCTTGCTGATGGCGCTGTCCAACAAGTTCGGCTCCATCGTTCTGACCACCGGCAACAAGAGCGAAATGGCCACTGGCTACTGCACCCTGTATGGCGACATGGCAGGCGGCTTTGCCGTGATCCGCGATGTGCTCAAGACCCGCGTGTTCGAGCTGGCACGCTGGCGCAATGCGAACGACCCCTTCGGCACGGGGCGCGAGCCGATTCCTGAGCGCATCATCACCCGCCCGCCCAGCGCCGAACTGCGTCCCGATCAGAAGGACCAGGACAGCCTGCCACCTTACGAGGTGCTCGATGCGATCATCGTGCGCTACATGGAGCAGGACGCCGATATCGACAGCATCGTGGCCGCAGGCTATGCGCGCGCCGATGTGGAGCGCGTGGTGCGCCTCATCCGCGTCAACGAATACAAGCGCCGTCAGGCTGCCGTGGGGCCGCGCCTGTCGGCACGGGGCTTTGGTCGCGACTGGCGCTACCCGATCACGAACGGTTTTCGCGGGTGAATCTGCCTGCCCATGTGGGCGCGGAGTTCTTGACGCACAATAGCTGCAGTTGCCGTGTGGCCGTGACACGCGGTGTATGTTTGGCCGATCCGAGGAGTGACCTATGAAAATGATTACCGCCGTTATCAAACCCTTCAAGCTGGACGAGGTGCGTGAGGCCTTGGCCGATGTGGGCGTGACGGGTTTGACGGTCAGCGAAGTCAAGGGTTTTGGCCGCCAGAAGGGCCATACCGAGCTGTACCGTGGCGCGGAGTACGTGGTCGATTTTCTGCCCAAGGTCAAGATCGAAGTGGCCGTGAAGGACGAGGACGTGGACCGCTGTGTCGACGCCATCGTGAATGCTGCCCGCACCGGCAAGATTGGCGACGGCAAGATTTTTGTGACCGAAGTCGAGCGCGTGATCCGCATCCGCACCGGCGATATGGACGAGGCTGCGGTCTGATGCGCATGCGCAACTGACCCTTTGGCTGCACCGTGAAGTGAAAGGCGCCTTGCTTGCAAGGCGCTTTTTTGTTGGCGGATGCTATGAAAATAGAAGTGCTTAGCGCTTACTTCGTGCACTCTTCAGATCAGTCTTTATCTGAAAATGGCGCGGGCCGGGCGCCTGCAGCTATGGTTTGATGGTGATGTGAGAGCAGATCCACAGCACCTGCGCGTCCTCGTCGCCGCCGGAGATGCAGGCATGGCCCATGGCGCTGTCGAAGTAACAGGAGTCACCGGCCGCCAGCTCCAGTGGCGCATAGCAGTCGGTATGGATCACCACCTTGCCGTGCAGCACGTAGACCATCTCCTCCCCGTCGTGGCTCAGCAGTTGTGGGAACTCCGTGCGCTCTCGCGCCTTGATGGTGGTGAGCAGGGGAATGAAGCGCTTGTCCGCCAGATCGGCATGCAGCAATTCGTATGCATACTGCGGCGTGCGGTGCGCGAGGCCGTCGCCCGCGCGCGTCACACTGCGGCGCGCCCGAAGCGCAGGCTGTTGCACAGGGCTGAACAGCTCGCCCACATCGACCTCCAGTCCCCGCGCCAGTGCCGCGATCTTTTCGTAGGTGGGCGAGAGCTGGCCGTGCTCCACCTTCGACAGCGCCGAGGCCGAGATGCCGCAGCGCTGGCTGAGTTGCTGCAAGGTCAGCCCCGCATTGCGCCGCAGCAGGCGCAGCTTGTGGGCCAGCACATCGGTGGTGGCGTCGGCATTGGCACTGCCTTGGGGTGGGGCAGGGGTGGCGGTCGTGGAATGGGGCATGTCTCGTGTTCTTCTGGGCGCCAGCAAGTGTAGGGCCCGGCACGCGCCTTTGGAGCGCAGGCGCAGGCCATCTATCTTTCCGTTCACAGGGGTAAACCCTAGGAAAAAACCGGTGCCGCTCGGGAAAACCCGTGAACAATTCTACATAAAATTTCCTATACGAAATTTATTCCTCTTTAGTAGATTTTTGAAGCACCCGTACCCGCATGCAGATACTTGACCAGACCACCACCGTACAGCACCTGCCTTTTGGGCCCTTGATCGACAGCCTGGAGCAGATGTTCATCGAAGGCTGCGAAGTGCCGCTGCGCCACAACCACAAGATTGCGGGCAGCACGCCTGCTGAAGATGGCATCGTGCTGCTGATGCCTGCATGGCAGAGTGGCAAGCGCATCGGCATCAAGACCGTTTCCATCTTCCCGGGCAACCAGGCCAAGGGCCTGCCGGGGCTGCATTCGGTGTTCATCCTGTACGACGCGACCACCGGCGTGCCGCTGGCGGTGCTGGACGGCGACACGATCACCTCGCGCCGCACGGTGGCCGCATCGGCATTGGCGGCGCGCTGGCTCAGCCGCTCTGATGCGCGCAAGCTGCTGGTGGTGGGCACGGGCCGCGTCGCCAGCCTGCTGCCCGGCGCCTACCGCTGCGTGCGTGACATCACTCGCGTGCAGGTGTGGGATATTCGCCCGGAGGCGGCGCAAGCCATGGTGGAGTGCCTGCAGGGGCAGGGGGTGGACGCCAGTGTGGCGACTGATCTGGAGCAGGCGGCACGCGCGGCGGACATCATCAGCTGCGCTACCTTGTCCACGGCGCCCCTGATTCGCGGCGAGTGGCTGCAGCCGGGCACGCACCTGGATCTGATCGGCGGTTTTACGCCTGCCATGCGCGAGAGTGACGATGCCTGCTTTGCGCGCGGCACGGTGTTTGTCGATACCAGCGAAGCGCTGATGAAATCGGGCGATATTCTGGAGCCGATTGCCAGCGGTGCCTGGGAGGCGGCGCGCCTGGCCGCTACCCTGGAAGACCTGTGCCGAGGCAAGCACGCTGGCCGCAGCAGCGCAGAAGAAATCACGGTCTACAAGGCTGTAGGCACGGCGCTCGAAGATGTGGCCGCGGCATCGCTCGCCTATGACGCGTTCATGGCAACTGCCTGATTACGCCCACCATCGTTTCATGATTTTCTGACATCCTTTCTGCCCGTGCAGCCGCCCTCCAAGGGGTTGCGCGGGCGGCTTGGGCTGTTTTCTACAACCTCATCCCCCCCTCTTTTCATGAGCCCAACCCCAACCATGCCCGCGGCGAGCGCGGCCACGAACAAGCGCGTACTGATGGCCAGCCTCATGGGCAGCTCCATCGAGTGGTTCGACTACTTCCTGTATGCCACTACGGCTGCACTGGTGTTCAGCAAGGTGTTTTTTCCCACCAGCGACCCGGTCGTCGGGCTGATGCTGTCGTACCTGACGTTTTCGCTGACTTTCTTCATCCGTCCGCTGGGCGGCTTCATCTTCTCGCACATCGGTGATCGCATCGGGCGCAAGAAGACCCTGGTAATCACCCTGTCGCTGATGGGGGGTGCCACGGTGCTCATCGGCCTGCTGCCCGGCTATGACCAGATTGGCATCTGGGCGCCCATCCTGCTGATCGTGCTGCGGCTGATCCAGGGCCTGGGCATCGGCGGAGAGTGGGGCGGTGCCTTGCTGCTGGCCTACGAATACGCGCCGCAAAACCGCAAGGGCCTGTTCGGTAGCGTGCCGCAGATGGGTGTGACCATCGGCATGCTGCTCGCAACCCTGGCCATCACGGTGATGAGCACCTTGCCGGATGAGCAGTTCCTCGCCTGGGGCTGGCGCGTGCCTTTCCTGCTGAGCGCGGTGCTGGTGTTCCTGGGTCTGTGGATTCGCAAGGGCATTGACGAGACGCCCGCCTTCAAGCAGGCCAAGGCCAGCGGCAATGTGGCCAAGATGCCGCTCGTGGAAACCCTGCGCTACCACTGGCGCGCCGTGCTGGTGGCGGTGGCGATCAAGTTCGTCGAAACGGCGCCGTTCTACATCTTCTCGACCTTCATCGTCAGCTATGCCACCAGCAGCCTGGGCTTTGACCGTATCTCGGTGCTCAATGCCGTGACGCTGGCCACCCTGGTGACGACCCTGATGATCCCGATCATGGGTCGCATCTCCGACACGGTGGGCCGCAAGCGCATGTTTGTGGCGGGCACGGTCATCATGGCGGTGTTCACCTTCCCGTACTTCATGCTGCTGGAGCAACGCACCACCGCGACCCTGGTAATTGCCACCGTCATCGGCCTGGGCCTCGTGTGGGCGCCGATCACTGCCGTGCTGGGAACCCTGTTCTCGGAGATTTTCTCGACCCGCGTGCGCTACACCGGCATCACTTTGGGCTACCAGATCGGCGCAGCCCTGGCGGGCGGCACGGCTCCGCTGCTGGCCACCTGGCTGCTCAAGACCTATGACGGCTCGTGGGTGCCCGTGGCCTGGTACATCGTTGGCACGGCGGTGATTTCACTGATCGGCATCGCCTTTGCCAAGACCGTGGCAGACAACGACTGACACCTTGGTACGCGTCCGGGCGCGGCCCGGACGCAAAAAGGCGACTGCTGGTAAGAGCAGTCGCCTTTTTTTTGTCACTTGTTTGCTATCAACACGGAACCGATATGCGCCGTCGGGTATTGGTATTCAGATTAAAAGTAATCTGCAGTTAAACGGTGGCTTGCGCTCTGTGCTCATATTTTTGATGGCCGTTTGATCGGTACCGAAAACGGCCCGGCAGGCTACGCGTTCAGATCACGTCCCGCAGAGCATCCTTCTGGCGCGAGAGACCGGCTTCTTCCACCAGCCGGGCCAGCAGTGTGGTGTGGTCGTTTCCGCTTTGCACCAGGCCCATCTGCCACTCGTCCATGAAGCCCTGGCCCACGCACTGCTGCAGAAACTGCAGCATGCCGTCGTAATAGCCTTGGGTGTTGAGGATGCCGATGGGCTTGTCGTGGTAGCCCAGCTGGCGCCAGGTCCAGATCTCGTACAGCTCTTCAAACGTGCCGATGCCACCGGGGATGGCAACAAAGGCGTTGCTGCGCTCTGCCATCATCGCCTTGCGCTCGTGCATGGTGGTCACCACGTGCAATTCGTCGCACAGTTCGTTGGCCAGTTCGCGATCGACCAGCGCCTTGGGAATGACGCCGACCACCCGGCCGCCCGCCTCGCGGGTGGCGCGCGCCACCATGCCCATCAGCCCCGATTTGCCGCCGCCATAGACCAGTTGGCCTCCGTGGCGGCCAATCCAGGTGCCCACGGCCTCTGCCGTGGCAGCAAAGGCCTCATCCTTGCCTGGGCGCGAGCCGCAGTACACACACATCGAAAAAGTAGGGGAAGTCATCGTCATTTCAACCATCTTTCATACAGCGCCGCCAGCCATACGGCGGCGCACAATACCAGGGCCAGAAACACGGCAGCACTGCCCATGTCCTTGGCCTTTTTGGACAGCAGGTGCCATTCGGGGCCAAAGCGGTCAATGGCCGCTTCAATGGCGCTGTTGAGCAATTCGGTGATCAGCACCAGAAACACGGGCAGGATCAGCAGTGCCCATTCGCGCCAGTCCCTTGCCAGCCAGCAGGCGGCAGGCAGCAGCACCAGAGCCAGCAAGGCTTCCATGCGGAAGGCCTTTTCCCCCCAGCCAGCGCGCAGGCCCTGCAGGGAGTAACCGGCTGCATGCCTCAACCGGCTGAAACCGCTGCGCGCCTTGTGGGGGTTGATCTGCAGGAAGGCCTCTGAGGCCGGGTCCTGGTGCGCTTGCTGCGCCTGTTGCGTCGGAGCGGATTCTTGCCGGGGGCGTGGTGCAAGCGGTTCGGTCATGGAGCTGGCCAATGGTGAGCGGGGTGAGATCTGGGAGCAGGCTATCTGCGTGTGACCCAGGCAAGGGGGCAGCGCAAGCCGTCACTATAACCATATTGCACTGCAGCAGGCCGGGGAAGCGATGCAGGAATGGGTTCACAGTATGCCTGTATTTGCTATTAAAAAAATAGCTTATGGCGCATGACTGCCTTGCGGCGGACATAGTTTTCTGCCCAGGCGCGCCGATGCAGCCCGCTCAAGCCTTGTTGCGCGTCGCGGGGGGCTCGCTGCTGATCAGGCGTGTACCAGCCAATGCGTCATGCCAGAACTGTTTTTGCGGGTGCAGGCGGCTGGCCAGGGCCCAGACGGCGATCCAGCCTGTCAACAGCACCAGAACCTCTGTCACCGGAAGGTGGAACGGTAGGGTAGCGACCAGTGGTGGCAGAAACCACAGCCAGCTGCAGGCATAGCGCACGAGCGCGCGGCGCTGGCTCAATGGCTGGCCCATGGCGTCCACCACACGGATGTGCCAGGTCTTCATCGCCAAGGTCTGGCCTTTGTACCAAAACCACACAAAGTAGATGCCGAAGATGATGAAAAGGAACAACTGCAGCCCGTGCCGGTTGTCCAGTGCATTGCGGGTCTGGCTCAGGGTGCTGTAGAGATAGCCCGAGATAAAGACCACGCCGAACATCAGCATGCCTTCATACAGCCAGCATGCCATGCGCCTTCGGAGGGTGGGTGCCTGCAAAAGGGGGACTGTGCCAGGCTGATCGGGGGCAGTGGTGGCGTGTGAGGAAGGCATGGTGCCGGTGTCAGGCAGGCGGATGGACCGGGCTATCGCCCAGGCGCGACTGTGGCTCACCGGCGGGTGCAACCGGGGCCGGGCGGCTGTCCAGTGGCGGCAGGGGCGATGAGGTGACTGGCGAAGGCACCTGCACCGGCGCGGTCTCTGCCGGGGGGGTTGTCGCTGGAGGAGGCGTGATGCTGGTGGGGCTCACACCGCCTGGGCCGGGCACGTTGTTGGGGTTTGCAGAAGGGCCTTGCAGCGGGCCGACCTCTACAGGGGTCACCACGCCGCGCGACTGCACGCGAATCTCGGGCGGCGGCAGAATCTTGGGTGGGTTGGCGCGGTTAGGGTTGACCGCTGCAGCCGGTACCTTGACCAGGCGTCCGCTGGTCTTGCTGTTGGGGCGCAGGGCCAGGGCAACGCCTCCGGGGCGCAGGGCGCCGCCCTGGGCCAGCCGTTTGCGCTCGCGGGCGCTCAGGGCCTGGTAATCCTCCCAGAGCTGGCGCTTTTCCTCGGCAGACAGATTGCTGGTGTTGGAGTAGTTCAAGCGCGCCTGGCTCTGGTCCACCAGGCTGAACTTGGCCCATTCCTTCATGTGTTCGCCGATGCGGTACTGCTCGTCGGGCGAGAAGTCGTCAAAACTATCGGCAATCAGGAGCCAGCGGCGCTTTTGCTGCTCCGTCAGCCAGGACCATTGCTCCTGCAGCGGAGCCAGTGTGGTCTGCTGGTCGGTATCGAGACTGTCCCAGTTGGGGCCTTCATTACGTGGTGTAACGGTGCGCGTATTGCCGCCGGCACTGACCAGATCGCTGGGCGCGCTACCGTACACATTGCGGGCCTGGGTGCTGGCGTAGATACCAGTTACAGCAAAAGCAGCCAGCAAAATGCTGGCTGCGAGAGTGGGGAGGGAGGAGGTGGGCGCCTTGGCGGCCACCTCGTCAAAGTCGTGATCGTGTCTCAATGCTTGTCGGTGGGCTGCTTTTGTTGGGCAGCGATCTTCAGATACTGGGTAAAACCAGGATCAGTATAGGCGGTTGGCGGCAATTCGTCAGCCAACAGGGTGGCGTCGTACTCGGCCATTTCTGTCGCGCCTTCGTCTGCCTGCACGCCATTGAAGAAAGTCAGGCCAGCCACCATGGCGCTCAGGGGAACCGCAGACACCACCGCTCGCCACCAGTTGCGTTTGCCGGAAGAGGCAGCCGCAGCGGCAGATTCCTGCTCGGGGTGACGGGCAATTGCCGGGGTGGCTACCACCTTGCGACGCGCCAGTGCCTGTTCACGCGCAGCGCGCAGGCGCTCGGTGATGTCATAGTCCAGATCGGCCTCGGCTTCGCTCAGCCGGGCGGTGACGCGGCGGGCAAAGATTTCGGCGTGGGCAACTTGTTGGGCGGTGTTTGGGCGGTTCATAGCACGATTCCTTTGGCCTTGAGCACTTTGCTCAAGGTTTGGATGGCTCGGAAGCAATGGGTTTTCACGCTGCCTTCCGAGCAACCCATGGCCGCTGCAGTCTCTGCAATGTCCATCTCTTCCCAATAACGCATCAAAAACGCTTCGCGTTGACGCGCGGGCAACTCTTGTATCTCTTTTTCTATCAATGCAAGTGTTTGTTTGCGGTTGGTGTGGTCTTCGGCGCTCTGTTCGGACTCGCCCTGCTGGGCGTTGTAGGTCTCCAGGAGGTCGAAATCGCCGCCTTCATCGTCAGGGCCCTCGAAGGCGCTCATATTGGTAAAGAGCGCGTTGCGGGTCTTCTGGCGGCGAAACCAATCCAGCGTACTGTTGGACAGGATACGCTGGAACAGCATGGGCAGTTCGGTAATGGGTTTGTCGCCGTAATGTTCAGCCAGCTTCATCATGCTGTCCTGCACGATGTCGAGGGCCGCTTCTTCGTCGCGCACATGAAAAAGCGAGCGCTTGAAAGCTCGCTTTTCAACGCTTTTCAGAAAATCGGACAGTTCTCGTTCTGTTGCCAAATCGTACCCAACACCATGGTTATTCGCGCAATCAGGTGGTTTATACCTGGGTAAACCCTGCCTGTGTGGCAAAAAACACCGCGCTAAACGCAGGATTATCGCATCGTATGCAATTTTTTTCTGCGCTTTGTCGCAAACCAATGTTGCAGTGCGATAATGTTTTCAAGTCACATCAAGGCAAAAGGGTCACGGTCCGGCGTCGCAAGCATCTCGCCCATGTCCGTTGGCCTCAAGTTCCGAGCAGGCTCCACAAGAGCTGGGCAAGGGGCACCAGAGGTTTTTCGTTAGAGAAATTCGCAAAGGTTGATCATGGAAATGTCCAAGGCCGAACAAAACTCGGCACAAGCGGCCAATCAGTCCGCACAAAAAGCACAAGATCTCATGGGCGCCGAAGTGCTGGTCAAGGCACTGCAGGCAGAAGGCGTTCAGCAGCTGTGGGGATACCCCGGCGGCGCCGTTCTGTACATCTACGACGCGCTCTACAAACAAGACACCATCAACCACGTATTGGTTCGCCACGAGCAGGCTGCCGTGCACGCCGCTGACGGCTATGCACGGGCCACAGGCGAAGTGGGTGTGGCGCTGGTCACATCCGGCCCGGGCCTGACCAATGCGGTGACGGGCATTGCCACCGCCTACACCGACAGCATTCCCATCGTGGTGATCTCGGGGCAGACCTCGACCACGGCCATCGGCTCCGATGCGTTCCAGGAATGCGACACCGTCGGTATCACCCGTCCCATCGTCAAGCACAACTTCCTCGTGAAGGATGTGCGCGATCTGGCGATGACGATGAAAAAGGCCTTCCACATTGCCCGCACCGGCCGACCAGGCCCGGTGGTGGTTGATATTCCCAAGGATGTGTCCTTCAAGAAGGTGGCGTACAGCGGCTATCCACAAACCGTGGAAATGCGCTCGTACAACCCAGTCAAGAAGGGTCACAGCGGCCAGATTCGCAAGGCACTGCAGTTGCTGCTGGCTGCCAAGCGCCCCTATATCTATACCGGCGGCGGCGTACTGCTGAGCGGTGCTGAGCAGGAGTTGCGTACGCTTGTCGACTTGCTGGGCTACCCCGTCACCCACACCCTGTTGGGGCTGGGCGCCTATCCGGCCAGCGACAAGAAATACCTGGGCATGCTGGGCATGCACGGCACGATCGAAGCCAACAACACCATGCAGAACTGCGATGTGTTGCTGGCGGTGGGTGCGCGCTTTGATGACCGCGTGATCGGCAATCCCAAGCACTTCATGTCGGTGGCCGACCGCAAGATCATCCATATCGACATCGATCCATCGTCCATTTCCAAGCGCGTCAAGGTCGATGTGCCTATCGTGGGCGACTGCAAGGAAGTGCTGACCGAGCTCATTGCCATGGTTCGCGAAGCCCAGACCAAGCCTGATGCCGCCGCGCTGGAAGCCTGGTGGAAGACGATTGAAGGCTGGCGCAGCCGCGACTGCCTGCGCTACGACCGCGACAACAAGGAAGTCATCAAGCCGCAGTACGTGGTCGAAACCCTGTGGAACATGACCCAGGGTGCGGACTGCTACATCACCTCCGACGTAGGCCAGCACCAGATGTGGGCTGCGCAGTACTACCGTTTTGAGGAATCGCGCCGCTGGATCAACTCGGGCGGCCTGGGTACCATGGGCGTCGGCATTCCGTACGCCATGGGCATCAAGCTGGCCAAGCCCGATGCCGAAGTGTTCTGCATCACCGGCGAAGGCTCGGTGCAGATGAATATCCAGGAGCTGGCCACCTGCCGCCAGTACGAGACGCCGATCATCATCTGCGCGCTCAACAACCGCTTCCTGGGCATGGTGCGCCAGTGGCAGGAGATCGAATACTCCGGTCGCTACAGCCACAGCTACATGGATTCGCTGCCCGACTTCGTGAAGCTGGCCGAGGCCTTTGGTCACGCCGGCATTCTGGTCGAAAAGCCCGAAGACGTGGAGCCCGCGCTGCGCGAAGCACGCCGCATTGCGCGTGAGGAGCGCAAGAGCGTGTTCATCGACTTCCGCACGGACCCGACTGAAAACGTCTTCCCCATGGTGCAGGCCGGTAAGGGTATTACCGAAATGCTGCTGGGCGCTGAAGATCTATAGGAAATTTGCATATTGGCGCACGCCTACAGTGCGCCGTTAGCTCATTTTTTTATAGCTTATCCCCTTATTGACGAATCTATTGACTGCCGAGCCCTGCACTTACCGGTGCAGGGGGAGGGCAGCGAAAAGAGGAATCTCATCGCATGAAACACATCATTGCGGTTCTCCTGGAGAACGAACCAGGCGCCTTGTCGCGCGTGGTGGGCCTGTTCTCAGCCCGTGGCTACAACATCGAGTCGCTCACCGTGGCGCCGACCGAAGACGCATCGCTCTCGCGCATGACGATCACCACGGCGGGCTCGGACGACGTGATCGAGCAGATCACCAAGCACCTCAACCGCCTGATCGAGGTGGTGAAGGTGGTCGACCTGACCGAGGGCGCCTACACCGAGCGTGAGCTCATGATGGTGAAGGTGCGCGCTGTGGGTAAGGAGCGTGAGGAGATGAAGCGCATGGCGGACATCTTCCGCGGCCGCATCATCGACGTGACCGAGAAGAGCTACACCATCGAGATGACCGGCGACCAATCCAAGAACGATGCGTTCCTCAGCGCGATTGACCGCTCGGCCATTCTCGAAACCGTCCGTACTGGTGCCAGCGGCATCGGTCGTGGCGAACGCATCTTGCGCGTGTAATGCGCTGGTGGCACCGGCTGCGGCGCCATTCCCGCCAGATCGCGGGCATGGGGTTGTTGCTGGTGGGGCTTGTGCTGGTGGTGGCATGGGTGCAGACGGATGACCCGGATTGCAGCTTGCACCAAGACCTTTTCACGCAGCAGCGCCTGTGTGATGGCGCCTCTGGCGAGCCCGACGAAAACGCTTCACAGCGTACCAACCCCTGGCTAGTACTCATAGTAGGATTGGGCGCTTTTGTAGCGGGAGCTTATTTGCTGGCTTCAGGAAACACCGCAAGGCCCCCTGACGATGCAGATTCTTGACAAGTGGTTGTTTGAATTTCTGATTTTTTGACTGATACCAACGGAGCGAAGCATGAAAGTTTTTTACGACAAGGATTGTGATCTGTCCCTCATCAAGGGCAAGACTGTCGCCATCATCGGCTATGGCTCGCAAGGCCACGCCCACGCACAGAACCTGAACGACAGCGGCGTGAAGGTCATCGTCGGCCTGCGCAAGGGCGGCGCTTCGTGGCCCAAGGCCGAAAAGGCCGGCCTGACCGTGATGGAAGTCAATGATGCGGTCAAGGCTGCTGACGTGGTCATGATCCTGCTGCCTGACGAAGACATTGCCAAGGTCTACACCGAAAACGTCAAGGACAACATCAAGCAAGGCGCTTCGCTGGTGTTCGCCCACGGCTTCAACGTGCACTACAACCAGGTCGTGCCCCGCGCGGATCTGGATGTGTGGATGGTCGCTCCCAAGGCCCCTGGCCATACCGTGCGCAACACCTACACCCAGGGCGGCGGCGTGCCACACCTGATCGCTGTGCACCAGGACAAGTCCGGCAAGGCCCGTGACCTGGCGCTGTCGTACGCCATGGCCAACGGTGGCGGCAAGGCCGGCATCATCGAAACCGACTTCAAGGAAGAAACCGAGACAGACCTGTTCGGCGAGCAGGCCGTGCTGTGCGGCGGCGCGGTTGAACTGGTGAAGATGGGCTTCGAAACCCTGGTGGAAGCTGGCTACGCGCCCGAAATGGCCTACTTCGAGTGCCTGCACGAGCTCAAGCTGATCGTGGATCTGATCTACGAAGGCGGCATCGCCAACATGAACTACTCGGTGTCGAACAACGCCGAGTACGGCGAATACGTGACCGGCCCTGAAGTGATCAACGAAGAATCGCGCAAAGCCATGCGCAATGCCTTGAAGCGCATTCAGGACGGCGAATACGCCAAGATGTTCATCTCGGAAGGCCGCCTGGGCTACCCCAGCATGACCGCCCGCCGCCGCAACACCGCCGATCACCAGATCGAAAAGGTGGGTGGCCAGCTGCGTGCGATGATGCCCTGGATCGCCAAGAACAAGCTGGTGGATCAGACCCGTAACTGATCGGTGTATGGCTGTGGCCGCATAGGCGGCTGCAGTCTGTGCTCCCAAAGGACTGCTTCGGCAGTCCTTTTTTATTGCGAGGCGTGGTGGACGCGAAAGCGCCCTCTGACGGCTGGTTGCGTGCGCGATGAAGCCTGGGGGCATTGAGCGGCAGGTCTCCTGCCTGCGCATACGCTGGCGCGGTGTTTTCCTGGGCCGGACGCCATACCGGTAAAGGTACACTGTGAACCTTGCGTTACAAGGCGCTGGCCTTGTCGAGAACTATAAAATGAATAGCTGATTGCGCTGTTGTAGCAAGCGCTGGAGTTCAATTGAATGCTGGATAACAACGAAACCAAGCCCAGGCAGGGCGCAGAAGGCCCGGCCGCTGCGCAACGCAGGTGGCGCAAAGGCATTTATGTGCTGCCCAACTCCTTCACCCTGGCGGCGCTGTTTGGTGGGTTCTACGCCATTGTGATGGCGATGAACGGCCGCTTTGAAGCCGCTGCCGTGGGCGTATTCTGCGCCATGGTGCTCGACAGCCTGGACGGCCGCGTGGCCCGTATGACGCACACCCAGAGCGCTTTTGGCGAGCAGATGGATTCGCTCTCGGACATGGTGTCCTTCGGCGCGGCGCCTGCACTCATCGCCTACGAGTGGGCATTGCGCCCGCTGGGCCGCTGGGGCTGGATTGCGGCATTCGTCTACTGCTCGTGCGCCGCACTGCGTCTGGCGCGCTTCAACGTCAATACGGGCGTGGTGGACAAGCGCTACTTCCAGGGCATGCCTTCGCCGGCGGCTGCGGCCCTGGTGGCGGGCTTCATCTGGCTGACCAGCGCGCTGCTGGTGTCGCACCGCGATGTGCCGATCTTTGGCGAGGTGATCGCCTTGTTCGGCGGCCACCCTGCGAGCCGTGAAGACCTGTCGTGGATCATGTTCGCAATCACTCTGTTTGCGGGCCTGACCATGGTGACGAACATCCCGTACTACAGCTTCAAGGATGCGGGCATGGCAAAGAGCGTGCCGTTCATCTCGCTGGTGGTGGTGGTGCTGGTGCTGGCGCTGGTGAGCATCGAGCCTGCGACCATGCTGTTCCTCATCTTCGTGGCCTACTCCGTCTCGGGCTACATCATCTATGCATGGCGCCGCGCCAAGGGCCAGCAGGTCTCGATTGTGGCCACTTCGACCGACGAGCCTGACGAGCGCGGCCTGCACCACGATTGAAGAATCTGTTGCACAGGCCGAAAAACCTGTGTTAGAGTAGCCCACATGCAAAACCTGTCCCTAGCTCTACTACTAATGTCCAACGGGCAGGTAGAGTAGCGCGCACAGTTTTCACCCTACATCCATCGGCCCGTTTGCACCAGCAACGGGCCGATTCTGTTTTTGCAGGTTGCTGGTTTCCACCCCCCGAACTTTTTGTTTCGATGAGAAAGACCAGACAACCATGTTGAAGAACCCCGCCAGCAAGTACCGCGCCTTTCCAGCCGTTCAGTTGCAAGACCGCACCTGGCCCGATGCCCAGATCACCCAGGCGCCCATCTGGCTGTCCACCGATCTGCGCGACGGCAACCAGGCCCTGATCGAGCCCATGGACCTGGCGCGCAAGCTGCGGATGTTCGACATGCTGGTCAAGATCGGCTTCAAGGAGATCGAGGTCGGCTTTCCAGCCTCGTCGCAGATCGAATTCGATTTCGTGCGCCAGTTGATCGAGGAAAAGCGGATTCCCGCCGATGTGACGATCCAGGTCATGACCCCGGCCCGCCCCGAGCTCATCACCCGCACCGTCGAAGCCCTGCAAGGCGCTCCGCGCGCCATCGTTCACATCTACAACGCGGTGGCTCCGGTGTGGCGCAAGGTGGTGTTTGGCATGAGCGTGCCCGAGGTGATGGACCTCGTGCAATCGCAGGTAGCCCACTTGAAGGCCTTGACCGACGCCCAGCCCGGCACCGAATGGATCTTGCAGTATTCGCCCGAGACTTTCTCGCTGGCGGAGCTGGATGTGTCGCTGCAGGCCTGCGAAACCGCGATCGCCGCTTGGGGTGCGGGCCGCGACATCATCCTGAACCTGCCCACCACGGTGGAAAACACCACCCCCAATGTGTTTGCAGACCAGATCGAGTGGATGGTGCGCCAGTTCAAGGAGCGCCCGGAAGTCGTGGTGTCCGTGCACCCGCACAACGACCGTGGCACTGGCACCGCCAGCGCCGAAATGGCGCTGCTGGCAGGGGCACACCGTGTGGAAGGGTGCCTGTTCGGCAATGGCGAACGCACCGGCAACCTCGACATCGTCAACGTGGCGCTCAACATGTATGTGCAAGGTGTGTCGCCCGGGCTTGATTTCTCGGATATCGACGCGGTCCGTGCCGAGGTCGAGCACTGCAACCAATTGCCCGTACCTGCCCGCCATCCTTACGCAGGTGATCTGGTCTATACCTCGTTCTCGGGCTCGCACCAGGACGCCATCAAGAAAGCCTTTGCAGCGCGCAACGAAGGCGATGTGTGGGAGATGCCGTACCTGCCAATCGACCCCAAGGACCTGGGGCGCAGCTACGAGGCAGTGATCCGCGTCAACAGCCAGTCGGGCAAGGGCGGTATCTCGTATCTGCTCGAAGAGGAATACGGACTCACCATGCCGCGCCGCCTGCAGATCGAGTTCAGCCAGGTGGTGCAGCGCGCCATGGATGTGGCGGGCACCGAGTTCACGGCGCCAGACCTGTGGCGGATCTTTGAGCGCGAATACCAGCTGGACGCCAACTATGCCGTCGCCCAATGCCGCGTGGAGCCTGCGGGCAGCAACGATGGTGAGGTGCGGGTGTCCGGCAAGGTACAGATTGCGGGCCAGTCCATTTCGCTGCAAGGACAGGGCAACGGACCTATCGACGCCTTTGTCCACGCCATCAGCAGCGCCACTGGTGTGCCGGTGCGGGTGCTGGATTACAGCGAGCATGCTATGCATTCCGTAGCTAATGGCGCTTTCGGAGTAGGTGCCGGAGGCCAAAATGGTGCCAACGCCAAGGCTGCAGCCTATGTGGAGTTGCGGGTGAATGAGAGCCAGACCCTGTACGGCGCAGGCATGGACAGCAACATCACCCAGGCGGCCTTCCGTGCCGTGATGAGCGCCCTGGCTCGCAGCGGTGCTGTCACCCGCGTGAATACGCCAGCGGGCGACACGGTTGCCGCGTAAGCAAATGCAGGCAAAGCACGTACACTGTCAGGTTGAGCCCGGCTGCGACGTGCTGCGCATTGAATAACAGAGGTGGCGCCACAAGCGCTGCCTGCAAACCCATGCCATGGAGAACACGATGAGCGATCAACTGATTATTTTTGACACCACCTTGCGTGACGGCGAACAGTCGCCTGGCGCGTCGATGACCAAGGACGAGAAGCTGCGCATTGCCCGCCAGCTTGAACGCCTGAAGGTGGATGTGATCGAGGCGGGCTTTGCAGCCAGCTCCAATGGTGATTTCGACTGTGTGCAGAGCATTGCGTCGATCATCAAGGATTCCACCGTGTGCTCGCTGGCCCGTGCCAACGACCGTGACATTGCCCGCGCTGCAGAGGCGCTCAAGCCTGCCAACCGCGCGCGTATCCACACCTTCATTGCAACCAGCCCGCTGCACATGGAGAAAAAGCTGCGCATGTCGCCTGACGAGGTGTTCGAGCAGGCCAAGATGTCGGTGCGCTTTGCCCGCAATCTGGTGGGCGATATCGAATTCAGCCCGGAAGACGGCTACCGCAGCGACCCTGATTTTCTCTGCCGCGTGATCGAGGCGGTGATTGCCGAAGGCGCTACTACCATCAACGTGCCTGACACCGTGGGCTACGCCATTCCTGAGCTGTACGGCAACTTCATCAAGAACCTGCGCGAGCGCATTCCCAACAGCGACAAGGCGGTCTGGTCGGTGCATTGCCACAATGACCTGGGCATGGCGGTCGCCAATTCGCTGGCAGGCGTCAAGATTGGCGGCGCGCGCCAGGTGGAATGCACCATCAATGGCCTGGGCGAGCGCGCGGGCAATTGCTCGCTTGAAGAAGTAGTGATGGCCGTCAAGACGCGCCGTGACTACTTTGGGCTGGATGTCAATATCGATACCCAACATATTGTTGCTGCCAGCAAGATGGTAAGCCAGACCACCGGCTTTGTCGTGCAGCCCAACAAGGCCGTGGTGGGCGCCAATGCGTTTGCCCACGCCTCCGGCATTCACCAGGATGGCGTTCTGAAGGCACGCGACACCTACGAAATCATGCGCGCGGAAGACGTGGGCTGGAGCGCCAACAAGATCGTGCTGGGCAAGCTGTCGGGCCGCAATGCCTTCAAGCAGCGCCTGCAGGAGCTGGGCGTGGTGATGGAGAGCGAGAGCGACATCAATGCCGCCTTTGCCCGCTTCAAGGATCTGGCGGACCGCAAGAGCGAGATCTTCGACGAGGATATCCTTGCGCTGGTCAATACCGAAGGCGGTCACAGCAACCACGAGGCTTTCCGCTTTGTTTCGCTGGCCCAGGCAAGCGAGACCGGTGAGCAGCCCAAGGCGACTGTGGTGCTGATGGTCCACGGCAAGGAGGTCAAGGGCGAATCCACGGGTAACGGCCCGGTGGATGCCTCAATGAAGGCCATCGAGTCGCAGGCCAAGAGTGGCGCCGAAATGGTGCTCTATGCGGTCAACGCCATCAGTGGTTCCACCGAGAGTCAGGGCGAGGTGACCGTGCGCTTGCAGCAGGGCGGCCGTATCGTCAATGGTGTGGGCGCTGACCCGGATATTGTGGTCGCGTCAGCGAAAGCTTACATCGCTGCGCTAAACAAGTTACAAAATCCTACAGAGAAGGTAGCTGCACAAGGATAAGGCTTCGGAATATAATTTCACTTAAATAATTGAAGAATCGCGTAAGTCAATGATATTGCGCGATTTTTTAAATTTCGAATTTCATCCTCAGCTATCGTTTTTGTAGGGAGCAGAATAATGGCGCCATCCAACCGCAGTGTTTTGCGTCGTTTTTCACACATTTTTGCAATCTGTGCGTTGGCAATTGGTGTCGGCATGCCGCATGCCTACGCCGCTACCAAAAAGAAAGCTGCCCCTGCCAAGGCCCATGTCGAAGCCAAGGCTGGCAAGAAGCAAGCTGCTGCTGTCCAAAAGGGTGAGCGCAATGGCCGCGCGCACAAAGAGGTAGTTGCCTCCAAGGGTGCTTCCAAAAAGGTAGCAGACAAACCGGCGGGCAAGGGTGCCAAGGGCAAGACGGTAGTAGCCAAGGCTGGCAAGGCGGAAAAGGCCGAAAAGGCCGAAAAGGCCGACAAGGGTGGCAGGCGCCATGCGCGCGCCGCTGCAGCAGCGGCGGCAGCACTGGTGGCGGTAGAAGCTGCTCCAGCTCGCCAGTCCTTCGGCCAGATGGCCGGACTGCACGATGTCATGGACCCATTGGCACTCAAGTCCAGCGTAGCGCTGGTGCTGGACCAGGACACGCATGAAGTGCTGCTGTCCAAGAACGACCATGCGGTGCTGCCGATTGCCTCGCTCACCAAGCTGATGACGGGTCTGATCATTTCCCAGGCCAATTTGCCGATGGATGAAGAGATCACCATCACGCAGGACGATGTGGACACCGAAAAGCACAGCAGCTCGCGCCTGCGTGTTGGCACCACCTTGATGCGCGGCGAGTTGCTGCATCTGGCGCTGATGTCCAGCGAAAACCGCGCTGCCCATGCACTGGGCCGCACGTTCCCCGGTGGCATGCCGACGTTCGTGGGCCAGATGAACATGAAGGCCAAGATGCTGGGCATGGCCGATACCCGCTATGTGGAGCCTACCGGGCTGTCCAGTTCCAACCAATCCAGCGCGCATGATCTGGCGACCCTGGTGAATGTGGCGCACTCCGATCCCTTGCTGCGCGAGCTGACCACCTCGCCCTCGTACCAGGTCGAAGTGGGTGCGCGCACCGTGCAGTTCAACAATACCAACCGCCTGGTTCACAACCCGGATTGGAACATCGGCCTGCAAAAGACGGGCTATATCTCGGAGGCGGGCCGCTGCCTGGTGCTGCAGGCCCAGGTATCCGGCCGCAAGCTGATCATGGTGTTCCTGGATTCGGCAGGCCGCTTCAGTCGTCTGGCGGATGCCGAGCGCGTGCGCCACTGGGTGGAAGGCTCGGGCGGGCGGCTGCTGGCCAAGCACTGATTGCTGCGGATTGCCCATGGATTGCCTATACGCCGGCAATCCACTGCTCAAAAAAACCTGCCAGCGGCAGGTTTTTTTATGGAGAGGACGAGAGAGGCGGTGCTGGAGATTCAGCGGGTCGCCGCCGATTTACGCTCTTCGAAGCCCAGCGCGGCAGAGATTTCGGTGGCAGTAGCCTGCAGCTTGCTCGTCCAGTTGTCGTCCAGCCGGTCTGCAGGGGCTGAGACGGACAGGCCAGCAACCAGGCGGCCCTGGTCGTCGTAAATGCCTGCTGCCATGCAGCGCACGCCCAGCTCCAGCTCCTCGTTGTCACGCGCGAGGCCATATTGGCGGGTTTTGGAGAGCTCGCGCTCCAGCACGGCGAGATTGGTAATGCTGTTCTTGGTGTTGCCGGCCAGACCCGTGCGCATGGCGTAGGCGCGAACGCGCTCGGGCTCTTCGGCCGCCAGAAAGAGCTTGCCGGTGGAGGTGAGGTGCAGCGGTGCATGGCCGCCGATGGCGCGCACCACCTGCATGCCCGAACGCTCGGAAAAGCTGCGCTCTACGTACACGATCTCGTCGCCCTGGCGCATGCTCAGGTTGATGGCCTGCTGCGTGGCCAGATGCAGGCGGCGCATCGGCAGCAGGGCCACTTCGCGCACATTGATGCGGGCCTTCACAAGGTTGCCCAGCTCCAAGAGGCGCATGCCCAGGCGGTAGCTGCCCGATTCGGGTCGGTCCACAAAGCGGCCGATGGTCAGGTCATTGAGGATGCGGTGTGTCGTGGATGGGTGCAGGCCGGTGATTTCGCTCAGCTCTTTCAGCGACACCGCCTCCTCGCGCGAGGCGAGTACATCCAGCAGTGTGAACATGCGCTCTAGCACTTGCACGCTGGGTTTGGCGGCGGTGTCGTGTTGTGGTTTGGTCATGCGTCGGGTGGCGGTGTAAGGGCAAAGGCAAAAATAGAATGCAGCGCCTGATGGACAGGCGCATCAAGCTGCAGAATGTATAGCAAAACGGGCAGATTGCCAGCGCTGGTCCACATAGACCTCATAGGGCTGGTAGTCGGCCTTGTATTGCATCTTGCGGCTTTCCTCGATCCAGTAGCCCAGGTACAGGTAGGGCAGACCCATGGTGCGGCACTGTGCAATCTGCCACAGCACGTTGTAGGTGCCGTAGCTGGTGAGGGGTTCGGGTTCGTAGAAGGTGTAGACGGCGGAGAGCCCGTCGTTGAGGATGTCGATGATCGACACCATCTTGAGCGCGCCGGGCTGCTGGGGTTCGGTACTGGGCGCCCGGAACTCCACCAGGCGGCTGTTGACGCGGCTTTGCAGCATGAACTGCGAGTACTGCTCGACACTGTCCTCGTCCATGCCGCCGCCCGTGTGGCGTGCAGCCTGGTAGCGCAGGTACAGCTCGTAGTGTTCGCGCAGAAAGCCCAGGGGGAGTACGCGAACTTCGAGACTCTGGTGCTGCTTGAGGGCGCGGCGCTGGTGGCGCTTGGGCTTGAAGTCAAGCGCCGCTACGCGCAGTGGCACGCAGGCCTGACAGCCGTCGCAGTAGGGGCGGTAGGTGAACAGGCCGCTGCGGCGAAAGCCCTGCTGGATCAGCTCCGAATACACATCGTTCTGAATCGCATGGCTGGGCGTGGCCACCTGCGAGCGCGCCATGCGCTCGCTCAGGTAGCTGCATGGGTAGGGTGCCGTTGCATAGAACTGCAGGGAATGCAACGGAAGTTCGTTGAGCCTACTCATCCGTATGTGCCGTATGTGGAAATGTCGTTTCAGATAGTGGGATTATGTCAGCCCAATCGCTTGCTGCAAACTCCCAGCGCATTGCAGGCTGCTGTGTCTGCTCTGCGACGTGGGCCACGAATTGCGCACGGGGGATTTCCGCCGCTCCCATGAAGGCCAGATGGCCGGTGTTCTGCTGGCAATCGATCATTGTCACACCTTCGCGCCGGCACAGCGCCACCAGTGCGGCAAGGGCGATCTTGGAGCCATTGCTGATGGTGGTGAACATGGATTCGCCAAATACGGCGTGGCCTATGGCTACGCAGTACAGTCCTGCCATCAGCTCTCCATTCATCCATACCTCGACGCTGTGGGCAAAGCCGTCGCGGTGGAGTTGGGTGTAGGCAGCCTGGATGTCGTCCACGATCCAGGTGCCGTTCTGCCCGTCCCTGCTGATCTGGCTGCAGGCGCGGATCACGGCCGGGAAATCGCTGTCTATGCGCAGTGCAAAACCCGGCGTTGCCATGGCCTTGCGGATGGCTTGCCTGAGCGAGCGGTGCAGGCGAAAGTGCGCGGGCTGCAGCACCATGCGCGGATCGGTGGACCACCAGAGGATCGGTGAATCTCCGCTGAACCAGGGAAAGATGCCATGCCGGTAAGCGCGCTGCAGATGGCGGCTGTCAAGCCTGCCGCCAGCGGCCAGCAGGCCGGGATGGGGGGTGTTGGCTCCCCAGGCTTGCTCCACTGGGGGGAAGGGGTCGTCTGGCTCCAGCCAGGGCAGTGGCGGCAAGGGGCGCGGCACGTTGGCAGTCTCTCGATGAAAAAATCTCACTGCATTGTGCGGGAAATCGGCCTCGGGTACAGCCTTGGATTGGCTTTTGAATGGCGCACAGCCCACAAAGAAAAAACCCATATGCCATGGCATATGGGTTTTGATCTGGCTCCTCAACCTGGGCTCGAACCAGGGACCTACGGATTAACAGTCCGGCGCTCTACCAACTGAGCTATTGAGGAATATTGGTACAAATTTTTGGCGGCAGCCTTGTGCAATTGCAAGGTGCCCTGTCTTGGCTCCTCAACCTGGGCTCGAACCAGGGACCTACGGATTAACAGTCCGGCGCTCTACCAACTGAGCTATTGAGGAATATGTCGGTTTGACAGTGTGCCCTGAGCGATTGCAGGGCGTTGTGTGATGGCTCCTCAACCTGGGCTCGAACCAGGGACCTACGGATTAACAGTCCGGCGCTCTACCAACTGAGCTATTGAGGAATATCGGTCAACAAGGCTTTGTTCGATTGCAAAGCCGAAAAAATTCTTTGGCTCCTCAACCTGGGCTCGAACCAGGGACCTACGGATTAACAGTCCGGCGCTCTACCAACTGAGCTATTGAGGAACAAGACCGCAATTATAGAACGAATTTCAGACTTCAAAAAGTGAAGCAGTCATTTTTTGGGATTTCGGGCCTGGGCTTCGTCGCTGGTCGGTTCCGGCCTGCACCACAGCCATGCAAGAACGCAGGCCATGCAGCCGATGGACAAGGCCTTGGCCCACACCGGTGCGGGTACCGCCAGCATGATGAGGGCGCAGACCGCCATGGTGGCCGTGGCGCTCCATTTGGCCCGGCGGCTCACAAAGCCGCCTGCAGCCCAGTTGCGCAGCATGCCGCCAAACAGCCTGTGCCGCCACAGCCAGCCATGCAGGCGTTCCGAGCTGCGCGCGGCGCAGGCCCCGGCAATCAGGATGAATACGGTTGTGGGCAGCCCTGGAATAAAGATACCCACAATGCCCATGCACAGGCTGGCCACCGCGCCAAGCAGCAGCAGCCATCGCAGCAGCGGGCTGCGGATAGGGCAGTACACAGGAGGCGCATTGCCATGCAGGGGCGGGGCGGGCGCACGGGGCTCGGGCATGGCGCCATTGTGCATCTGCCAGCAAGACAATGTGCAGATGCCGGGCAAGTGATATTGGGAGAGAGGGTGCGCCACCGAGCCGGTACGCACTGCGCTACCATGCCGACATGGCAATTCATCCAATCTTGAAAATGGGCGATGCGCGGCTTTTGCGCACGGCGCAGCCCGTCGCTGCATTCGACACCGACGCGCTGCACCAACTGGTGCAGGACCTGCTCGATACCATGCGCGCTGCGCAGGGGGCTGGACTGGCGGCGCCGCAGATTGGGGTTGACCAGCAGGTGGTGTTTTTTGGCTCCAGCGAGCGCAACCCGCGCTACCCCGATCGCCCCCTGGTGCCGCCAACGGTGCTGATCAACCCGGTCATCACACCCTTGTCGGATGAAGAGGCCAGTGACTGGGAGGGATGTCTGTCCGTGCCCGGCATGCGAGGGCTGGTGCCGCGCTGGCAGAAGATCCGCTACACCGGTTTCGACCAGTATGGGGATTCGATCGACCGCGTGGCCGAGGGCTTCCATGCCCGTGTGGTGCAGCATGAGTGCGATCACCTGTGGGGCAAGCTCTATCCCATGCGGATGCGCGACTTCACGCAGTTCGGTTTTACCGAGGTGCTGTTTCCCGATATCAGCGCGGCCGAAGACGATTAATCAAAAATAATAGCAATCGGCGCTTGATGGAAAAGCCCAGGAACTGGTTTTTATAGCCAGTAACTGCTTACGCCGGAGCGGCCAGTGCCCACAGCAGTTCGGTTTCGATGGCAATCTGGCTCACATTGTTCTGCAACTCCGGGCCTTGCAGCAGAAAGCTGTCTTCCACCCGCTCCCCCAGGGTGCTGATCTTGGCCAGCTCCACGCTCAGCTGGTGGCGGGCCAGGACGCGTGCCACGGTGTACAAAAGGCCTGCACGGTCGGCGGCAGAAATGGACAGCAGCCAGCGCTGGCCTTTGTCATCGGGCCGCAGCAGCACGCGCGGCGCAACCGGAAAGCTCTTGACGCGGCGTGAAACGCGGCGCTGCACCGGCTCGGGCAGTGGCTTGGCTTCCGCCAGCGTGCGGCTCAGTTCACTCTCCACCAGATTGATCAGCTCACGGTAGCTTTGCGGTGCATTGGTGGCGATCACCTGGAAGGTGTCGAGCGCATAGCGGTTGAGCGCTGTGTGCACCCGGGCATCCAGGATCGAGAAGCCGGCGCGGTCGAAGTAGCCGCAGATGCGGGCGAACAGGTCGGGCTGGTCGGGCGCATACACCATGACCTGCAGGCCTTCGCCAGCGAGCGATTGGCGGGCGCGCACGATGGGCGTGCTGCTCCCCACATGGCGTGAGAGGTGGCGGGTGTGCCATGCAATGTCGGCTGCCTCCTGTCGCATGAAGTAATCCACCCCCAGGGTGTCCCACAGGGCCTTGTGCGACTCGTGTGGCTGGGCCGAGAGCGCGAGCATCACCAGGGCTTCGCGCTTGCGGATTTCGGCCTGCGCCGCCAGGTCGGGCGCCCGCCCGCCCAGCATGCGCAGGGTGGCGCGGTACAGGTCTTCCAGCAGCTTGCCCTTCCAGCCGTTCCACACCTTGGGGCTGGTGCCGCGTATGTCGGCTACGGTCAGCAGGTAGAGGGCCGTGAGGTAGCGTTCGTTGTGCACGCGCTTGGCAAAGGCTGCTATCACCTCGGGATCGGACGTGTCCTGCTTTTGCGCCACCTGGCTCATGGTGAGGTGCTCGCGCACTAAAAACTCCACCAACAGGGCGTCTTCCCTGGCAACCCGGTGGTCGCGGCAGAAGCGCTTGACCTCGGCGGCGCCAATTTCCGAATGGTCGCCGCCGCGCCCTTTGCCGATGTCGTGAAACAGCGCTGCCAGATACAGAATCCACGGCTTGTCCCAGCCCGCAGCCAGTTGTGAGCAATAGGGGTACTCATGGGCATGCTCTGCCATGAAGAAACGCCGCACATTGCGCAGCACCATCAGGATATGCTGATCGACGGTGTAGACATGGAACAGGTCGTGCTGCATTTGCCCCACGATGCGGCGGAAGGGCCACAGGTAGCGGCCGAGCACCGAGGTCTGGTTCATCAGACGCATGGCATGGGTGATGCCCTGCGGTTGCTGCAGGATCTGCATGAAGGTGGCGCGGTTGACGGGATCCTGGCGGAAACCGGCTGTCATCACCCGGCGTGCATGGTAGAGCGCGCGGAAGGTGCGGGCCGACAGATCGGTGAGGCCTGGCTCTGTTTCATATAGCAGGAAAGTGCGCAGGATGGCGTGCGGGTTGCGCAGATACACTTCGTCGTCGGCGACTTCAATGAGGCCTGCCTTCTCGTAAAACTCATCATCGATGCGGCGCAGCGCGTGGCTGCCCGGGTGCAGGCGCTCGTCGATGTTGAGCAGCAGAATCTGCGTCAATTGAGCCACCGCCTTGGCCGCCCAGTAATAGCGCTTCATCAGCTCCTCGCTGGCGCGCTTGGGGAAACGGTGTCCGGCCGGTGTTTCCGTCTTGAAGCCGAAGGATTCGGCCACCGGTGTCTGCAGGTCGAACACCAGGCGGTCTTCGCGTCGCCGGGCCACAATGTGCAGCCGCGCGCGGATGAGGCAGATCAGGTCTTCATTGCGCTGCAGGTTGCGCACTTCGTAGATGGTGGCCAAGCCCTTGCCGGCGAGCGCCTTCCAGCTGTCGCCCAGGCCCGTGGCACGGCCCAGCCAGATGATGGTCTGCAGATCGCGCAGGCCGCCGGGTGATTCCTTGCAGTTGGGCTCCAGGGAATAGGCGGTGTTTTCGTACTTGTTGTGGCGCTGCTGCATCTCCAGCACCTTGGCCACCACAAAGGCATCCGGGCTGATGGCCTGGTCCAGCGCGCTCTGGAACTGCCTGTACAGCGGCGCAGAGCCGGCGATGCGGCGCGACTCCAGCATCGCTGTCTGCACGGTGACGTCGGCCCTGGCTTCCGTGATGCACTGCACCACGGTGCGCACACTGGAGCCGATTTCCAGTCCCGCATCCCAGCATGACCCGATGAAATGCTCGATTCTGGTGCGCAAGGGGGCCTCATGCTCCAGATCGGTGCCATCGGGCAGCAGCACCAGCACATCGATATCGGAATGCGGAAACAGCTTGCCCCGGCCAAAGCCGCCTACGGCGACGAGGCTGAGGTGGTCAGGCAGGCCGGCCAGATGCCACAGGTCGCGCAGCAGGTCATCGGCCAGGTTCGACAGCTTGCGCAGCTGCGTCTGGATGCCGCGCGTGCTGCTGCCTCCGGCCATGATGGCCTCGAACAGGGTGGCGCGCCGGGCCTGGTACTGCTCACGCAGCTGCGGAATGCGGGGATCGTTCATGGTGCAAGTCAAAGCGGTCCATGGCAGTGTGCCATAGCGGAAAACCAGTGATTCCCATAAGCATGTGCTGTGCCAGCCTTCATCTGCTGCCGCCAGAGCCCGATGGCAAAGAAAAAGGCGGCATGCTGTGCGCAGTGCCGCCTGGGTGAGAGCGCAGGGTTAACCGCTCAGCATTTGGTCGTCTTGACGAAGTCGGGCAGCGCGGGGGAGCCATCAGACAGGGTCAGCACCTCGTAGCCGGTGTCGGTCACCAGCACTTCCACTTCCCACTGGGCGGAGAGGCTGTGGTCCTTGGTGATCACGGTCCAGCCGTCGTTGCCCAGGTCCTTGATGTCCTTCTTGCCGAGGTTGAGCATGGGCTCGATGGTGAAGATCATGCCGGTCTTCAGTTCCACGCCTGTACCTGGACGGCCATAGTGCAGCACCTGGGGCTCGTCGTGGAAGACCTTGCCGATGCCGTGGCCGCAGTATTCGCGCACCACCGACAGGCCGTGGCCTTCGGCAAACTTCTGGATCGCGTGGCCGACATCGCCCAGGTGTGCGCCGTTCCTGACCTGCACGATACCGTGCCACATGGCCTCGAAGGTGAGCTGGCATAGGCGTTTGCCGGCGATGGTGCCCTCGCCGATGATGAACATGCGGCTGTTGTCGCCAAAGTAGCCCTCTGGCGTGATGATGGTCACGTCCACGTTGACGATATCGCCCTTCTTGAGGGGCTTGTCATTGGGAATGCCGTGGCATACCACATGGTTGACCGAGGTGCAGACGTAGGCGGGGTAGGGTGTCATGCCGGGGGGCTGGTAGCCCAGGCAGGCGGATTTGGTGCCTTGCTTTTCCATGGCTTCGGCGCACAGCAGGTCGATCTGCTTGGTGGTGATGCCTGGCTGGATGTGGGGGGTGATGTAGTCCAAAACCTCCGAGGCCAGGCGGCCTGCGATGCGCATCTGTGCAATGTCTTCTTCGGTATTGATTTTGATGGTCATAGCCCATGATTATCCCACTGCACCCATTGGCCTGTTGACCATGCGGCTACGTACCCTGTCAACGCACAGTAAAATCCCGGGTTAACCCCGCCCTTGCATCCGTTGCTGCAGCCAGCCTGTGGTGCGAGCAAGGCGCATGTGTGCTTTCCTCCATCCTCCTAGTCCCACATAGGCTGCCACGTGACACTGCACCTGACCCAGCTAGCCGGCGGTAACGCCCTGAGCTCCTTCCGCGCCCAACAACTGCTGACCGCATTGACGGCAATCCATCCAAAAATAACGGGCATTGCTGCCCGTTTTGTACATCTGGTGGCCACCAATCAGCCCTTGGCTGGTGCAGATGCACAGCGCGTGGCGGCCCTGCTGACCTATGGCGACCCCTACGCAGGCAATGACGAAGGCCTGGCTTTTGTCGTTACGCCGCGCCTGGGTACGATCTCGCCCTGGGCGTCGAAGGCGACCGATATCGCGCGCAACTGCGGCCTGGACGTGTTCCGCGTGGAGCGCATCACCGAATACCGGGTAAGCCTCAAATCCGGCCTGCTGGGCGGCGCGCCAGAGCTGAATGCAGAGCAATCCGGCCAGATCGCCGCGCTGCTGCATGACCGCATGACCGAATCGGTCTTTGCCACCCGCGCCGAAGCCGAGCAACTGTTTTCTGCGCTGCAGGCGCAGCCCATGGAGTTTGTGGATGTGCTGGGTGGCGGCGCTGCCGCGCTGGAGGCTGCCAACAAGCAATGGGGCCTGGCCCTGGCCGATGACGAGATCGAGTACCTGGTCAAGGCCTTCAATGGCCTGGGACGCAACCCTACCGATGTGGAACTGATGATGTTCGCTCAGGCGAACTCCGAGCACTGCCGCCACAAGATCTTCAACGCCAGTTTCACCATCGATGGCGTGGCGCAGGAGAAATCGCTCTTTGGCATGATCCGCAACACCGAGCAGGTCTCGCCCCAGCACACCATCGTGGCCTATGCCGACAATGCCTCCATCATGGAAGGCCACGCTGTCGAGCGTTTTGTGGCGAAATTCGATGCAAGTGCCGGAACAGAAGTTGCACCAAGCTATCAAAAAAATAGCGCCATCAACCATGTGCTGATGAAGGTGGAAACGCACAACCACCCGACGGCCATCTCTCCCTTCCCAGGCGCCTCGACCGGTGCAGGCGGCGAGATCCGCGACGAAGGCGCCACCGGCCGGGGCTCCAAGCCCAAGGCGGGTCTGACCGGTTTTACCGTCTCCAAGCTCTGGGGCAGCGAAGTGGGCAAGCCCGAGCACATTGCCAGCCCGCTGCAGATCATGATTGAAGGCCCGCTGGGTGGCGCTGCATTCAACAACGAGTTCGGTCGTCCCAACCTGACGGGTTATTTCCGCGAGTACGAGCAGCAGGTGGGTGACATCACCCGCGGCTATCACAAGCCCATCATGATCGCGGGCGGCCTGGGCATCATCGATTCCGAGCTGACCAAGAAGATTGAATTTCCCGCAGGTACGCTGCTGATCCAGCTGGGTGGCCCCGGCATGCGCATCGGCATGGGCGGCGGCGCAGCCAGTTCCATGGCCAGCGGCACGAACGCTGCCGAGCTAGATTTTGATTCGGTGCAGCGTGGCAACCCGGAGATCGAGCGCCGTGCGCAGGAAGTCATCAACCATTGCTGGCAGCAAGGCGCGGGCAACCCGATCCTGGCGATTCACGACGTGGGTGCCGGCGGCCTCTCCAACGCCTTCCCCGAGCTGACCAACGATGCGGGCCGTGGCGCGCGCTTTGACCTGCGGGCCGTCAAGCTGGAGGAGTCTGGCCTCGCCCCCAAGGAAATCTGGTCCAACGAAAGCCAGGAACGCTACGTGTTGGCCATCGCGCCTGAGTCGCTGGCACAGTTCACGGCGTTCTGTGAGCGCGAGCGCTGCCCGTTTGCCGTGATCGGCACCGCCACCGGTGAGCGCCAACTGGTGTTGGAGGACACGGCTGTCGCGTCGGGAGACCAGAAGTTCCCCGTGGACATGCCCATGGATGTGTTGCTGGGCAAGCCGCCCAAGATGAACAAGGATGTGGCCACCGTCACGCGTGAGCTGCCTGCCATCGACCTGACCGGCGTGCCGCTGGAGAAGGCGGTGATCGATGTGCTGGCCCACCCCACCGTGGCCTCCAAGCGCTTTCTGATCACCATTGGTGACCGCACAGTGGGCGGCCTCACCCACCGCGACCAGATGGTCGGCCCCTGGCAGGTGCCCGTGGCCGATGTGGCCGTGACCCTGGCAGACTTCAAGGGCTTTGCAGGTGAGGCCATGGCCATGGGCGAGCGCACGCCGCTGGCGGCCATCAATGCCCCGGCCTCGGGCCGCATGGCTGTGGCAGAAGCCATCACCAATATGCTGGCGGCGCCCATTGCACTCTCCAAGGTCAAGATGTCGGCCAACTGGATGGCGGCCTGCGGCGAAGCAGGCGAAGACGCCGCGCTGTATGCAACGGTCAAGGCCGTGGGCATGGAGCTGTGCCCGCAGCTGAACATCTCCATTCCTGTGGGCAAGGATTCGCTGTCCATGCGCACGCAGTGGAGCGAGGGTGGCGAGGTGAAGAAAGTCACCTCGCCTGTGAGCCTGATCATCACCGGCTTTGCTTCGATCGACGATGTGCGCGGCACGCTCACGCCACAGCTTGACGCTGATGAGGACGACAGCACACTGGTGCTGGTGGACCTGGGCCGGGGCAAGATGCGCATGGGTGGCTCCATTCTGGGCCAGGTGCTGGGGCA
Source organism: Comamonas sp. 4034 (assembly GCF_050434545.1). Taxonomy (NCBI): domain Bacteria; kingdom Pseudomonadati; phylum Pseudomonadota; class Betaproteobacteria; order Burkholderiales; family Comamonadaceae; genus Comamonas; species Comamonas sp. 4034. The sequence continues at coordinate 98,662 of NZ_JBNDIT010000010.1, read as the reverse complement.
AAGCGGCAATGAGACCCCCGATCTCGACGATGCCAAGGACCTGATTGCCATGGTGGACGCCGTGAATGCGTTGCGTGCCAAGGGCCAGATACTGGCCTACCACGACAAGGGCGACGGTGGCCTGCTGGCGACCGTGGCCGAGATGGCTTTTGCTGGCCATGTGGGTGTGGCGCTGAATGTGGACATGCTGGTCACCGAAGGAGACGGTATCTCCGACAGCCGCATGGACAGTGGCGAAGGCAAGAACTGGGGCACCCAGGTGTCGGGACGCCGCGAAGACCTGACCTTGCGTGCGCTCTTCAACGAGGAGCTGGGCGCCGTGCTCCAGATCCGCACCGGTGACCGCGACGAGGTTCTGCAGATTCTGCGCGAACACGGCCTGGCCACCTGCAGCCATATCATCGGCAAGACCCGGCCCGAGTCGTCCACCATGGACATGGGCAAGGGCGAACTGCAGGTCTGGCGGGATGCCAAGAAGGTATTTGGCGCAACGCTCTCCGATCTGCACCAGGTCTGGGACGCAGTGAGCTGGAAGATCGTCCAGCAGCGTGACAACCCCGCCAGCGCCGACAGCGAACATGCCGCAGCCGGTGAACCTGCCGACCCAGGCATGCACGTTCAGCTTTCGTTCGATCCGCAGGACAACGTGGCAGCACCTTTCCTCAACGTGGCGGCCAAGCCTCGCGTGGCAGTGCTGCGCGAGCAGGGCGTGAACTCGCATGTGGAAATGGCCTATGCATTTGCCGAGGCAGGCTTTGATGCGGTGGATGTGCACATGACGGACCTGCAGACGGGCCGCGCACAGCTCAAGGACTTTGCGGGCGTGGTGGCCTGCGGCGGCTTCAGCTACGGCGACACCCTGGGTGCCGGTATTGGCTGGGCACGCTCCATCACCTTCAATGATCGCCTGTCCGAGCAGTTCCAGCAGTTCTTCGGTCGCACGGATACCTTCGGTCTGGGCGTTTGCAACGGCTGCCAGATGTTTGCCGAGTTGGCAGACATCATTCCCGGCGCGCAGGACTGGCCACGCTTCACGCAGAACCAGAGCAACCGCTTTGAAGCACGCCTGTCGATGGTCGAGGTGCTGGAGTCGCCCTCCATCTTCCTGCAAGGCATGGCTGGCAGCCGTCTGCCGATTGCCGTGGCACACGGCGAGGGCTATGCCAACTTCAGGTTCCGCGGCAATGAAGCGCAGGTGGTCAAGGCCATGCTTTTTGTGGACAACCATGGCCAGCCTACCGAGCAGTACCCGTTCAACCCGAACGGCTCGGCTGGCGGCCTGACTGCCGTCACCACCGCCGACGGACGCTTCACGGCCATGATGCCGCACCCCGAGCGTGTGTTCCGCAATGTGCAGATGAGCTGGGTGGACTACGAGAAGGTGGGCGGCAAGTCTGAATTCAGCCCCTGGATGCGCGTCTGGCGCAATGCGCGCAAGTGGCTGGGTTGAGGCCCTAGGCTGGTTCGGCAATCGATACCGCAGTGCATCTGCTGCTGCGGTATCGGTTGCTGTCAATTTTCCGGCCAGAGGCCCGCTTTGGCCGCCAGTTTTATGAACGTACCAGTGATTCCTCTGCACTTCAAGTGCGGTGGATGAAGCGAAAGCTCGGATCGGTTCGTGCCTGACAGCACTCCCTTTCATCCAATAGCCGTTTCCTCCAGGGAATCGCCTACCTCATGGGCAGCCAACTGCTGCGTTTGCCTCAAGAACGTGTTTACGATCTCCTCGCACCGCGATAGCGGCTTTGCAGGGCGCTCCTGACCGGGCACCCCCAAACCCACTGTCCCTATGGGGTGGAGTGAAATCGGGCGATTTCTGCATGCTAGCCCTTGCTTTCACCCCGGTGCAAGCTGCGGACCCTCGCTTCGAACTCATTCCGACTGCACTCCAACGCGGCTGCGTAGAGATCGTAAACACGTTCTAGCATTGTGCGAGTCTGTCGTGTCGCTCCCCCAGGCCCAATCTTTCTTGAGGGGCATGGATATCAGCCCTTCGCTTCTGTTTCCGTCCCCGCTCCTGTTTTCCCGTAGGTTCTTGAGGTGGTCTCAAACCTAATGAATGCCACTGCCGGTGCTTTCGAGCGTTGGGAGGAAGGGCTCTGGGTGTCTCGCAGGTCGACGCCATTTCCGCTCTGGCGACACAAAGTGGCAATGCGTTGCAATGCTGCGCGAATGAAAGCGTAGAAGAGGGGAATTTAGGTATCCACATCACTTGTCAGGCGGGAACCCGGGCGTCATTGTCTGCATCTCCAAAGGCTTGAATGTGGTATCGATACCAAAAATTACCTTTTTTAAAATTCTTCATAAATTGCGCGCCTGATAGTGTATATATATGTATCAAATCGCGCTATAAATTCACATATTCGGTGGAGAGATGCATGAAGGCGGTGATGCGCTGCTGTCGCTGGCTCGCGGCTATTTCACTGTTATCCAGGAGTTGATGCATGCACGAAGATTTTCCAGAAATCCCTTCGGGCCTGCTGGACCGATGGCACGGGCTGTTGCGGAACTATGCCGATCTGTTGCACTTGTCCGTAGCGCGGGTACTGCGTCTGCAGCATGGGGTCTGGCATTTGATGTCGGCTGCAGGCCCGGCAGCCGATCGCCTGGAGAACGGTCCGGTGGTCACGAAGGAGCCGCCGTTCGCGGGCGAATTGGTGGTCGCCCAGAGGCTGGTATGTCGGGAATCATTGAGCGATGCTACTTTCATCTTGAAACATCAAGACCGTGAGCGCATCGCGCAGAGCTACCTTGGCATACCGGTCTACTGGCCCAGCGGCAGTCTGTTCGGTGTTCTGGATGCGCTCAACGATGCTCCCAGGGTGTTCACCGACGCCGAGCGGCGTCTGTTGGTGCAGATCCGCGATGACATCGAGGATCACCTTGTGCTGCTGCATGGCAACCGCGCAGACCTGGTAACCAACCACGAGACGCGCGAGCGCCTGCAGGCCAGTGAGGAGCGATTTCGCCTGCTGGTGGAAAACGCTGGCGACGACTATTTTCTGCATGATGACCAGGGCCGTTTCATCGACGTGAATGAGCGCGCCTGCCGCAGCCTGGGCTATTCGCAGGCCGAGCTGCTCACCATGGAAGTGGGTGATGTGGCCTTCGGCGTGACGGCGGATCAGCGGCACCAGCTGTTCCGGGACGCCTCGCCGGGCAGCTCCCAGGTGGTCAAAAGCCACCATCGCCGCAAGGACGGCAGCATGTTTCCGGTCGAGGTGGTGATCACCTGCGTGGAAATCGATGGGCGCAAGCTGTTCATGGGGCTGGCGCGCGACATCACCGAGCGCGAGCGGGCAGAGCGGATGGTGCGCGAGGTCAATGCCGACCTGGAGCGCCGCGTCGCCTTGCGTACCGCGGAGCTGCAGGATCTCTCGGGCAAGCTGCAAGGGGTGTTGAACAGCGCGGCGGACATCATCTTTGTGAAGGATCTGGGCGGGCGTTACCTGCTGTTCAATCCAGCGGGCGAGCGCTTCCTGGGGCGCAGTGCGGACGAGGTGATCGGCTGCACCGATTCGGATTTGTTTCCACCAGAAATGGCTGCGGTCTTCATGCGTGCAACCCAGCAGGTGCTGCAGGCGCAGGACAGTCTGACGTTGGAAGAAAAGGTGCTTTCGGCGCAGGGTGTGCGCACCATGCTGACGACCCGCAGCCCATTGCGTGACGAGCATGGCCGTATTCACGCGGTGATGGGCGTGGCCCATGACATTACCGAGCGAAAGCAGGTGGAGCTGGAGCTGCAGTTGCAGCGCCAGCGCATGGCCCTGGCGATCGACGTGGGGGCTCTGGGGGTGTTGGACGTCAACCTGGACACCGATGCGGTGCTCTGCAATGCGCAGGGATTGGAGATTCTTGGCCTGCAGGGGGGCGATGGGTTGGCGCTGGGGCTTGTGAACCGGCTCATTCATGTGCAGGACCGGACCGCCTGGGACAACCACCTGAATGAGGTTCGCTCGGGGGCAGGCCCGCAGCGGGTGCAACTGCGTGTCGTCCAGCCGGATGGCGCCGTGCGCTGGGTGTCGGCTGCCGCGCGTTTTGTGGCTGGTCAGGGGCAGGTTTCTGATCGATTGGTGTGCGTCATGGTGGATGTGACCGAAAGCCATCAGGCCGAACGCAAGCTCAAGAACAGCTTTGAGAGCCTGCAGCAGGCCGAGCGTCTGTCGCGCATGGGCTCCTGGACCCTGGACATTCAACGGCAGGTTTTCGCGGTCTCCGACATGCTGCGGGAGATCGTGGGATTTTCCTGCGATGAAGAGGTATCGCTCAGCCGTCTTACTTCGGTGATGTCGGAAGAGAACTATCAGAAAGTCAAGGCCGGGCTGGAAGACTGTGTTGCCAATGGCAGCGCGTTTACGATGGCGTTTGAGCACTACCGTACCGATGGCAGCACCTTTGCTGCTGAAGTGCGGGCACAGGGTATCCGGGACGACAGCGGCCAGGTGGTAAGCGTGACGGGTACCGTGCAGGATGTGAGCGAACGCGAAGAAGCGCGTGCGCAACTGGCCTCGCTGGCGGATCGCCTGCCCAGCGGCGCGCTCTATCAACTGAGCTATGTCAACCCCGAGCTGGGTCTTGCTGGCCCCGTCGATGGAGGAGATCTGCATCTCAATTACATCAGCGGGGGTATCGAAGCACTGATTGGCATCTCGGCGCAACAGCTACAGGAGAATCCTGGCCTGCTGTTCAACGCGGTGCACGAGGAGGATCGGGCTCCATTTTTGAGTGCCTCGCGCGACGCCAGTGCGACCCATAGCCTGTTTGAGTGCGACTTTCGCTTGCGCCGACCGGATGGCTCGCTGATCTGGCTGCGTATCCGCTCGGCACCGCGCAAGGTCAAGGGTGGCTGGATATGGGACGGCATCATCCTCGACATCACGCGCCAGCATGAAGTGGAGTCGGCGCTGCGCCAGGCCAAGGATGCGGCAGAGCGGGCAGAGCGGGCCAAGGCTGACTTTCTGGCCAACATGAGCCATGAAATCCGCACGCCGATGAATTCGGTGTTGGGCATGACGCGATTGGCGCTGCAGACTGATCTGTCACCACGCCAGAAGAACTATCTCGAGAAGATCGATATTTCCACCCGTGCGCTGCTGGCCATCATCAACGACATTCTGGATTTTTCGAAGATAGAAGCCGGTGGATTCGAACTCGATGATACGGACTTTGCCCTGGAGCAGGTGCTCGAAGCGGTCTCGAACGCCACCTCGCTGCGTGCCGACGAAAAGGGGTTGGAGGTTGTCTATGCAATAGCGCCGGACGTACCACGCGCCTTCCGTGGCGATCCGCTGCGCCTGTCGCAGGTGCTGATCAACCTGGTGGGCAATGCCGTCAAGTTCACCGATGCCGGGGAGGTAGTCGTGTCCGCCAATGTGCTGGAGTCGCGCGAAGATGGCAGCGATCTGGTGCAGTTCAGTGTGCGTGATACCGGTATTGGCCTGAGCCAGGAGGCGCTGGGTCGCCTCTTCGTGCCTTTCCACCAGGCAGATGGCGGAATCTCGCGCCGTTATGGAGGAACGGGCCTGGGCCTGACCATCTGCAAGCAGCTGGTGGAGAAGATGAGCGGAGGCATCCGTGCGGAAAGCGAGCCAGGGCGAGGCAGCCTGTTCTCGTTCACGGTGGCCCTTGGGCTACCGTCGAGCGACATGGCGCTGCGTGCCAAGTCGCTGCATGGCTATCGTGTGCTGGTGGTGGATGACAACGCCACATCGCGCGAAAGCCTGGGAGGCATGATCAGCAGTTTCGGCATGCAGGCCGACTGTGTCGATTCCGGGTTGCATGCGCTGGCGCGCATAGAAGCGGTGGCGCAGGAGGGTAAATCCTATGACCTCGTGCTGATGGACTGGCAGATGCCCGAGATGGACGGCATTGAAGCCACGCGCCGCATACGGCAGGAAAGGGGGCAGGAGCACGTGCCTGCGGTGCTGATGGTCACGGCGTACGGACGCGACGAAATACTGAACCAGGTCACATTGGCGGATTTGCAAGGAATTCTGGTCAAACCGGTGACTGAGTCTGTGATGTTCGATACCGTGCAGGATGTGTTGGCAGGTCCGCGCATGCATGCCCAGCATTTCAGTACTTCAAGGCAGGTGCGCAGCGTGCTCACGCCATCGATGCGCCGCATGCTCAATGGCAAACAGGTATTGGTCGTGGACGACAACGCGCTCAATCTCGAAGTGGCTACCGATTTCCTCGTATTGGCGGGCGTGCAGGTGGACACGGCTGTCAATGGTCTGCAGGCCATCCGTCGGCTGGAGATGAAGGCCTATGACGCCGTGCTGATGGATATGCATATGCCGGAGATGGATGGCGTGACCGCCACGCGCGAAATCCGCCGCAATCCTGCCTGGCAGGCGTTGCCCATCATCGCGCTGACAGCGCAGGCACGCACCGAGGACCGTGAAGCGACGATTCGAGCGGGCATGACTTCGCACCTGTCCAAGCCGATCGAGGAGCATCTGCTCTACCAGACCTTGGTCGATATTTTCACCGGCGATCACTCCCACGTCGGCAAGTTGGCGCGCTCGCAAGGATCGGGCGGAGAAATTGTGTCTATCCGCCATGCGTTGTCGCAGCAAGGGCCCGTGGATTTTGATGCAGCGCTGCACCGGATGGGCGACAACCCCGAACGCATGCGGCGCCTGTTGCATGGTTTCCTGCGTGACTTTGCCGATGTGCCGCAGCGGCTCGATGCTGCGGTGGCTGCGCAGGACCACAAAAATCTGGAGGCGCTGGCCCATCTGGTCAAGGGTGCAGCAGGCTACGTGCAGGCCAAGGCGCTGACCCATTCGGCAGACGCATTGGAGCGGCAGGCCGGCCGTGGAGATGCCGCTGCCATGGAGCGCCTGGCTTTTACCTTCCGCGCCGACCTGACTGCTGTGCTCGAAGCCATCGGTGATCGCCTCAAGCGATTGGCCGATGCGGCTGCCAAGCAATTCCAGCCAGTGGCAGGCACCGATGCTCAGAAGACACTGGCCCTGATCGACAAGGCCGAGCCATTGATGCGCAGGGGCGACTATGCCGCCACAGCGCTGTTGACCGATCTGGCCCATGAACTGCAAGGCCACCCTGCATCCGCCAAGCTCGAAGAGGCGCGGGTGCTATACGAGGATATTGAATTGATCGATGCATTGACGGCCATGGGGCAGTTGCGCCAGCTATTGGGCCTCGCGAAAGATGCCGCAGTGGAGGATCAGGGATGAGTACGGTCAACCTGCCCACGGTGTTGATCGTGGATGATGAGCGTATCAATCGCACGGCGCTTGCCGAACTGCTCAAGGACGAATGCCGGGTAGTCTTGGCCAAGGACGGCGTCTCCGCGCTGCAGCGCGTGGCGGAGGAACAGGTCAGCCTGATCCTGCTCGATGCCTCAATGCCTGATATGGACGGATACGAGGTATTGCGACGCCTCAAATCCAATGAAAAGACCGCCAACATCGGTGTGATCTTCGTGACTGGCCAGATCGAGGAGGCGCATGAGGAGCGCGGCCTGCTACTGGGAGCGCTGGACTACATCGCCAAGCCTGTGCGGCCGCTCCTGGTCAAGGCGCGCGTGCGAAACCACCTGGAACTGGCCCGCCAACGCGAAGAGCTGGAGCGCCTGTCCTTGCAGGACGCGCTGACCGGCATCAGCAACCGTCGCGCTTTCAACCAGGCTTTCATGCGGGCCTGCGGCAATACGGTGCGCAATGGCACGCCGCTGGGTCTGGCGATGATCGATGTGGACTATTTCAAGCGCTTCAACGACCTCTATGGCCATGGTGCCGGTGACGACGTGCTGCGCCGCGTGGCGCAGACCCTGGGCAAGGCGGCGCAGCGGCCTTATGACATGATCGCGCGCTACGGCGGGGAGGAGTTCGTGCTGATGCTGCCTTCCAGCATTGCGTTGCAGTTGGTGCTGAACCGGCTGTGTGAGGCCGTACAGGCGCTGGCCATTCCCCATGAGCAGTCGGAGGTCAGTCCCATGCTCACCATCAGTTGCGGTGGAGTGGTGGCCGGGCATGACAGCGCCAGGCGGCCCGAGCAATTGCTTGAACGCTGCGATGAAATCCTCTATCAGGCCAAGAATGCAGGCCGCAACCGAGCCATCGTCCACGACCTCCATTGAGTGGTGCTCGGCAATCGGCTCTGTGGCAAGGCTTGAAAACCAGTAAGTAGTTTCACGTTATTGGTGTTTCACCTAGCCTGTGGGCCTTGTCGGTTGGAGGCACTGTCGTTAGTGTTGCGGGGCTGGTGTGCATCGCCACATACGCGGTACATCGGCGGCCTACAACAAACAGAGGAGACGACATGGACCGAACAAGGTGCGCGGGCGCAATGCGTCGTAGCATGCGCTGGACGATGACTGTATTGGCGGGCGCGGCGCTGGCAGCATGTGGTGGAGGTGGTGGTTCATCGGCCAGGAACGAATTGCCGCAGGGCATCACGGAAATCAGCCAGACAAGCTATCCGGCCACGACGGCAGGGGCCGGCAGCACCGCAGCGATGCAGGACCTGTTGACGGGCGGCATTGGCAAGACCGGGCTGGGGGCGGCTGCAGCGCCCGCATATGCCGACCCGGCCAATCCGACGGTGGCGGAGCTGCGGCGCAATGCCCTGTTCTCCAACTACCGGGGAATTCTGGATTACACCGCAGGCGGTGGTTATGGCTCCTTGTATGGCCCCAACATTACCGCAGACGGTGCGGTGACAACCGGTGAAGGTCTGATCCCTGGCAGTGAATACCTGGCGGTGCTGGACAACGGAACTGGCCGCAAGCAGACCGTGATTGCGGTGATGGTGCCTGACAGCTTCAGTGCATCCAGGCCTTGCCTGGTGCTGGGTCCTTCGTCTGGTTCGCGCGGCGTCTATGGCGCCATTGGCACGGCCGGTGAGTGGGGTTTGAAGAAGGGCTGCGCCGTGGCGCTGACCGATGCAGGCAAGGGTGTGGGACTGCACAATCTGGCCGACGACACGGTGAACAAGGTCGATGGCTCCCGCGCTGCACGCAAGGATGCCGGTGCCTTGTCCTTCTTCGCGGCCAACCTGACCGATGCCGCGCGTGCCGCGTACAACGCGGCCTTTCCCAACCGCATCGCCATCAAGCATGCGCATTCGCAGCAGAATCCCGAGAAGGACTGGGGCGGCGATACGCTGGCGGCTGGCCATTACGCGATGTACGTGCTCAATGCCAAGTACGGCACCAAGGATGATCCTGTGCCTTTCGACAGGAACAACACGGTAGTGATTGCGGGTTCTGCATCCAATGGTGGCGCAGCAGTCCTCCGGGCAGCAGAGTTGGACGGCGACGGTTTTGTGGACGGAGTCGTTGCAAGCGAGCCGGTGACGCAGATCCCGGCAGGAAAGCCCATCTATGTGAGGCAAGGCACGGAGAGCGAAAACGTCACGTCATACAACATGGGTGGAACCGCGCTGGCCGAGTACACCACCTGGGGCAATATCTACCAGCCTTGCGCCGCCCTGGCTGACGCTGCAGCACTCTCGGAGACATCAATCTTCAATTACATCGGCCTTGTGGCAATGAAGACGCGGGCCGAAGCGCGCTGCGAAGGGCTGGCTGCCAAAGGCCTGGTGACAGGCGCTACCACGGCAGAACGCGCGGCAGACGCCTTGAGCAAACTGCACGCCAAGGGCTGGACCAAAGAGCATGACCAGATGCACAACGCCCACTATGGGCTGGGCAATGGTCCGATCCTTTCTGCCATGTACACCATGGCGTACGGGCGCTTCGGTGCAGATGCCAATCTGTGCAACACCAGCTTTGCAGCTGCCAGTGCAACCGGCGAGGTGATGGCTGCCACGCCTCCAGCACTGGCGCAGAGTGCGGCGGTGGCCAACGGCACAGCCAATGGCTCGCCTGCGACCGTGGTGTACAACGATTCGGTCGGGGGGGCTCGTTCATGGCTGATGACGGTGTCGCCGTCGACCGGCAAGGCGGACCTGGGGCTGGACAACGCACTGTGCCAATATGCTCTTGCATCGGGGCAGGATCCGGTGACAGGCAAGTCCCTGTCTGCTGCCAGTGTGCCCACTCAAGCCCAAAGCGATGCGGTGCGTGCAGGCATGCAGGAAGTGAAAGTGACCGGCAATCTGCGCGGCAAGCCCACCATCATCGTGGCAGGGCGCAGCGATGCGCTGATTCCGGTGAATGTGAATGCGCGCGCCTACACAGCGTTGAACGGTGGTGTCGAAGGGGCGCAGAGCAAGCTGCGCTACATCGAAGTGACGAATGCCCAGCACTTTGATGCCTTCCTGCCGTTTGCGGGGTTTGATACGCGGTTTGTGCCACTGCATACCTACTTCAACCAGGCCATGGATGCCGTGTGGGCCAACGTGACCAAGGGTGCTGCTTTGCCTGCCAGCCAGGTGGTGCGTACCACGCCGCGAGGCGGTACACCTGGTGCAGCCAATCCGATTGCTGCAAGCAATGTGCCACCGCTCAAGGCCACGCCGGGGGCAGGGGACACGATCACGGTGACGGGATCGATTCCCATGGTGACCTTGCCGAACTGAACCGGCGTCTCGACTGGACTACGGTGAAGCGCAAAGGCTTCTGCTCCTCCAGTCTGTAGAGATCGGATGCCAAAAACAAAGTCCCGCCAGCTTGCGCTGCGGGACTAGTTTTTTGAAAGTGTGATGGCTTCGCGGTAGATCGGAGCTAAATGGCTCTAAGACGAATTCTCACCTGCCAGCAACACACATGGAAAAATCAGAAACGGGCAGGGGCACGCTTGCGGTCACGTTCATCTTCAGGCCATACAGCAAACACGGTATTCATTTCACTTCCTTTCACCTGATTGGTGGAGATGGGTGTTCAACGGGTGGGCAGGCGTGTTGGTTGACGGGGCTTGTATAAAGTTTTGTGAATACTGTTCAACAAAACGTACAGAGCTGCGGGATTTGTGAATGCAGCGATGGCCGAAATGGCTATGATTTGCCACCTTTTCATACACGGAGTCTTGAATGGCTGGTGCTGGACTATTGATGCTGCTGGACGATATCGCCACGCTGCTGGACGATGTTGCCCTGATGACGAAAACGGCAGCCGGCAAGAGCACGGCCATCCTCGATGATGTGGCCACGCAGACCAAAGTAGCCGTGCAAAAAACGGCGGGTGTGCTGGGGGACGATCTGGCGCTCAATGCCGAGCAGGTGACCGGCGTCAAGGCAAACCGCGAACTGCCCGTGGTGTGGGCTGTAGCCAAGGGCTCCCTGTGGAACAAGGCCATTCTGGTACCGGCAGCCTTGCTGATCAGTGCCTTTGCGCCTTGGCTGATCACACCACTCTTGATGGTCGGTGGGGCTTTCCTGTGCTTTGAAGGTGTCGAGAAAATTCTGGACATCTTCCACAAGCAGAAAAAACACGATGTGAAGACGGTGCTGGCCGATTCTGCCGAGGCGCAGAAGACCGGTGTTGCACCTTCGTCCGTGCGTGCTGCGCACGAAAAGCAGATGGACCCGCAGGAGTATGAGAAGCAGAAGGTCAAGGGCGCGGTCCGCACCGACTTCATTCTGTCTGCAGAGATCATGGCCATCGCATTGGGCACGGTGTCGACCAAACCCATCTGGGAGCAGGCTGCCGTATTGGTCACCGTGGCGATTGCCATCACCGTGTTTGTCTATGGCCTGGTGGCCGGCATCGTGCGGATGGACGATGTGGGTAGCTGGCTGATGGCCAAGAAGAGCGCTGCAGCGCAGGCCTTTGGCCGCGGCATGATCGCGTTCACGCCGTGGCTGATGCGCGGGCTGTCCATTGTCGGAACGGCTGCCATGTTCATGGTGGGTGGCAGCCTGCTGGTGCACGGTATCGGCCCGATCGAGCACTGGATCAAGGACAGCATCGAACCATTGGGTGGGGTCGCCGCAGTTGTCGGTCCTACCTTGGTGCATGTGGTGGTTGGCGCCATCATTGGCGGCGTGGTGGTGCTGTGCATGGAGGGGTGGCACAAGCTGCGCGGTCACTGACGCGAGCGCGAACCCTGGGTTCACGATGATACGGCCGGGGATTCCCGGCCGTTTTTGATGGTGCCGGGCATGAGGCCTGATCTGTGTCAAAGCAGCCAATGCGAGAATTGGTGATCATCTATTGCCATGGAAACGCCCCATTTCGGCAGCGGACTTTTTCTCCGGGGTGCTGCCGGTGCACGGGGCTTTCAGTCAATTCTCAATCCATGCGACATAAGTCGCAGCGAAGGCAATGATGATGAAGAAAGCAATGATGGCAGCGTTGGCTGTTTGTGCGCTGACGGCCGGCACGGCCATGGCGCAGCAGGCTGAAGGGCCCTGGATGGTGCGCGTGCGTGCCGTCAATCTGGACAGCGCCAACAAGGACTCCACCGGGCTTGGCCTGTCGATCAATGACAAGACCATTCCCGAGTTGGATGTGTCTTACTTCTTCACTCCCAATATCGCAGCAGAGCTGGTGCTGACATACCCACAGAAGCATGATCTGCGCTCCAACGGCGCAAAGATCGGTTCGCTCAAGCACCTGCCTCCTACACTGCTGGCGCAGTATCACTTCACCGGCATGGGCGCGTTCAAGCCTTATGTGGGCGCGGGTATCAACTACACGCGCTTTTCGAATGTGCGCTTTGACCCCGCCGTACAGGCGGCGCTCGATCCGTCGATCAAGAAGAACAGTTTTGGCCCAGCCATGCAGGTGGGCTTTGACTACATGCTCGACAAGAACTGGTCGATCAACTTTGATGTGAAAAAGGTCTACATCAAGACCGATGTCAGCTCGGCTGGCAAAAAGGTTGGATCGTTCAAGGTGGATCCCTGGCTCGTGGGTGTGGGCGTAGGCTATCGCTTCTGACCATCACCTTTATTTCCATGCAAAAGGCATGCCATCATTGGCATGCCTTTTTACTATGGAAAATGTAGCTGAATGCGCTCTGCAGTTGAGCGCTACAGGTTTCCTTGAGTCTTAGACTTGGGCGAGCGCCTGCTGCAGATCAGCCAGCAGGTCGTCGATATGTTCGATGCCGACCGACAGGCGCACCATGCCTTCGGTCACGCCAGCCTTTGCCAGTTCAGCCGCATCAAGCTGTCGGTGGGTCGTGGATGCGGGGTGCGTGGCCAGCGATTTGGCATCGCCGATGTTCACGAGGCGGGTGAACAGCTGCAGCGCATCGAGAAAGCGCGCACCGGCGGCTCGTCCCTCGTCGCCCTTGAGGCTGAATGACAGAATGCCCGAGGCGCGGCCACCCGATTGCTTCTGCACGATGGCGTGGTCCGGATGGTCTTTCAGGCCTGCGTAGCGCACCCATTCCACCTTGGGATGGTTTTGCAGGGCCTCGGCAATTTTCTGGGTGTTCTCGCAGATGCGGTCCATGCGCAGTGCCAGGGTTTCGATGCCCTGCAGGATCTGGAAGGCATTCTGCGGCGAGATGGCTGCCCCCATATTGCGCAGCGGCACCACGCGGGCGCGACCGATGAAGGCCGCAGGGCCCAGGGCCTCGGTATAGACCACGCCGTGGTAGCTCACGTCTGGCTCGTTCAGGCGCTTGAAGCGGGCCTTGTGCTCTGCCCAGGGGAACTTGCCGCTGTCCACGATGGCGCCACCCACGCTGGTGCCATGGCCGCCCAGGTACTTGGTGAGCGAGTGCACGACGATGTCGGCGCCAAATTCAAATGGCCGCAGCAGATAGGGGGAGGGTACGGTGTTGTCCACGATCAGTGGTACGCCATGCTTGTGGGCCACATCGGCCAGAGCGCGAATGTCGGTCACATTGCCCAGCGGGTTGCCGATGGATTCGATGAAGACGGCCTTGGTCTTGTCGTCGATCAACTTGTCAAAGCTGGCGGGATCGCGCGGGTCGGCAAAGCGCACTTCAATGCCCTGCTGCGGGAACGTGTGTGCGAACAGGTTGTAGGTGCCGCCATAGAGCGTGCTGGCGCTGATGATGTTGTCGCCCGCCTCGGCCAGGGTCTGTATGGCGGCGGTGATGGCCGCCATGCCCGATGCCACGGCCAGTGCGGCAATGCCGCCTTCCAAGGCCGCCACGCGCTTTTCCAGCACGTCGGTGGTCGGGTTCATGATGCGGGTGTAGATATTGCCTGGAACCTTCAGGTCGAACAGGTCGGCGCCATGCTGGGCACTGTCGAACGCGTAGGCTACCGTCTGGTAAATGGGCACGGCCACAGCCTTGGTCGTGGGATCGGGCGAATAGCCGGCGTGGACGGCAAGGGTTTCAATGCGCATGGCGGGTGGCTCCAGAATCGTTTTGGCAAAAGCAATGGTTGTAACAGCTTTGCCCAGGCGGGCAAATACATTGTTCGCATTTGCTTATGAAGCCATTGGTTCCATGTATGTGTGGAGCGATGCCATGGCTGCATGAAGCAACGTGCTACAGCCAGCTGTTGAGTGCCAGGCCTGCGCCCACCAGCCAGACAAACAGGATGAGGGCCAACAGCAGCGGCTTGACACCCGCCGCCTTGACGGCGCGCACATGGGTGGTGAGCCCCAGAGCCGCCATGGCCATGGTGAGCAGAACGTTGTCCAACTGGACACCTGCGGTGAGCGCCGCCTGTGGGATGATGCCCAGCGAATGGATTCCTGCAACCGCTATGAATCCCAGAGCAAACCAGGGAATGGTGATGCGCGCCAGCAATGGTTTTTTCTCGGTATCTGCAGTGCTGCCGATGCTGGGCTTGCCTGGTGCTGCTGGCGCTACCGACTCGTGCCGGGCCAGCCAGGCTGACAGAATGATGAGAAACGGTGCCAGCATCATCACCCGTACCATCTTGGCCACCACGGCCATGTCCGCAGCGCTGCTGCTGATGGCTTCGCCTGCAGCCACCACCTGCGCAACCTCGTGTACCGTAGAGCCTACCCACAGACCATAGGTGGATTCGGGCAATGGCAGCCATTGCGCCGCCAGATTCCACTGGTAAAAGGCGGGGTAGAGAAAGGTGCCAATGGTGCCGAACACCACCACGGTGGCAACGGCAACCGCCACATCGTCGGCACGCGCCTTGGCCACGGGGGCCGTGGCCAGAACAGCGGCAGCGCCGCAGATTGAGCTGCCCGCGCCCACGAGTATGGCCGTGCGTGGATCCAGTCCCAGCCAGCGCTTGCCCAGCCATTGGGCCAGGACAAAGGTGCTGGTCAGCACGATGGCGTCGATGAGCACGCCATGGATGCCCAGCGCGCCAATGTCCTGAAATGTCAGCCGCAGCCCGTAGAGGATGATGCCCAGGCGCAGCAGTTTCTGTTTGGAAAGACCTACGCCAGCATCGGCGGGCGCCTGTACCCAGCCATAGACGGTGTTACCGATCAGCATGCCGATCACGATGGCGATCGTGAGTGCAGACAAGCCCTTGCTGCTGAACCAGGGCAGGGCTGCAAGGTCGCTGGCAACCCAGGTGATGGCTCCACACAGCAGCAGGCCGGGAACCAGTTGTTTGCCGGCGGACAACCACGAATGGCTGCCGACTGGGGAGAGGGAGGAAGTGGCTTGTGACATGAAATGGGGCGAGGCCAGTACTGTCTCAAGATGACCCGAGCAGGCACCGCCAGAGCGGGAATGTCGCCACTATAGAAATTTTTCTTATATTCGTATAACTAATTGTTTATGTATCATCTACCTATAAAATAGGTAGTTGTCACAAAAATAAACCGTTGCTTTGGTTCATTGTGGTGGTACGTAACGGTGTCTGATCCCTGTTCACCTGCGAGGAATCCATGCTTCACCTCAGCCTGCGCCAATGGGAAGTGTTTTGCGCCATCGCCCAAAGCGGCAGCACAGTGGCTGCGGCGAATGCCGTGGGGCTCTCACAATCGGCAGTCAGTGCGGCCTTGCAGCAGCTTGAAACCGGCATGGGCGCCCAGTTGTTTGCGCGTACGGGCAAGCGTCTTGTCCTGAACGACCTGGGCCGCAGCCTGTGGCCCGAGGCACAGGCGCTGCTGGAGCAGGCACAGTTGCTGGAGCAGGCGACGCGGGCCACGGCCCCAGCCGCCCCTGTGCAACTGCGGCTGGCGGCCAGCACCACCATTGCCAACCATGTGCTGCCGCCCATCCTGGCAGGCTTCATGCAGCGCTATGAGCAGGTTCGGTTTGATGTGGTGATCGGCAATACGCGCGAGGTGGCGCAGTCGGTCACAGATGCGCGGGTGGACCTGGGCTTCATCGAGGGAGCCAGTCACTGGACAGAGCTGGAAGTGCAGCCCTGGCGCGACGACGAACTGGTGCTGATTGCTGCTGCGGGCGATACGCTGGTGCAACACGCCCGGCAGGCGCCCCTCTCGGTACAGGAGCTGCGCGCCTGCCGCTGGCTGCTGCGCGAAGAGGGCTCGGGCACGCGCGAGGCGGTGGAGTTTGCCGTGCTGTCGCACCTGCATGAATGGCCGGTGGTGGCAGTGCTGGGGAGCTCGGAGGCGATTTGCACGGCCGTGGCGCGCGGTGCAGGCATCAGCTGCCTCTCGCGGGTGATTGCGCAGCCCTGGGTGGACCGGGGAGAGCTGGCGATACTGGCGACCGAGCTGCCTGCCATGCAGCGGCCGTTTTCTCTGCTGCAGCGTCGTGGCAAAAAGCGCTCGCCCGTGCTTCAGGCTCTGGTGCAAGCCTGCCTGGATGCCGCGTGATGCTATGAATTACAGAGCTACTAGCGCTTTGCGTTGCCCAGTCTTATGAGGTTTTTTATCTAGAGTCCAATAGCAGAAAGCGCAGCACGCTATGATTTTTGATAGCAGCTTCTAGCACTGCAGCGCTACCGCACATGCTGCTTTTCCAGCTTGCGTGCCAGCGTGCGCCGGTGCATGCCCAGGCGCCGTGCGGTTTCCGAGATGTTGAAGCCGGTCTCGGCGAGGGTTTCGTGGATTTTTTCCCACTCCAGCGTCTTGATCGACGTGGTTGCCTGGGGCAGATCGACCTCGGTCGTGCCTTCAATGCGGCTGAATGCGGCTTCGATATCGTCGGTGTTCGACGGCTTGGCCAGGTAGTGGCAGGCGCCCAGCTTGATGGCTTCCACCGCCGTGGCAATGCTGGCATAGCCGGTCAGCACCACGATCAACGCATCGGGATTCTGCGCATGCAGCAACTGCACGCACGAGAGGCCCGACGAATTGCCGGCCAGCTTCAGATCCATCACCGCATACTGGGGCTGCTCGGTCTGCAGCAGGACCTGCACCTCATCGGCGCTGCTGGCGTGCAGCACGCGGTAGCCGCGGCGCTCAAACGAGCGGCGCAGGGTGCGGGCAAAAGCTGCATCGTCTTCAACCAGCAGTAACAGGCGTTCTTGCGTTTGCGTCATGGTGTTGTTCGTCATGCAGGGCAATGGCAGCCAGCGGCAGGCGGATACGTACCAGAGCGCCGCCGCCCAGATGCTGCTCCCGGTTACGGGCTTCGATATGGCCGCCCAGCGAGCGGGCAACATTCATCACCAGAAACAGGCCCAGACCGCTGCCAGGCCGCCCCTTGGTGGATTGGTATGGCTTGCCCAGCTGGGCAAGGATGTCGCTGCGAAAACCCGGGCCACTGTCGGTCACCACCAGCTCCAGCAGGGCGTGGCCGTCCTCGTCGTCCGATCCATCTGCCGGGCAGGTGGCCCACAGTTGCACAAAGCCGGGCGATGCCTCCAGTGCATTGTCCAGTACATTGAAAATCATCTGTTGCAGCGCGGTATCCGAGATGATGGGCACATCGCGCGCCAGCTGTTTGCGGAACTCGAAATTGGCGGGCTGGCGGTGGCTGCGCCACTGTTCCACCACCCGGTCCAGAAAGCGCACCAGGCTGGTTGTCTGTGGCGCATCGCCCCGCGTCTCGCCGGCAGACAGCAGTACCCCGGTGACGATGGACTTGCAGCGCTGCACCTGTTGCTCCATCTCGTGCAGGTCGTCCATCAACTCGCTGTCCTGGGAAATGGCTGGCATGCGCTGCCAGTCGCCCAGGATGACGGCCAGCGTGGACAGCGGCGTGCCCAGCTCATGCGCGGCGCCGCTCGCCAGCAGGCCCATGCGCACGATGTGCTCTTCTTCGGCGGCACGCTGGCGCAGGTCGGCCAGGCGCGCATCGCGCAATTGCAGATTGGCCATGATGCGGTTGATGAACGCCACCAGCAAAGTGGCATTGAGCCCAAAGCTGATCAGCAGGCCGATCAGGTACAGCGTGTGCATGGAGCCGCCCCGGTTCGACATGATCTGCAGCGGAAGGGAGAAGAACGCCAGCGCCACTGCACAGCATGCTGTGACCCCGACAATCGCCCAGGCATAGAAGGGCTTGAGCAGCACGGCCCCCAAGGTGACCTGCAGCAGGAACAGCGTAATGAAGGGGTTGTTGGCGCCACCACTCAGGTACAGCTGCATGCTGAGCGCGGATACATCGGCCAGCAGCGCCACAAACAGGTCTGCTGACGATATATCGTGCTGGCGCCAGCGCAGCCACCAGATGCAGGCGAGGTTGATGATGACCAGCCCCGCCAGAACGGAGAGCATCTCGGTGAGCGGCAAATGGATATCCAGGCCCCAGTGCACCAGCGAGATGGTGACCACCTGGCCCACTACGGCCAGCCAGCGCAGTTGTATGAGCAACTGCATGTTCTGGCGGTCGGTGGTATGGGTGACGCGGAAAAGGGAGTCTGCAGGAAATGACACCCGTCAATTGTGCCTGAGCCCCGGTGTCACAGTTGCCGCCCAGGCGGCCGCACCATGAAACGCCGCTGCATTTCGTCCCGGTGCAATAAAAAAGAGAGCGGCATGCGCTCTCTTTGATGGACTTTCAATGCATTTATGCCCGAAATGCAGCAAGCTGCAGCGTGGCATGCTATGAATTTTTAATCCACGCCTCCATGGCCGCTGTCAGCACGCCGCTGGTGGCGCACCACCAGCCACGCGGCACCCGCCACCATCAGGGCCAGGCCATACCAGGTCAGGGCATAGACAAGGTGGTTGTTGGTAAAGCGGATCTGCGTGAGCCCGGTCTGCGGCCATTGCTGGCTTTGCAGATCTGCGTTGCTGCTGCGTTTGGTCTCGCCCACCACGGTGGGGCCGTCGTCCGGCAGGCCTGCATCGACAAAGAACGGGGCCGCCTGCGCCAGTCCGCGCGCCTGTGCAATCGCCTGCACGTCGCGTGAGTACCAGCGGTTGCCTGCCGGATCATTGCTGCGCAGAAAGCCTCCTTTGGGCTCGGTGGCGCGCAGAAGACCGGTGACGGTGACGTTGCCAGTCGGTGTTGCTGCTGCCAACTGCGCCGCATCGCTCCAGTTGCTGCGCAGGCCGTCAGGCACGAAACCGCGGTTGACGAGCACCTGAGTGCCGTCAGGCTGCTGCAGCGGTGTCATCACCCAAAAACCTGCACCCAGTGCGGTGGTGGCCTGCGTCAGCACGGTCTGGGCTGGCAGCCATTGGCCATGCAGGGTAGTGGGCTGGTATTCCTGCGCCTTGGCATCCAGCCGGGGCCAGGTGGATGGCGCAGGGGGGGGCTGGGGCGCGCTATGGACGCGGCGTTCCACCCGGTCGATCAGATCGAGCTTCCATTGCAGGCGGTAAACCTGCCAGGTGCCCAATGCGCAAAAGCCTAAAAACAAGGCGATGCCTACACATGCAAGCATCGCCTGGAAGAGGGCGGAACGCGGGGGCTTTACATCCGCGTTCCGTTGCGTTTCGTTGGTCAAAACAGCTCAGTGGTTGGCGTGGTCCTGTGCAGGTTGCGTAGCAGCTGCAGGCGCCGTGTGCTTGTGGCCAGGCATCATGTTGGCATTCATGTGGTACATGACCCACAAGGTACCAGCCAGCGTCACTGCCACGAACACGATGGTGAAGATGGTGGACATCAAGGTCCAGCCGCCTTCGATCTTGCCGTTCATGTGCAGGAAATAGACCATGTGAACGATGATCTGCACCACAGCGAAGAAGGCAATCACCACCACGGTGGTGGTGCGGTTCTCGAACACGTCGCCCATCACCACGGCAAAGGGGATTGCTGTCAGGATGATCGAGAGGAAAAAACCGATCATGTAGCCCGAGAAGGTGCTGTGCGGGCCATCGTCATGACCGTGGTCATCGTGGCCGTGTGCTGCGTGATTGTGTTGTGCGCTCATTTACAGCACTCCCATCAAATATACGAAGGAGAAGACGCCGATCCAGACCACGTCCAGAAAGTGCCAGAACATCGACAGGCACATCAGGCGGCGGTTGTTTTCATGGGTCAGGCCATGCTTGCCAATCTGCAGTAACAAAACCACCAGCCACACCAGGCCGAAAGTCACGTGCAGACCGTGGGTGCCCACCAGTGCAAAGAAGGCCGACATGGCAGCGCTGCTTTGCGGGCCGGCGCCCACATGGATCAGGTGGTGGAACTCATACAGTTCCACACCCAGGAAGCCTGCACCGAAGAGGGCGGTGATGATCAGCCAGGTGATCGTGCCCTTGACCGAGCCCTTCTGCTTGGC
The DNA here is from genome assembly GCF_050434545.1 of Comamonas sp. 4034. Lineage (NCBI taxonomy): Bacteria > Pseudomonadati > Pseudomonadota > Betaproteobacteria > Burkholderiales > Comamonadaceae > Comamonas > Comamonas sp. 4034. The sequence continues at coordinate 78,271 of NZ_JBNDIT010000010.1, read as the reverse complement.
CAGCATGGCGAAGCCGAAGGTAATGGACGACAGCAGCAGCAAGGCCGTGTTGATCGCCACCAGGGTCAGGTCAAACAGCTCGGCGCCGCCAGGGCCGCCAGCATAGTTGCGGCCCAGGGCGCCATAGGTGGCAAACAGGGCTGCAAAGATGAGGCAGTCGCTCATCAGGTAGAGCCAGAAGCCCAGAGCAGTGCCGTTTTCGACGTGCGGTTCTTCCTTGAGGAAGTAGTCGCGGGTACCGGTCGCGCCGGCGAGGGTATTGTGATTAGACATGGCGGGCCAACAGTTGGGTACGGGCTTCTTCGGTGACTTCCACCTGCGCTGCAGGGATGTAGTAGTCACGCTTGTAGTTGAAGGTGTGGATGATCGAGGCCAGCACGATACCGGCAAAGCTCAGGCCAGCCAGCCACCACATGTGCCAGATCATGGCAAAGCCAAAGACCAGGGCGATCATCGAGATCACGAAGCCGGCGCCGGTGTTCTTGGGCATGTGGATTTCCACGAAGCCGTCGAGCTTGCGCTTGAAACCGTGCTTCTTCATATCCCACCAGGCATCGCTGTCATGCACGGCTGGCGTGAAGGCAAAGTTGTACTGGGGAGGAGGCGAGGAGGTGGCCCATTCCAGGGTACGGCCGTTCCAGCAGTCACCGGTCACATCACGCAGCTGGTCACGCTTGAGGTAGCTGACGAACAACTGGATGAAGAAGCAGGCGATGCCCAGTGCGATCAGCACGGCGCCGAAAGCAGCGATGATGAACCAGATCTGCAGCGAAGTGTCTTCGTAGTGGTTGACGCGGCGGGTCACACCCATCAGGCCCAGCACATACAGCGGCGTGAAGGCAACCCAGAAGCCAACGAACCAGAACCAGAACGATGCCTTGCCCCAGAACTCGTCGAGGCGATAGCCGAACGCCTTGGGATACCAGTAGTTGATGCCGGCGAACACGGCAAACACCACGCCGCCAATGATCACGTTGTGGAAGTGGGCGATCAGGAACAGCGAGTTGTGCAGCACGAAGTCAGCAGGAGGAACGGCCAGCAGAACGCCGGTCATGCCGCCGATGGTGAAGGTCAGCATGAAGCCCACGGTCCACAGCATGGGAACGGTGAAGCGGATGCGGCCGCGGTACATGGTGAACAGCCAGTTGAAGATCTTGGCGCCGGTCGGGATCGAGATGATCATCGTGGTGATGCCGAAGAACGAGTTCACGCTGGCGCCAGAACCCATGGTGAAGAAGTGGTGCAGCCACACCAGCCAGGACAGGATGGTGATACACACGGTGGCGTACACCATCGAGGTGTAACCGAACAGGCGCTTGCGCGAGAAGGTAGCGACGATTTCGGAGAACACGCCAAAAGCGGGCAGGATCAGGATGTAGACCTCTGGGTGGCCCCAGATCCAGATCAGGTTCACGTACAGCATGGGGTTGCCGCCCAGCTCGTTGGTGAAGAAGTTGGTGCCGACATAGCGGTCCAGGGTCATCAGCACCAGCACGGCGGTCAGGATCGGGAACGAAGCCACGATCAGGGCGTTGGTGCACAGCGAGGTCCAGGTGAAGATGGGCATCTTCATCAGGTTCATGCCAGGGGCGCGCATCTTGATGATGGTCACGATCAGGTTGATACCCGAGAGCGTGGTGCCCACACCGGCAATCTGCAATGCCCAGATGTAGTAATCCAGACCCACGCCAGGGTGGTATTCACCCAGGCCCGACAGTGCCAGCCAGCCCAGCGTGGAGAACTCACCCACGAACAGCGAAGCCATCACCAGCACGGCGCCAGAGGTGGTCATCCAGAAGCTGAAGTTGTTCAGGAACGGGAAGGCCACGTCACGTGCACCAATCTGCAGCGGCACCAGATAGTTCATCAGGCCCGTCACGAAAGGCATGGCCACGAAGAAGATCATGATCACGCCGTGGGCGGTGAAGATCTGGTCGTAGTGGTGCGGGGGCAGGTAGCCCATGGCATCACCGGCAGCCAGGGCCTGCTGGCCGCGCATCATCACGGCGTCGGCAAAGCCGCGCAGGAACATGACGAGGCCCAGGATCATGTACATGATGCCGATGTTCTTGTGGTCGATGGAACAGATCCAGTTCTTCCACAGCGGGCCCCAGAGCTTGAACTTGGTGATACCGGCAACGACGACGAGGCCGCCCAGGACCACGGCGATAAAGGTCCACAACACGATGGGCTCATGCACCATCGGTATGTCATTCCATGTCAGCCGCCCGAGAAGCGGGTCATGGCTTGCGTTAGTAGCTACGGACATATTGAGTCTCTTTGAAAATTCGCGATGGGTTATTGCGCCACGGTGGGGGTGATCTCGTCCACACGCAGGGCTGCCACCACTTGCGTGGCATTGGCGGCCGTGCACACGTCATCCTGCGGCAGCAGCGAAACGCTCTTGCCTGCCTTGGTGCGGGCATTGATATTGGCCATGGCGTCCTTGGCCATCATGTCGTCCATGCACATCTTGCCCGCTTCCACGCAGCGGTTGACGATGGCGTGGTAGAGGGTGCTGTCCACATTGCCGAACAGGCGAACGGGATCGCGCTCGCTGGGCTTTTCCAGCTTCACGTACTCAGCGCGGTCGAGGGTGGCGCCTTCGGTCTTGGCCTTCTGTACCCAGGCGTTGAAGTCGCCGTCGGCGAGGCCGTGGAACTTGAAGGTCATGCCGGCAAAGCCCGCACCGCTGTAGTGCGAGCTCATACCCTTGTACACGCCAGGCTTGTTGATCACGGCGTTGAGCTGCGTCTGCATTGAAGGCATGGCATAGATCATGCCGGCCAGATCAGGCACATAGAACGCATTCATCGTGGTAGTGGCGGTCAGCTTGAAGCGGATCGGACGGTCCACGGGAGCCGCCAGTTCGTTGATGGTGGCGATGCCTTGCTCGGGGTAGATGAACAGCCACTTCCAGTCCATGGCGACTACTTCCACCTCCAGCGGCTTGACATCGGCCGGAACGGGGCGGTTGGCGTCCACGCGGTCCAGCGGACGGTAGGGGTCGAGCTTGTGGGTGTAGATCCAGGTGATGGAGCCCAGCGCGATGATGATCAAGAGCGGCACCGACCAGATCACCAGCTCCAGGGTCGTGGAGTGGTGCCATTCGGGGTCGTAATCAGCGGGCTCGTTCGATTCGCGGTACTTGAAGGCAAACAGCAGGATCAGCACCATGACCGGAACGATGATGATCAGCATCAGCAAGGTGGCGATGATCACCAGATTGCCGGACTGGGCAGCAACATCCCCGGCGGGGTTGAGCACAACGGTATTGCAGCCCGCAAGGCTGGCGGCGGCTAGTAACGCCGCGACGAGCCGCGAAGGCCCGCGAAGTTTTTTGAGATCAGGCATGCGAAAAGGCACGGCAAGCGCGCTTAGGTAGAAACATGGATTGCAAAATCCCGCCAAATGTAAATGCTAGAGGCAGGCCTGTCGATTGGACATTTTGTCCTACGTCCTCTCAAAAAGTACCCTGCTAGGCTCCTGAATGGGTACGATCGTAACAGGCCTGTTACAGCTTGAGGAAGGAGCTTTTGTATGAGTAGTCTCGGTTACGCAGCATCTCCTGTCGGCAGCAATCACAGCGCTGATCAACATACACGGTCCGCTGTGCATGATGACGTCACACCTGGCGAAATTGCGGTCGGCGTTATTATCGGCCGTTCGTCGGAGTATTTCGACTTTTTCGTATTTGGCATAGCGTCGGTATTGGTCTTTCCGACAGTCTTCTTTCCTCACTTTTCCAGGCTGAATGGCACGCTGCTGTCGTTTGCTATATTTTCTATAGCTTTCCTCGCCCGTCCCGTGGGAACTGCCATCTCGATGGCCATCCAGCGTCGCTGGGGGCGTGCTGCCAAGATGACCATCGCCCTGTTTCTGTTGGGCGTTGCAACGGTTGGTATCGCATTTTTACCCGGGTATGAATCGATAGGTCGAACGGCCATCGTGCTGCTGGCCCTGTTCCGCTTCGCCCAGGGCCTGGCACTGGGTGGTTCGTGGGATGGCCTCCCATCGCTGCTGGCCATGACCGCGCCAACCGACAAGCGCGGCTGGTACGCAATGATCGGCCAGTTGGGCGCTCCGTTGGGCTTTGTGATTGCGGCAGGCCTCTTTGCCTACCTGTACGGCACCCTGAGCGAGAGCGAGTTCCTCAGCTGGGGCTGGCGCTATCCCTTCTTTGTGGCGTTTGCACTGAACGTGGTGGCGCTGTTTGCTCGTCTGCAGCTCGTGCTGGGTCGCACCTACACCCAGGCCATGCAGGAACGCGAGCTGGAGCCCGTGAGCGTCACCCGCCTGATCGATGAAGAAGGGGGCCACGTTGCCATCGGCGCCTTTGCCGCCCTGGCCAGCTTTGCGCTGTTCCATCTGGTGACGGTGTTCCCGTTGTCGTGGATTTTGCTGTACTCCGACCAGTCGATTACCGAGGTGCTGCTGGTGCAGATGGTGGGTGCTGTATGTGCAGCGTTCGCCATCGTGGCATCGGGCAAGCTGGCCGACCGTTTTGGCCGCCGCAATACCCTGGGTGCCATGGCCGTGCTGATCGGTCTGTTCAGCCTGGCAACACCAATGCTGTTGTCGAGCGGCGTCATCGGCCATGACATCTTCATCATTGTCGGCTTTGTGCTGCTGGGCCTGTCCTATGGTCAGTCCTCCGGTACCGTGACTGCCAACTTCTCGCCTCAGTACCGCTACACGGGGGCTGCCCTGTCGACCGATATGGCCTGGCTGGTAGGGGCTGCTTTCGCGCCTGTGGTGGCACTGGGGCTCTCTGCCAAGTTCGGTTTGATCGCAGTGAGCCTGTATCTGCTGTCTGGTGCCGTCTGCACACTGGTAGCCCTGGGCATCAACCGTGCGCTGGAGTCGAGGGAACCCTCCAGTGCTGATTGAGCGTCGATCCGGTTTTATCAGGGAATGGTCTATTGAAGACTGGAGCCGTGGATTGACCTGACGGTCTCCGCCTTGGTAGAAAAAGAGCTGCTTGAAGGCAGCTCTTTCTTTTTATGGATGGGGCAGGGGCTTCAGCTTTGTACTGCTGCGGGCCGTGTGCGGTAGAACTGCATCGGAAACTCCTGCATCTCCTTGAAGTGCTGGTTCATCACCGATTTCTTCATCTTGCCCACCACATGCATCTCGCAGGGCTTGCAGTCAAAACGCAGCGTGAGCTTTTCCTTGCCGTTGATGAGCTGCAGCGGCTCGGCCTTGATGGTTCCCTTGACGCCGATCACGCCCTTGGCCTGCTTGGGGCACAGGCTCATCGAGAAGCGCACGCAGTGCTTGGTGATCATCAGTGAGACTTCGCCTTCCTCTTCCTTGCTCTCGTAGGCGGCGTCGATCACCTTCACACCATGCTTCACATAGAAGTCGTGTGCCTTGTGGTTGAATACGTTGGCCAGGTAGGTGAGGGTGTCTTCAGGGAAAGGAGCAGGCGGCTCCACAGGCTCGGCACGCGGCAGGCGCACGAAGCCCTTGGCACGGGCTTCTTCCAGTGCGGCCACGGCATCGCGGCGCAGGTGGTTGAGCGCCGAGGCTGGCACGAACCAGGGCTGCGAAAGCTGCAGGCTGATGTCGTGCACGGCAAAGACCGTGGCGCCAAAGCGGCCCAGTTGCTCACGCAGCGAGATTTCGGCCTTGACGGTATCGGTAGCTGCCTGATGGACTTGGGCGATGGTGGCACTGCCGGTGAACCCGTCCTCATCGGTCAGCTGCAGGGCAAAGCCGTCGGCAGTTTCACGCAGCTCTGCCCACAGGCCGATGCGGCGGTCGCTGGATTTTTTGTCCAGCGTGCGTATCCAGTCCATGTCGCGGTTGCGGTTGATCTCCAGGCCTTTGCGCAGGTCCTTGAACTCGGCGATCTCATTCTTGGGAAACACGCGCCAGATGCCTTTCTTGGCGTTAACGCATTCGGCGCGGTTTATGTGCACGCCCACCAGTTCCTTTTGCAGGTCGTAGTAGCACAGGCCGTCGCCGTTGTGGAGCACGGCGGTCTTGTCGCTCACTTCCAGCTCAAACCATTTGTCACCCGCCTGGCCCGCTTGCGTCACCCAGCCGATGGCACGGCCCGGCGTCTTGGGCGTGTCGAAAGCGCCAATGTCGTCCTTGCGGCCGTTGACGAAGTAATCGGTGAACTCGCGGTTGAAGTTCTGGTCCGGGTCGGGCTCGAAACTGAAGGTGGTGCGCCCCGAGGACGAGCGCGCGAGCGGTGCGTCGGAGAACTCGCGCTCTTCGATGATTTCGTCGAGCAGCTTGCGGTAGTGGGCGGTGATGTTTTTCACATAGCCCATGTCCTTGTAGCGGCCCTCAATCTTGAAGCTGCGCACGCCTGCATCAATGAGTGCGCGCAGGTTGTCGCTCTGGTTGTTGTCCTTCATCGACAGTACGTGTTTCTCGTGGGCGATGATGCGGCCGCTGCCGTCCAGCACTTCGTAGGGCAGGCGGCAAGCCTGGTTGCAGTCGCCACGGTTGGCGCTGCGGCCCGTATGGGCGTGGCTGATGAAGCACTGGCCCGAATAGGCCACGCACAGTGCGCCGTGCACAAAGAATTCAATGGTGGTGCGCGCCGGATCAGTGGCCGCACGCACGGCGGCAATCTGTCGCAGATCCAGCTCGCGCGCCACCACGATCTGCGACAGGCCTGCGTCCTGCAGAAATCGGGCTTTCTCTGGGGTGCGGATGTCCGACTGCGTGGACGCATGTAGCTGAATAGGCGGCAAATCGAGCTCCAGCAGTCCCATGTCCTGGATGATGAGCGCATCGGCTCCAGCGTTGTAGATCTGCCAGGCCATCTGACGGGCAGCTTCCAGTTCGTCGTCGCGCAAAATGGTGTTGAGCGTGATGAAGATGCGGCTGCCAAAGCGATGGGCGTGGGTGATCAGCCGTTCCAGCTCACGGATATCGTTGCCGGCAGTTGCGCGCGCGCCAAAGGCGGGGCCGCCGATGTAGACGGCATCGGCGCCATGGTTGACGGCTTCAATACCGATATCGGCGTCGCGGGCCGGGGAGAGCAGTTCGAGCTGGTGGGGCAGGAGGGACATAGGGGCGCTGTGGTACTTGCTTCGTGTCTGTAGGATGGCCTGCAGCCCAATGCCGCAGCGATCCTTCTGCCATTGACGACAGGGCGTCTGCGATATCTGGGTGAAGCAAGTGGTTGATTTTTGTCAATTTTAACCGGATTGACGCCTGATTCAGGTTCAGTGGCTTCGCGGGGCGTGCGCTTCACTGGTGGTACGCGCAGGTGCCGGTCGGAGGATGCTCGGCCTTGCCGCGCGATAATCGCGCCATCACAACCGGTTGTAGAGGGACGTATGCGCGCTGTTTTTGGTCTCGTCGGTATCCTGGTGGTCATGGCCATTGTTGCCATCCTGATGAAGCAGAATCTGCAGGCCACCCGAAGCACCAGTGGAGCGAGTGCTCCGGCGACGGTGGAGGGTGTCAAGGTGCCGCAGGTCGATACCAGCAAGAATGTGCGGGAGCAGAGCCAGCAGATTCAGCAGCAGGTGCAGACGGAGCTGAACCAGGCCTTGCAGCAGGGCGCAGACCGCGCAAAGGATGCGGAATGAAAATGGCCTTCTGCGTTTTCCCTTAAATTGATGATCGCTATTTTTTGTGAGTGCGTGCAGTGGGCTTTGAGGCGTTTCTGTCATAACTTCGGCGTCTGAAAGTTTGTTCAACTGCAATCGGTGCGATGTCCATTTCAGATGATGGGCATGGTGCACCCCTATCCAACTGCCTCCAACCCATGACAGCGGATTCCATTCCCCCTTTTGAAGACGATGCGCACTGGATGCGTGCAGCGCTGCAGCAGGCGCAGGCGGCTGCGCAGGCTGGCGAAGTGCCGGTGGGCGCTGTGGTGGTGCAAGGTGGGGTCATCATCGGTCGTGGGTGCAATCGGCCTGTCGGTCTGCACGACCCCAGCGCCCATGCAGAAATCCAGGCGCTGCGCGATGCGGCGCAGCATGCGGGCAACTACCGGCTCGAAGATTGCACGCTCTATGTGACGCTGGAGCCCTGTGCCATGTGCGCCGGCGCCATCCTGAACGCACGCGTGGCCCGAGTGGTGTGGGGTGCTGCGGAGCCCCGCACCGGGGCGGCTGGCTCGGTGATCAACCTGTTTGCCAATGCCCAGCTCAACCACCATACGCAAACCACTGCGGGGGTGCTGGCCGAAGACGCGGCTGCCTTGCTGACCGGATTTTTCGCGGAACGCCGGCAGGCACAGCAAGTGGCAGCCCGGGCTGCACACCCCTTGCGCGACGATGCGCTTCGTGTGGATGAAAAGATCTTCCACGCCGATTGTGACTGCGCAAGTAGCTCCTGTTTTTATAGTGATTGGCCGCCACTGGCGGGTTTGCGCCTGCATGTCAAGGACAGCCACGCGAATGGCGCTGACGCACCGGCCGCCATGCGCTGGCTGATGCTGTCCGCCAGCCCGGCCCACCAGGGGCTTTTTCGCCCACTGGCTCAGGCCCTGGCAGCTTTGGGTGACCGCGTGGTGGTGCCGGACTGGATTGGCCTGGGCCGCAGCGACAGGCCCAAAAAGGATGCGGGAGTGAATGACGCCTTGCACCTGGCGACGCTGCAGGCGCTGGTCGAGCACTTGCAACTGCAGCCCGATATGCTGCCGGATGCGCGGCCAGATGCACAGCCAGAAGCTCCGGCAAAGCTGGTGATTGCCGCACACGGAGATGCGTCCCGTCTGGGCCTGGCGCTGTACCGACTGCTCGCGCAGGCAGGTGTGCCGCTTGCGCGTATGGGGCTGTGGCTCATCAACCCCGCACTGCCGCGCCATGCCACACCGGCCTACCGCCAATGGCTGGAGCAGGTGCAGCGCAAACCTGCCTTGGATGTAGCGCAAGCACTACAGAGCAGTGCATTGGATGGGCTGCCTGCTGCAGATATCGCGCAATGGCAGGCGCAGTTCCCTGACCGGGGGCATCGTGCCGGGCTGCGTGTCTGGGCGCGTGATGCCCAGGCATGGGTGGATGCGGAGGCGGGCAGCATGAATGCTCCGCTGGAGCTGCCCGACGCCAGTCTGGTGAGCGCAGGCGAGAGCGCCCAATGGTGGCCGTGGCCTGTGCTGGCGTCGTTGGAGACAGTTCCGCGCCTGTGTTCAGGTGGAGATTGGCTGCCGTTGCAAAATCCGCAGGCATTGCTGGAGCACGCCGCTTTTTTCCGTTCCACACTGCAGCAGTGATGACAATGTGACTGTGCTTGCCCGCCTGGGCGTGCCATCGCGTCTGCCCTGCTGCACAATGGCTGCTGACCAGAAGTTGTAGCGTTTTGCGCAGATGGTGCTCGGGCCTGGCATGGTTCGCATGAAGATGCCCGTTGTCGTCCCTTGTCCGCGCAGGCCCTCATTGTTTTTGCTTCCACACGTTTTGCCATGACCGAGCCTCGTACACCAGCCCCATCGGCACTGACCGACCTGATTCACCATCCTTACGCGCCGACCGCGCCTTTTTCTGCGCCCCAGCCGGGTGTGTTCAAGGCATCGAGCATCTTTTTCCCCAATGTGCAGGCCATGCGCAGCTGGGACTGGAAAGACAAGAGTGCCTTCACCTATGGTCTGCATGGCACGCCCACTGCCTACATTCTGGAAGAGCGCATTGCTGCGCTGGAAGGCGGCAAGCACTGCCTGCTGGTGACAAGCGGCCTCGCCGCGATTTCTGTGGTGGGCCTTGCCATGCTCCGTGCGGGCGACCATGTGCTGTTGCCCGACAACGTCTATGGCCCGAGCAAGGGCTTTGCCGAAAGCGAGTTGGCGCGTTACGGCGTGAGCGTGGGCTATTACCAGCCGCTCAATGTGGCGCACTGTGCCAGCCAGATCCAGCCCAATACCCGCCTGGTCTGGCTCGAAGCCGCAGGCTCGGTGAGCATGGAGTTTCCTGACCTCCGTGCCCTGGTGCAGCTGTGCAGAGACAAAGGTATTCCTACTGCTATCGACAACACCTGGGGTGCTGGCCTCGCCTTCAATGTGTTTGATCTGGACGGCGATGGCTCTCACCGTCTGGGTGTCGATATCTCAGCACACGCCCTCACCAAATACCCCAGTGGCGGCGGCGATGTGCTGATGGGCTCCATCACCTCGCGCGATCCGGCCATCCATCGCCGCCTGCAGGCCACGCATATGCACATGGGTTTTGGTGTGGGCGTCAATGATGTGGAAACGATTCTGCGCAGCCTGCCTAGCATGTCCCTGCGCTACTACGCGCACGATGCGGCGGCGCGCCAGTTGGCCAGCTTCATGGCGCAGCAGACGGCAGTGGTGCAGGTGTTGCATCCTGCCTTGGAGGGCTCGCCCGGTCATGCGTACTGGAAGGCGCAGTGCGGCGGAAAAAACGGTCCGCATGGGCTCGAAGGCGCTGCGGCGGGTCTTTTCAGCGTGGTGATCGATCCGCGCTACACCCAACAGCAGATTGATCTGTTCTGCGAAAGCCTGCGCTGGTTCAAGCTGGCGTACAGCTGGGGTGGCCCCATCAGCCTGGTGGTGCCCTACAAGATCGGCAGCATGCGTTCGCTGCCGGAAGAGAGCTTGAAGCCAGGCACGGTAGTGCGCTTCTCGATTGGGCTGGAAGACGCGGCAGACCTACAGGCAGACCTGGCGCAGGCGCTGCAGAAGGCGTTCGGCTGAGCGAAGCGTGAAGCGGTGTAGCGCCTGTTGTTCAGGTTTTTGAAGTCAAAACCTGTTCTGCACGCTACATCAGCTTTTGCAGCTGAGGCCACACATTGGCCAGCAAGGTCGGGTGGGCGCTCGCGAGTGGGTGGATGCGGTCGGCCTGAAAGTTCTTGCCGGCATCGGGTACATCGGCCACGCCTTGCAGCAAGAAGGGAACGAGGCCGGTCTTTTTGTCTGCAGCCAGTGTGGTGAAGACCTTGGCGAAATCGGCGGTATACCGTGCACCGTAGTTGGGCGGCACCTGCATGCCCAGCAACAGCACCTTGGCGCCCGATTGCTGCGCGCCGTCCACCATCGCAGCCAGATTGGCCTGCGTGCTGGTCAGGGGCAGGCCGCGCAGGGCGTCGTTGGCGCCCAGTTCAATCACTACGATCTTCGGCTGGTGCTGCTTGAGAAGGCCTGCCAGGCGAGCGCGGCCACCAGAGCTTGTATCTCCGCTGATGCTGGCGTTCACCACCTGGTAGGCCGGGTTTTTCTGCTGTGCGAGCCGGCTCTGCAGCAGCGCCACCCAGCCGCTTCCACGGGCGATGCCGTACTCTGCACTGATGGAGTCTCCGACGACCAGAATCGTCGCTGGCGCAGATGGCTGGGCGTCTGCGACTGTAAAACCCATAGCAGCCCAGGACATCAGGGGTACCGTTACGATGGTACGAACGAAGCGCCGCCTGCCAAGGCGCGTGCCGAAACTGGATGGAGAAAAGCTGTTTTTCATGAATGACGCATTGCTTTCGCAGACACAGGGAGTCGCCACGGTGCTTGAGGCCCGCCGATTGGGTAAATCGGTCACCGATTCCACCGGCACCTTGACGATCCTGCACGATGTGGACTTTAGTATCGCACGGGGTGAAACCGTCGCCATCGTGGGTGCATCGGGCTCGGGCAAGAGCACCTTGCTGTCCTTGCTGGCCGGCCTCGATACACCGACGACGGGCACGGTGATGGTGGGCGGAGAAGACCTGTTCGCGCTGGATGAAGACGAGCGGGCGGCGCTGCGCGCGCGCAGCATGGGTTTTGTGTTTCAGAACTTCCAGCTGATGGGCAACCTGACGGCCATCGAGAATGTGATGCTGCCACTGGAGTTGGCGGGCAGGCGCGATGCGCGCAAGCTGGCCGCGCAGATGCTGGAGCGCGTAGGTCTGGGCCAGCGCCTGTCGCATTATCCCAAGCTGCTTTCGGGTGGCGAACAGCAGCGTGTGGCGCTGGCGCGGGCATTTGTGGTGGAGCCTGCGGTCTTGCTGGCCGACGAACCGACGGGTAGCCTGGATTTTGCCACTGGCGAGTCCGTGATGCGGCTGATCATGGATCTGAATCGGGAGTTCGGCACCACCTTGATGATGGTCACGCACGACCGCAGCATCGCCGCGCAATGCAACCGCGCCATCACGATTGCTGCGGGTGCTGTGGTGCAGGACAGCAGTACGGTTCTCTAACCGCTTTCCACTGGATATTTCTTGCATTAAGACATCGGTAAGTTCATGACGCCACAGTGCCTTCCTGCGGAAAGCGCTGCTGCCGGGTGAATGCCCATCCAGGGCGGCCTTCTGCCTCAGAGGGCTGCAATGGAAGAGATGAATCTGCACTGGTTTGCGTGGATGGCAGGAGGTGTTGCGCCAACAGCCTGGGTGCTGGTGGTTGCCAGATGGCTGGGTACCTATGGCGTGCTGCTGGCAGCCGCTGTGTTGGTATGGGATTGGTGGAAGTACCCAGCAAATCGCCTTTACGTGGTGGGTAGCCTGGTATGCTGCGCCGCCGCCGTATTGCTGGCGCACCGCCTGGCGCTATGGATCGGCCATCCTCGCCCATTTGTCATGGGGCTCAGCCCTGCCTATATTGACCATGCAGCCCGTGGTTCCCTGCCCAGTGCCCATGCAAGTGCGCTCTTTACCATCGGTTTTTGTCTGTTGGGACTGCGGCAGTTGCGCCTTGCAGGTGCGGCAATCCTGATAACCGGCCTGGCTGTGAGCTGGGGCAGGGTGTACTGCGGTGTGCATTTTCCACTGGACATTGCCGCTGGAGCGGTGCTCGGTTTCACATTGGCTGGCATTTACGGATGGGTGTGGCGACATGCAAATCCTGCGCTGCTGGGGCAGGGAGGCGAGGGGCTGCAGAGCCATGCGCCACTTGTGCAATCTTCGATGCCAGCCTCTGCGGAATAGGCCATGGACAGCCTCTTTACGACGCGGGCGCTGCCTGCCCGCTTTGCATGGACCACTGAGACCAGGATGGGCTTGTGGATCGGCGTCTGGCTGTTTGCTCTGGCCTGGGTGCGGCCGCTCAGCGATCCGGATGAAGGGCGTTATGCCGTAGCTGCTTTGGAGATGCTCCGCAGAGGTGATTGGATAACGCCTTCGCTCAATGGCTTGCCTTTCTTTCACAAGCCTCCGCTTTACTATTGGCTTGCAGCGCTGGGCTTTCAGGTTGCAGGCGTGCATGAATGGGTGGCACGCCTGCCTTCCTTGCTTGGCGCCTGGGTGGCTGCCATGGCCTTGTTTACCTTGCTCAAGCGCTGCGCAAACCAGTCTGTTGCTATTGCAGCGACTGTGGTGCTGGTCACCATGCCTTATGCCTATCTGGCGGCGCAATACGCCAACATGGACATGCTGTTGGCGGGATGCATGACGGCATGCATAGGCTGCGCAGCCGTTGCCACGCTGCAAGCGCGCAACGGAGCCGGTCGGCGGCTCTGGATGGGCTGGTTGGTGGGCGCCGGTATCTGGGCTGCATTGGGTTTTCTCGCCAAAGGTCTCATTGCCCTGGTGCTGCCGGGCATGGTATGGGCCATTTGGCTCGTATGGGAGAGGCGCTGGCGCCAATGGTGGCTGCCACTGCATGCGGCTGCATGGTTGCCGGTACTGTTGATTGCGGGGCCCTGGGTGTGGTTGGCACAGCAGCGCCATGGTGGCTTTTTTCACTACTTTTTTGTTACCCAGCACTTCCAGCGCTACACCGGTACCACCTTCAACAACCCGCAGCCCTGGTGGTTTTATGGCGCCGTGATTGCATTGGCCGCCTTGCCCTGGACTGGGTGGGCGCTGGCTGCCGGCTGGCGCTGCTGGAGGCGCGGACGCGGGATGGCCCGGAGCCGCGTCGTGGGTCTATCTGCAGCGGTGCACGGTACCCAGTCCGCCATGTCTCCATCCGCTGCTGTCCGTAGCCTGGATAGGCTCATGCTGGTGTGGTTTGCCGTCGTGGTGGTGTTTTTCTCCGTGCCGAACAGCAAGATTGTGGGGTATGCGCTTCCAGCATTGCCGCCCTTGGCCTACGCCGTAGTACGTGTGGTGCAGGCTGCTGGCTGGCAGCGGCATGCACGGCCTGTTGCTGGCTTGGCTGCCATGCTCTGTGTGGCGCTGAGCCTGGTTTTGGGAACCGTGGCTGTTCCTGCCAAAGCCCGGTGGCGCACCCTGGGCGCCTTGCCGGTGCAGGCGGCGGACCGGTTGGTGATGCTGGAGCACCTGTATTACGAGGTTCCCTTTTACCTGCCAGCCATGCAGCCGCCTCTGGTGATCGACGATTGGAAGGTTGGCGAGGGTAGTCAGGCAGACAACTGGAAGAAGGAGTTGACGGATGCTGCTGAATTCGATCCGCAGCAGGGCAGCACGGTGCTGCTGGATGCACGGGCATTGCAGGCCTACGCATGCGCCCATCCGCAGCAGCGCCTGTGGGTCTTCGGCACGGCAGAGGCTGTGCAGCGGCAGTGGCGATCCTTGCATGATGAGTCGGCGGCCATGCTCCTGGGCGGCACGCTGGTGTGGCGGATGGACGGTGGCAGGGCATGCACCGGTCTGCAGAGAGGGGGCATCAGCGGCTGAGGTGAAGCCGGTCGCTCTGCTCGCTTTTGCCTACACGGCGGGTCACAAACAAGGGGTATAACCACAAGACTTCACCCTCTGCATGTCTGGAAAGTGAGAATGACCGTGGAAAAACTGAAAATCGGCGTGATCGTTGGCAGCAACAGCAAGGCATCGATCAACCAGCAACTGGCGCATGGCCTTGTGAATCTGTCAAAAGACAAAGCGGATTTCGAGTTTCTCGATCTGAGTGCTTTGCCTTTCTACAACCGGGACAGCGATGCTGATAGCTACCCGGCTGCGTTCACGGCATTCAAAGACAAGGTCCGCAGCAAGAACGGCATCTTGTTGGTAACGCCGGAACACAATCGTTCTGTGCCGGCATATCTGAAGAACGCGCTCGATGGTGCAAGCCGCCCCTATGGTGCCAGCGCCTGGGCAGGCATTCCTGCGGGCGTTATCGGTACATCGCCTGGCGGCCCTGGTACTGCGATGGCGCAGCAGCATTTGCGCAATATCCTGGTTTTTCTCGATATGCCAGCCATGGCGCAGCCAGAGGGCTTCATCCGCTGGACGGACGGCCTGGTGGATGCGCAGGGGCAGGTCGCAGCTGCGAGCAGGGATTTTCTGGGCAGCTACATGGACAAGTTCCTGGCCTGGGTGGCGCTGCACCAGAAAAAATAAGAGCCTGCAATGGATGAGCGGTGGCTGCTGATACCATGCAGCCACTTTTTTGCGTCTGCGTCACTGCTTTGACGCGGTGCCTTCCCGGGAACTTTGCGATTGCTGGATACCTGTCATGCTGAACTTGCCACTCTCCCACCTGTATCGCGCGGCCGATCCTTCGGTACCTCAACCATGGCTGCTGGTGCTGATGCACGGTGTGGGCAGCAATGAGCAGGACCTGTTTGGCCTGGCAGACTTCGTGCCGCAGGCCTTCCACGTACTCAGCCTGCGCGCGCCCTACACGATGGCTGAGCAGATGTACGCCTGGTTCCAGTTCGGCGTCAATCCTGATGGCAGTCGCACCATTGATGCAGCGCAGGAGCGCGCCAGCCGTGCGCTGGTGGAACAGACCTGCCGTGAAGCCTGTGCTCAGCTGCAGGTGCCTGCGGAGCGGGTGGTTGTGGGAGGCTTCAGCCAGGGGGGCATCATGTCCCTGTCCGTGCTGCTGACGCAGCCCGCGTTGCTCAAAGCGGTTCTGGTATGGCACAGCCGCCTGTTGCCGGAGATTGCCGGTGAGGAGGTTGCCGCAGCCGCACTGGCCGGGCACCATGCATGGGTGAGCCATGGCAGTGCCGACAACGTTATCCCCTTGCAGCAGGCCCATGCCATTCGCGCACATCTGCAGGCCACACCGGTGGATCTGGTCTACCGTGAGTACCCTTGCCAGCACAATCTGCACCCAGCGGAACTGCAGGACAGCATGCAGTGGCTCCGCTCGCTGGCGGAAGGGGTAGCACCTTGAGGTGAGGCGCCTATGAGGGACGTGGTGGCTCGGGCCAGTGAAAGAGGCCTGCGAGCATGCGATCGAGCTGCGGCCACTCCTGACCAAAGCGTACGCGGTTGACAAAGAATGCCTCGCAGGCCACTGCAAAAAATTCGGCAGGGGCCGTGGCGCCATAGGCGTCGAGCCAGGGTGCTGGTTCGCCAAAACGCTCGGCCTTGGTGATGGCTTGGCGAAAATGCTCAAAGGCCTGGGTCCAGGTCAGCTCCCAGGCCTTGCGCGCCTCTGCTGCCGCGGGGATGCCCAAAAAACCGGCAGGCAGGGCCGGATAGCCATCCGCGCCACCATTGCGCATGTCGATCTTGTGGCAGAACTCGTGAATCACGACACTGGTGCCACGCTCTGCCTGCATGGCAGGGTTCTGGTCGATGGCCGCCCAGCTGAGGGTGACGGGGCCGCGTTCCATGGCTTCACCTTCGAGCATCATGCGGCGCTGCGATACCAGTCCTGCGTCTTCATGTACGTCGCGGGTTGCCACCATGGTACCGGGGTGTACAACGATGCCGACAAAATCGTCATAAAGCGCGATGGCCCGGCTGGCGTCGCCACGGTACAGCAAAGGCACACAGGCCTGCGCTGCAATGGTCAAGGCCATGCGGTCGTCCACCACCAGGCCATTCGCACCCGAAAATCGCTTGTTGTGCAGGAACAAGGCGCTGAGCGCTCGCAGTTTGGACTTCTCTTCCAGCGACAGGGCCTGCAAGAAAGGATGGCGCTGCAGCACATGCAGCCAGAGGGATGAGGGAATCTCGGGCACGGGGCGCACCCGTGCGCGCAGCTTCAACCAGGTGCGTCGCCACCAGCCCATCGCTTAGTTCGGGCGCCCTGGCGGGTGCGCCAGATAGTCCGCCAGAGGCAGGCGTTGCATGCCGGATGCATCGATACGCAGCACCTCAGCGCGTGCGAGTGCCGGCTCCAGGTCCGTGTCCCAATCGGTCAGAACCACTCGCTGGTGGGAAGCATTCAGTGAGTGAACCGCTGGGCGGTGGGTATGGCCGTGGATCAGGGTCGAGGCGTTTGCACGCTGCAGCCATTCCAATGCTGCAGCATGGTCGACATCGGCGGTGATGACTTCGCGCATTTTTCGCGCCTCGCTCTCGCTGCGCATGCTGCCGGCCAACTGGCGCCGTTGCGCCAGGGGCTGGGCCAGCAGTTGCTGCTGCCAGGCAGGGCTGCGGGCCAGCGTGCGAAAGCGCTGGTAATCTGCGTCTTCCACGCACAGCGCGTCGCCGTGGCTCAGCAGCCAGCGTTGGCCCGCAAAGTCCAGGCAAGTGGGGTCGGCCAGCAATTGCATGCCGCTGCGCTGGGAAAAATGTGAGCCCACCAGAAAATCACGGTTGCCATGAATGAAAAAAAGAGAGCGCTTGGCGCTTGCCTGGTGAAGGATTGAGGCACACCGGGCTTCAAAACTGCCCAGCTCATCCAGTGCGTCATCGCCCACCCAAGCCTCAAAGAGATCGCCCAGCATGAAGATCGCGTCTGCCGTGCTGGCTTGCAGATACTGCTGCCAGCTGGCATTGGTCGCTGGAAGCTGGGGCTGCAGATGCAGGTCGGAGATGAACTCGACGCTGCACCATGAAGAAGGCGCCACCAGGTGCCCGATAGCCGTTTGCGCCAGCGCAGCACGCACGGCGGCAGCGCTTGCGGAGGGCGAAGGGGGAGAACTATCCATGCTTGCCTGGCGGAGTGACCGGGATCCTGATTTACAGGGCAACGGCCTTTTCGATCACGATTTCGTCCTTGGGCACGTCTTGGTGCATGCCCTTGGAGCCGGTCTTCACGCCCTTCATCTTGTCAACCAGGTCGTTGCCCTTGACCACCTTGCCGAACACGGCGTAGCCCCAGCCGCTGGGCGTGGGCGAGGTGTGGTTCAGGAAATCGTTCTTGGCCACGTTGATGAAGAACTGGGCAGTAGCCGAGTGTGGATCGCTGGTGCGGGCCATGGCGATGGTGTACTGGTCGTTCTTGAGGCCGTTCTGGGCTTCGTTCTGGATGGGAGCTTGCGTAGGCTTTTGGTCCATGCCGGAGGCAAAGCCGCCGCCCTGAATCATGAAACCGTTGATCACACGGTGAAAGATCGTGCCGTCATAGTGGCCGCTCTTGACGTAGGCCAGAAAGTTCTCGGCAGATTTTGGGGCCTTGTCTGCGTCCAACTCCAGCGTGATCACGCCGTAGTCCTTGATGTGCAGTTCGACTTGGGGATTGCTCATGGTATGGTTTCCTATAAGAGAGAAGGGGGGAGGGGACAGGCCGCAGGATGCAACCTGTGCAAACCTGTACGTTACTTGACGATGGTGGCCGATTTGATGACGACCGGAGCCTTGGGCACATTCTGGTGCGGGCCCGCGTTGCCTGTCTCCACTGCCTTGATCTTGTCCACCACGTCGGTGCCGCTGATCACCTTGCCAAATACAGCGTAGCCATGGCCGTCGGGGCTGGGTGCATTGAGCATGTCATTGTTCTTCACGTTGATGAAGAACTGCGAGGTGGCTGAATCCGGATTGCCGGTGCGCGCCATGGCAATGGTGTAGGTGTCGTTCTTCAGTCCGTTCGATGCTTCGAGCGGAATCGGTGCGCGTGTGGGCTTTTGCTGCATCTCCGGCGTGAAACCGCCGCCCTGGATCATGAAGCCGTTGATGACCCGGTGAAAGACGGTACCGTCATAGAACTTGTCATTGACGTACTGCACAAAGTTGGCCACGGTCTTGGGGGCCTTTTCCGCATTCAGCTCGACCACGATGTCTCCCATGGAGGTCGCGATCTTTACCTTGGGATTGTCTGCAGCCTGCGCATGGCTGGCCAAGAACAAGGTGCTTGCCAACACCACGCCGCCTGCGCGGGCCATGATGGAGAGGGTTTGCCGTTTGTTGGGCATCTGTATCCTTTCAAGGGTCAGTGAAGAACGCTACAGGCGCCGACAGCGCAGCACCATGCAAACATGGTTGAACAGGCCTGCGTTGCATCGACATAAGGGCAATGTCCGCAGGATTCAAGCTGGAACAGCTATTTTTTTGTTGCGGGAGCCGTCGCGGGCGCGATGGCTCCCGCGGCATTGGCCGGTTGAGCGCGCGTCACCAGAAGGCGCAATGCGCTGATCTTGGGCTGCAGCCGCGTCTGCTCTGCTGGAGCCAGGGTTCCAGCCTGGCTCAGCGCTTTTTCTGCAAGTCGGATGTAGATATCGCCCAGATTTTCATAGGCTGTAGCGTAACCGGGGTTGGCGCGGATGGCGTCTTGCAGCGCGCGGCTCGCCTTTTCCAGTTCGTTGCCCTGTGCGTAGAGCACGGCCAGGTTGTTATAGGGCTCGGGCAGTTCGGGGTATTCCTGCACCAGCTTTTCAAAGGTGGCGGTCGCCTGCGCGGCATGACCTTCATTCATATGGGCCACACCTTGTAGAAAGCGCCATTGTGGATCACGCGGCGCATCCTTGATCTTGGCGTCCAGTTGTTCCAGCGCAAGTGCCGACTGGCCGGACTGGATCAGCTTTTCCACGGCTGAATACTGGTCGGCATGGGCCACGCCGGCGCACAGGGCCAGCGCCAGAACCGCAGCGCGGGGCAGCACGAAGGAGGGAATGCAACTGACTAACTTCATAGGTTTCAAGCGCGGAGCACGCGCAATCTGGAGCCTGCAGGCTTATACTGCAGCGCATTGTAGCTGAGGGGCGCCGCGCCTCCGGCCCACCGCTGGCAACGGTTTGCTGCCGCACAGACATGGGTATCGGCTACCATAAAATGCCGGGCCAGGGGCGTTTCCTGAGGCGCCACGGATTGCCGCCTGGCAATCTTTCCAACCATTATCACGCTAGTTTTTCATGAGTCTGCGTATCTATAACACGCTATCGCGTGCGCTGGAGTCCTTTACCCCGATGGAGCCGGGCCATGTCCGCATGTATGTCTGCGGAATGACCGTGTATGACCTGTGTCATCTGGGGCATGCTCGCTCGATGGTGGCGTTTGATGTGGTGCAGCGCTGGTTGCGGGCCAGTGGCTACCAGGTGACCTATGTGCGCAACGTCACTGATATTGAGGACAAGATCATCAAGCGTGCGATCGAGAATGGCGAAACCATCCGAAGTCTGACTGATCGCATGATCGACGCGCTGCACCAGGATGCTGACGCGCTGGGCATCGAGCGCCCCACGCATGAGCCGCGTGCCACCGAGTATGTGCCGCAGATGCTCACCATCATCAATCAGCTGGAGGAAAAGGGGCTGGCCTACCGTGCGGGCAATGGCGATGTGAACTATTCCGTGCGAAAGTTTCCCGGCTACGGCAAGCTGTCGGGCAAGTCGCTGGACGAGCTGCAGGCGGGCGAGCGCGTCGCGGTGCAGGACGGCAAGGACGACCCGCTGGATTTTGTGCTGTGGAAAAGCGCCAAGCCCACCGAGCCTGACGAGGCCAAGTGGCCCAGCAGTTATGGCGTGGGCCGTCCAGGCTGGCATATCGAATGCTCCGCCATGAGCTGCGCACTGCTGGGCGAGACCTTTGACATTCACGGGGGCGGGGCGGATCTGCAGTTCCCACACCACGAAAACGAAATTGCGCAGAGCGAAGGCGCGCATGGCAAGCAGTTGGCGCGGTTGTGGATGCATAACGGCTTCATCAACGTGGACAACGAGAAGATGTCCAAGTCGCTGGGCAATTTCTTCACCATTCGTGATGTGCTCAAGGAATATGACGCCGAGACAGTGCGTTTCTTCATCGTGCGCAGTCACTATCGTAGCCCGCTCAACTACAGCGATGTGCACCTGGACGATGCCCGCAGTGCCTTGAAGCGGCTTTACACGGCGCTGAGTCTGGTGCCTGCGGTAGAGGCGCAGATCGATTGGGCCAATACCCATGCGGCGCGCTTCCAGGCCGCCATGAATGAGGACTTTGGCACGCCAGAGGCCGTTGCGGTGCTGTTTGAGCTGGCCGCCGAGGTCAACCGCAGCAAGTCCCCCGAGGTGGCTGGCCTGCTCAAGGCATTGGGCGGCACCCTGGGCTTGCTGCAGGCGGATCCTGCGGCATTTTTGCAGGCTGGCGCCATGGTGGATGCGGCCTATGTTGAAGAGCAGATCGCATTGCGCGCGGCTGCCAAGGCCTCCAAAAACTACGCAGAATCGGACCGCATCCGGGCAGACCTGCTTGCCAAAGGCGTGGAGTTGAAGGACTCTGCCCAGGGTACGACCTGGACCGTGGTGCAGGCAGTGTCTTGATGAGCTGCCGCAGTTTGACTGAAAACTTCGGTTTGCCAACGGCTGAAGAGCGCTGGTAGCTATGGCTGGTATAGCAAACAAGCCGCTGTCGGCGGATGACTGGTCGGCTGCCTGCAAACATCTGGCGCGCAAGGACCGGGTGTTGCGGCGGTTGATTCCCGAGTACGCGGGCCAACTGCTGCGCCGCGATGCAGACGGTTTTGCCCTGCTGGTGCGCAGCGTAGTGTGGCAGCAGCTGTCCGAATCGGCCGCGCAGCAGCTGTGGAAGCGTTATCTGGCGCTACCGGGCGCTTGCACTGCGCACGGGCTGCTCTCCACTAGCGACGAGGCGCTCAAGGCCATTCGCTTGCCGCAGCGCAAGATCAGCTACCTGAAAGACCTCGCGCAATGGTTTGCAGCCTCTCCCAAGGATGCCTTGAGCTGGGTGGGGGATGACGACGATGCCGTGGCTGGCACCTTGCTGGGGCTGCGGGGTATCGGGCGCTGGAATGCGGAGATGTTCCTGATTTTCCACCTGGGTCGGCCGAATGTGCTGCCGCTGGATGATGCGGCCCTTCAGGCGGGAATCAGTACACATTATTTTTCGGGAGACCCGGTCAGCCGTAGCGATGTGCGCGAGGTGGCGCAAGCCTGGCAGCCGTGGAGCAGCGTGGGTGCCTGGTTGATCTGGCGCTCTCAGAATGCCATGCCGATGGCCTTGAATACGGATTGACTGGCGGTGGCCGCGTGCGGTTACACTGTCGGTCGTTTAGAGGCTGGCTGCCTGGCAGTTGCCCTCGAGGAGAATCATTTTGGCGAAAAGAACATTCCTGGATTTCGAGCAACCGATT
Organism: Comamonas sp. 4034; assembly: GCF_050434545.1. Lineage (NCBI taxonomy): Bacteria > Pseudomonadati > Pseudomonadota > Betaproteobacteria > Burkholderiales > Comamonadaceae > Comamonas > Comamonas sp. 4034. Next base: position 56,274 of record NZ_JBNDIT010000010.1, on the reverse strand, counting down.
GCGGAGCTGGAAACCAAAATTGATGAACTGCGCTATGTGCAGAGTGAGAGCGCAGTCGATATCTCGGAAGAAATCGACCAGCTGAGCAAGAAAAGCCAGCAACTGACCAAGGACATCTACAGCGAGCTCTCGCCGTGGCAGATCACCAAGATTGCCCGCCACCCCGAGCGCCCCTATACGCTGGATTACGTCGGTGAAATCTTCACCGATTTCATCGAAATGCATGGTGACCGCCACTTTGCGGACGATCAGTCCATTGTGGGGGGGCTCGCGCGCTTCAATGGCAACCCCTGCATGGTGGTGGGCCACCAGAAGGGGCGCGACACCAAGGAGCGCACCCTGCGCAACTTCGGCATGAGCAAGCCCGAGGGCTACCGCAAGGCGCTGCGTCTGATGAAGACCGCCGAGAAGTTCAAGCTGCCGGTGTTCACCTTTGTCGACACGCCTGGCGCTTATCCCGGGATTGACGCGGAAGAACGCGGCCAGTCCGAAGCCATTGGCCGCAACATCTTTGAGATGGCGCAACTGGAAGTGCCGATCATCTCCACCATCATCGGTGAAGGTGGCTCGGGCGGCGCCCTGGGAATTTCGGTGGCCGATCAAGTGCTGATGCTGCAGTACTCGGTGTATTCGACCATCAGCCCCGAAGGCTGTGCATCCATCCTGTGGAAGACCAGCGAAAAGGCCCAGGAAGCGGCCGATGCCATGGGCATTACCGCACACCGCCTCAAGGCTTTGGGTCTGGTGGACAAGATCATCCATGAACCCGTGGGTGGCGCGCACCGCGACCACAAGCAGATGGCAGCCTTGCTCAAGCGTGGCCTGAGCGATGCATACCGCCAACTGGCCGATCTGAAGACCAAGGATCTGCTGGATCGCCGCTATGAACGCCTGCAAAGCTATGGCCGATTCACAGACACCAAGGCAGAGAATTGATGCTGCCCGCGCGTATGTACGGCATGCAAAAAGCCTCCCGATGTGGAGGCTTTTTGCTATGGGAGGCCAGCCATGGCTGAGGCGCGTATCCTGTCGGTGTTGAGGGGCTGGCAGCCTGCTTTGCCACTGGCGGTTGCCTACAGCGGTGGTGCAGATTCAACCGCGTTGCTGTGGGCATGTGCGCAGCGATTTCCAGGCCAGGTGGTCGCCTTTCACATCAACCATGGGTTGCAGGCTGCGGCTACTGATTTTGAAGCGCACTGCCAGCAACAGTGTGCGGCCTGGGGCATTCCACTGCATATCGCCAAGGTGGCCGCGCACCATGCCCCCGGACAAAGCCCGGAGGATGCGGCCCGGATCGCACGCTACAAGGCTTTGGAACAGTTGGCGCAAGCGGCTATTATGCAGAGTGCTATAAAAACAATAGTATTGGCACAGCATGCGGACGACCAGGTGGAAACCGTGGTGCTGGCACTGTCGCGTGGTGCCGGTGTTGCCGGGCTGGCAGGCATGCGGCCCGCCTGGGAGCGGAACGGTCTACGTTGGGAGCGGCCTTATCTGGCAACAGGGAGTGCGCAAATGGGTGGTGCGCAAATCCGTGCCGATCTGCGGGCGCTTGACATCGGCTGGGTGGAAGACCCGACCAATGCCGATCAGGACCTGACCCGTAATCGCATCCGCGCCCAGGTGTCGCCGGCACTGGTGCGGGCGTTTCCACAGTTTGCCAGTACTTTGGCGCGAAGCGCTGCCAATGCTGCGCAGGCGGCAGAACTGTTGGATGAATTGGCGCAACTGGATTCCCAGGCAACAGGCAGCCCGCCATCCATCAAGGCGCTGCAGGCCTTGTCTGTGGCGCGCATGGGCAATGTACTGCGTTACTGGCTGCGCACTGTATATGGCCAAACCCCCAGCGCGGCGCAGCTTGCGCAACTGGTGCAGCAGTTGCAGCATTGCACCACACGCGGCCATCAAATCCATCTAAAAGTGGGGCGTGGAACCGTAGAACGCCGGGGTGGGGTGATCGATTGGTACAATCCGTCGGTTTTGGTCTGACTAATGTACGAATCCGACGGCGTGCCAAAACACTTTGCATCAACGCCGAGTTTCGTGTTTCGTCATCGTGATATTCAATGGCACTGATCGTTCATAAGTACGGCGGCACATCGATGGGCTCCACGGAGCGTATCCGCAATGTCGCCAAACGCGTCGCCAAGTGGGCTCGGGCTGGCCACCAGATGGTGGTGGTGCCTAGCGCCATGAGTGGCGAAACCAACCGCCTGCTGGGCCTGGCCAGTGAACTGGCCCCCAGCCGAGCGGACAAATCCTATTATCGCGAGCTCGATATGCTGGCTGCGACTGGTGAGCAGGCATCGTCCGCCTTGCTGGCCATTGCGCTGCAGGCCGAAGGCGTGCCTTCCGTCAGCTACACCGGCTGGCAGGTACCTGTTCGCACCGACGACAGCTATACCAAGGCGCGCATTGAATCGATTGACGACAAGCGTGTGCGGGCTGACCTCGATGCTGGCCGTGTGGTGATCGTCACAGGTTTCCAGGGGATCGATCCTACTGGCAACATCACCACACTGGGACGCGGCGGCTCCGATACGTCTGCCGTGGCGGTTGCCGCTGCCCTGAAAGCGGCCGAATGCCTGATCTATACCGACGTTGATGGCGTCTACACGACCGATCCTCGCGTAGTGCCTGCGGCCCAGCGCCTCAAGACCGTCAGCTTTGAAGAAATGCTCGAGATGGCGAGCCTGGGCTCCAAGGTGCTGCAGATCCGTTCGGTGGAATTTGCTGGCAAGTACAAAGTGCCCATGCGTGTGCTGTCAAGCTTCACGCCCTGGGATATTGCATTGGACGAAGAGGCCAAGTCGGGCACTCTGATCACTTTTGAGGAAGACGAAAAGATGGAAAAGGCCGTCGTATCCGGCATCGCTTTCAACCGCAGCGAAGCCAAAATCTCTGTACGCGGTGTACCCGACACCCCTGGTATCGCCTACCAGATCCTGGGGCCTGTCGCCGAGGCCAACATCGATGTGGACGTGATCCTGCAGAACATCGGCAAAGACGGCAAGACCGACTTCAGCTTCACCGTGAGCCAGGGTGATTACAACCGCACGATGGAGCTGCTGCGTGAAGTGGTTCTGCCCAAGCTGGGTGCCGACGAAGTCATCGGCAACTCCAACATCTGCAAGGTAAGCATCGTCGGCATCGGCATGCGCAGCCACGTGGGTGTGGCATCGACCATGTTCCGCGCACTGAGCGAAGAGGGTATCAACATCCAGATGATCTCCACCTCCGAAATCAAGACCTCGGTCGTGATCGATGAGAAGTACCTCGAGCTGGCTGTGCGCGCACTGCATACCGCTTTCGGTTTGGATTCTGCCGAAGTTTCCAAAATGGCCTGATTTTCAGGTTACAATAGCTGTATTGGAAACGTGACCGAGTGGCCGAAGGTGCTCCCCTGCTAAGGGAGTATGGGGTGTAGAGCCTCATCGAGGGTTCGAATCCCTCCGTTTCCGCCAAAATGGCTTAAAAATCAATGATTTGTGAGATGATTTGATTTTTGTACCACTTAAAGTACCACAAAGAGCAAAGGCTGCAGACTTCGGTTTGCAGCCTTTTGTTTTTCCGGCTGAGCCCATGTGAGATGTTGAGTGGACATATGTCGCCTTTGGACTGTGGATTCAACCGGTCGATGCAACACATTCGTTAAACATCTCAGCCGGGGTTCTGTACCCCAAGGTCTTCCTGGGCCGCTCATTCAATTTTCTCGCAATCGCATCCAGCTCGTCTTGCGAGTAGCCCGAGACGTCAATGCCCTTGGGAAGGTACTGTCTCAGTAGGCCATTGGTGTTCTCGTTCGTTCCGCGCTGCCATGGGTTTTGCGGATCGCAGAAGTACACCTGGATGTCAGTGGCCACGGTGAAGCGTTTGTGGCCCGCCATTTCCGATCCCCGATCCCAGGTCAAGGAACGGTAGAGCTCTTGTGGCAAGGTCCGTGCATGCCTGGCCAGCGCCGCAGCAACGGTGTAGGAGTCTTTGTCCACCAACTTGACCAGCATCACGTAGCGCGTCTGACGCTCCACCAGCGTCGCAATCTGGCTGTAGGCATCGCCGAACAACAGGTCACCCTCCCAGTGCCCTGGCACTGCCCGATCCTCGATGCAGGCTGGCCGCTCGCTGATGGGCACGGCATCGACGATCCGCCCATGGATGGGGGTCTTCTGGGTGTAGTGGCGTGAGCGACGCATCCCCCTGGTGCGCCGCAAGTGCTCCAGCAGTTCTTTCTTCAAGGCCCCGCGGGTTTGGACGAATAGCGTGCGGTAGATGGCTTCGTGAGACACCTGCAAATCCTTGTCGTCCGGGTAAGTTCGTTTGAGCCACCCCGCTATTTGTTCGGGTGACCACTGGCTCTGCAATTTAACCGCCACGATGTGAGCCAGCGCTGGGTTGCTGGCCAACTTGCACGTCTTTGGGCGGCGTGCTCGCTCCCAGGCTGCCTCATCGGCTTTCGCTGCCCGGTAGCACGTCTTGCCGCCATTGCGCAGGAGTTCACGGCTGATGGTGGACGCTGCGCGTTGCAAACGCCTGGCTACACATCGGATGGATTCACCTGCGGCCAGACTGCGCGATATCTCCTCGCGCTCGGCCAGAGACAGGGCCAAGCGCGCTCGGCGTCTTGCGGGGGGCCGGATGCCACCCGTGGCACTCAGGATGGTGTGAATGGAGGTGTGCGGTCGGTCAAACAGCTTGCCGATTTCGTGCAAGGTATCGCCAGCTTTCCAACGATCCCACATCAGGGCCTTCTGCGCTTCGGTGTAGTAAATCCGCGGTCTTTGCTTCATGCCAGCACTCCTTCCGCCAGAGGCGGTCATTGTGTTGCATCGACCGGTTGAATCCACAACTGCCACTAGTCAGGTAGACAAATCCCAGCTGAAGTCCCCTCGATTTCCTGAACCACCCAGAAGTAGAGAATCCCCCCAACGGAGTCTCTACATGAAGAAATCTAGATTCAGTGAAGCCCAGATAGTCGGCATCCTCAAGGAGGTCGAACTCGGTGCCAAGGTCAACGAGACGTGCAGAAAGCACGGCATCAGCGAGCCAACCTACTACAAGTGGAAGAGCCAGTTCTCGGGCATGACGGTCTCGCACTTGGCCCAACTGCGCCAGTTGCAGGACGAGAACGCCAAACTCAAACGCATGTACGCTGACTTGGCGTTGATGAACCACGCGCTCAAGGACGTCGTTGAGCGAAAGCTCTAACCCCGGAGCGTCGCGAGATGGTCGTTCAAGCCTTAGTGGCCGAGCACGGCATGAGCCAGCGCCGTGCCTGCCAGGCCAGTGGTATCGCCCGCTCCACGCTGCGCTATCGGCCTGTTGCACGCGACGACTCCGGGGTCATCACCTTCATCCAGAACTACATCGCACTGAACCCGCGCCACGGCTTCGGGCTGCTGTACGACAGTGCCCGCCACCAGGGCAAGCCTTGGGGAAAGACCGTGCTCTGGCGCGTGTACTGCGAGCTGCGGCTGAATTTACCGCGGCGAGGTAAGAAACGGCTGCCAGCGCGCATCAAACAACCGCTACAGGCTGCAGGCTGGCCCGACCAGGGGTGGAGCTGCGACTTCATGGCCGATGCACTATGGTCGGGACGGCGCTTCAGGACATTCAACGTCATCGACGAGTTCAATCGTGAGGGTCTGCGCATCGAGGTCGATACCAGCCTGCCTGCTGCGCGTGTCATCCGAGCTTTGAACGAGTTGGTGGAAGTGCGAGGTGCGCCGGTATCGATTCGCCTGGACAACGGGCCCGAGTTCATCGCCGATGCATTAGCGAAATGGGCGCAGACCAAGGGCATTGCCCTTAACCATACCCAGCCTGGAAAGCCCACGCAGAACGCCTATGTCGAACGATTCAACAAGAACTACCGTACCGAGGTACTCGATTGCTACGTATTCGACAACCTGCAGGAGGTACGGACATAACGGCCGACTGGCTGTACCGCTACAACCACCATCGACCTCACAAAGCCCTCGGCCGAATCCCACCTGTCGAGTACCGTGTCAAACTGTTCCCCAACCTCTACTTCTGACTGGCTCAGGAAATCGAGGAGACTTCAAACAATCACGAACGCATCAAAACAAAATTAAATGGGCTGAGTCCTGTGCAATACAGAACCCAGCCCAGGTATCCTCGAGTTGTCTTTCAGACCGTCCAACTTTAGAGGGCGCAGTTCATGCCATAACGGCGCCGGGGAGGCTCTTTTTTGTTTGAAGATTACCTTTGACGTTTACGGATGAAGCCAATGCCTAACATTGCCACCAGAGAAGTCAAACCGATCAATGTCCATTCACCAAGCATAGGCACTGGAGTTGCAGTCGAACCACTTCCATCACCTTGCACATTGAAGGTAAGTACTGCATCATCACACAGTGTGCTGTTGGGTGCGGGCAGACAGACGCGAACTGTTGCAGTGTCTGCTCCAGTGTAATTGGAGCTTGGAGTGTATGTAAATGCGCCAGTTGCTGGGTCCAAGGTCAGTTGGCCTTGTAGAGGAGGGGTCACCACCTGGAACACAGAGGTTGGAGGAACTTGGCCTCCAGTACCTGCATTTCCTGTTACTGGCGTGTTTATCTTGGTTGTATAGCTCGCATCATTGATGACTGGAGGCATTGGTGGAGCACCATTTACTGTAATAGTCGCAGTCGCCACAGCACATCGCGGAACAGTAACCTGGGTGCAGACCTGGTACTTGAATGTATCTGTGCCAGTGAAGTTTGCATTTGATGTATATACAGCATTGCCAGAGCCATCAATGGACACGGTGCCGTTGGTCGGCTGTATTGTGATGATCGGAGTGTTTAGGTTCACACTTCCGGGCTGGCTAGTGGAATCATTGGCGCGCAAATCTACAGTTACAGGCGCTGCTGGTGTCGTGGTTCCTACGTCATCAACGGCGATCACAGTGGCAGGAGGAAGACCAAAAAAGAAAAGCTCACCACCGCTATTACTGTTTGCTGTGCTTACAACCCGAACAGAACATATGTTGGCATCGCGGATAGTGATTCCAAACAACTCGTTGGGAGAACTAGCATCAAGACTCGCAGTGGTTGCGCCCCAGCTAGTGCCTGGTGTGACAGTAGGAATAGTAGAAGAAGGGGTAGACACACGCAGCAGGTCAAAACCGCTTGCATCAATTGGCTGATTGGCGCAATTCAAGAATGAAACATTAATCGTTTCTCGAAGATCTAAATCTTGTACAAAAAGGGTTGTGCCAACAGGAAGAGCCTTGGGAAATGTATATTGAATATTTCCCCTGCGAATGTTCACCGCGCTAACACTAGCGGGAGCACTGATGCCCGCAGGCATCCCACCACCAAAAGACCACACCGGACAGTTTTGCCACTGCTCCGGTGCAGGAGAAACATCTGCAGTAAGTTGAAATGTGTCGCCATTAAACGTACCTGCAAGTGTTGTTGTTGCGGGAGTGTTCTCTGACCCGCAGCCTGTGCTAGCGGATGTAGACGTATTAAATTGCCATCCATTAAAGTAATTTGAATTCGGTGCGACTTGGATTGTGGCCGCATGCGCAGCTATCCCTAACCCATTAATCAGTGCCAAACTGACGCCTTTGCTAACCAATACAGCGTGAAATTTCTTCATAATTCCCTTAGTTGAAAATAGTTATCGTCGAATTTTAATTAAATATTATATCTAATGAATTGGTGGGGTGGTTTGAACCTGACTATTTTTGACAATTCATTATTTTGTTTGCTGGTAAGTGTTGGTCATTGCAATTTTCTTGGATAATTTGTAGAAGTTATGCCAGCATAGGCTTTTAATACCTATATATAGTCTACTCACTCGGATACAGAAAATGCCTTGATGGCGCCCATGCGCCGGGCCCTGAGGTCAGCGCGAAGCACATCATTGATGAGCATCTGCTAACCTGCGCCCTGGGCCTTGAATGCTTCTACAACGTCACGATCTATCGGACGGTGGTGGACACCTTCGCATAGGTCACTGCCTGCAAGGCGTTCAGGCTTACGCGCGGCGATCTGCTTGGGCGTATGCACAGCGCCGACTTGGCTTCGGTGAGCGCTTCGCGCAGGCCGAGGAGGCTTTCGCCTGCATCAGCCTCGATGGCCTTGGCTACCTTGTTGGTATCAAGGCCCTAGAGTTGCTTCAGGGTCTTCATTCTCATTTCCTTTCGGTCTCGCCTGAGTGATGTTTTCCTTTTCCGACTTGGCATACACAGCTACCAGCAACACAATTTCGTCAGTGGTCAGGTTGAAGTAGCTCACTCACACACGCCGTGCTTGCCTTTGCCAGCCACCGACCAACGCACCTTGCGGGCTCCATCAGCGCCGAGGATCGCATCAAAAGGCTGCCCTGGCGCCACTATGGCACTGGGCAGGATCTTGAGGTTTAGGTCTGACGCCTACGGATGCGGCTAATGCCAAACAATGCAACCAGAGAAGTTAAGCTGAACAGGCTCCACTCTCCAAGTGTGGGGACTGGCGCTGGATTGCTTTGTGCTGGAGGCGTTACGCTGGAGGTCACTACAACCGTCACCTTGGCAGTAGCGCATGCCGGTGCAGGGTAAGTGCCTTGTGCGGTGCAGATCTGGTATTCAAAGGTATCGGTGCCGGTAAACCCTGCCGCCGGGGTGTAGGTGGCTGTGCCATCGGCGTTGTAGACGACCATGCCGTGTGCAGGTGCGGAAACCGCTGTTGCAGGGCCGGCCAGTGGCGCATTGGCGGGATCGGTCGATGCATCGTTGGCCAGAATGCCGACCGTCACTGGTGTATCGACCTTCGTGGTGGCAGAGTCGGCCGTGGCGGTTACGCCCAGCACGTTCACGCTCACCGTGGCCGTTTTGCACTGGGTAGGGGCGGTCTGCACGCACACCTGGTAGGTGAACGTATCGGTCCCCGAAAATCCTGCGTTGGGTGTGTAGACCACCTTGCCGGAACCATCGATGGTGACCGTGCCATTCGCAGGCGGCTGCGTAATGGTGGGCGGCGCGAGGGTTGCCGGTGGCGAAGAGGTGGTGTCATTGGCACGCACATCAATGGTGACAGGCTGGCCCTGCACGGTGTTGCTGGTGTCGGCAACTGGGTTGGGTGTGGGCGGAATGCCCAGCATCAAGTCAATGGTGGAATGCCTTGGCAGTCCCAGTTCCTTGGCCCGGATTTCGCAGACATCGGTAGCCTTCACGACCAGACCTGCTGTGGTGCCACCAAGAGGACCAGTGGTGGGGCTTGCCAGCTTCCAGAAGGAATCGGTGGCGCCCGCCACCGGAGGGGTCTGCACCGGATTGTTGGCCGTGGCGATCTGCAGGTATTCGACCAGGCTGGCATCCACCTGCGTGCCGTCACAACGGTAGAAGCGATACTCCATGGCGTCGGCTGAGTCGAAGTCATGGCTGAACAGGGTCGTTCCCACCACCATCGGCGCCTGGAACTTCATCGAGATATCGCCGCCACCCACTTCCCACACATTGCCCGGGTCCGTCGGAAGCCCGATATTGGCCGGCAGATCGGTAGAGCTCATGAGCGCAGTACTTTGTCCGCTGCCCCAGGTTGCCCAGACGGTGGGGGCTGTGCCCACGGTGTTGATCGTGAACGGAGTCCCACCAATCGTTGCATTGATCGGGGTGCCCGCTGTGGGGGTGGGAACGGCCGTCACAAACTTGGCCATTTTCCAGCCGGTGAAATACTGGGAATTGGCAGCTACCGGGGTTTCTGCATGGGCCGCAGCACTCACTAGCATTGCTGCACACAGTACCCGGGTTCTTGGTATTTTCTTCATTTTGCTTTCCTCTTGGGATTCAATTGAATTGAGTCAATAGTAGGTGCCTAGAAATGGATTTTCGTGATTGATGTACTTAATTGACTTTTTGTTGCCGGAAAAAAACATATGGCTTAGAAAGCTCAGCATTTTCCCCGCCTCTTTAGTCTTATGTGCCGTATGGGCCTTGTTGCATAAATCGGTCTGAGGCTGAGTCTCCCCAAACCCCAGACGTAGTTATGCCAGGGCCACCGTCTGGGGCGTGCCCAGCTCGGTGAAGCGATTGAGGATGGATGCCCGAATGCCCGGCTCGACTACTTGTCGCTCAAACGTCCTGGACATCACCTTCTCACCCAAGCGCTTGAAGCAATTCATCTTCGTCTCCACCAGTGATCTGCGGTGGTAGCCGCTCCAGCGTTTCCAGATGGCACGACCCAATTGCTTGCATGCCTTGACTGCCTCATTGCGATGGGTGAATGCCAGTCCTTTGCGCAGCCTTGCTCCTTTTCGCGGCGGGATAACGGGGATGACTCCCCGCCTGTGACAAGCCTCATGCACGTCCTGCGTGTCATACGCTCCATCACCCGTGAGGCTGACCACAGTTTCATGGCTGGGGATTTGATTCAGTAACTCGGCACCCACTGGCGAGTCACCGACTTCATTGGTGGTCACAACGATGGCCCGGATCTGCATAGTGTCGGCATCAATACCCAGATGCACCTTGCGCCATTGACGGCGCCGCTCTGCACCATGCTTCTTGGTTTTCCACTCGCCTTCGCCCAGGAACTTGATGCCCGTGGAGTCAGCGAGCATGTGCAGGCCCTGGCTGCTTGGACGGTAGTGCACTAGAACATCCAGACTCTTTTGCCTACAGCACACCGTGCTGTAGTCGGGCGTAGCCCAAGGCAGGCCCATCAATTTGAGTAACGACTGCACCAAGCCCAAGGTTTGCCGCAGAGGCAAGCCGAACAGACATTTGATGGTCAGGCAAAACTGGATAGCAGCATCTGAGAAGATGCGATTGCGGCCACGCTTGCCGCTTGGAGGGGCCAACCACTGCAGTCCAAAGTCCAGCCAGATGGTCAAGTCGCCTCGGGCCTTCAATGCTGCGTTGTACGCCTTCCAGTTTGTGGTGCGGTAACGCTTGCGCCCCCAGCTCGATTCACTCATCTGGCGAGCCTACCGCACTGCAGAGCTGGAGTTGTGCAACAACGCCCCTGCCATTAGTAAGAGCCCACCCGAATGGATATGGTCGAAATGCCTGAGCGGCTGTCCAGGCTCCCACGGGACACTGAGCGCCTCGCTTGGCATTTGAAACATCACCGAGGTGCGCGCTTTGGCAATAGACAACTCGTTCGATGCCAGCCAGGCACTGTCCATGCGCGAAAATGTGACCAAGTTGGCGCCTGTATCTAGGATCGCGAAGACTGCATTCAGACCGCGATCTCTGGCCGCGACGCGGCCCCGTGCCACGATGTGATCTGCTTTTTCGAGTGACACATTAGGCATTTTGTGACCACTCGGTCGTTTGCCATTGCTTGGCGGCATCAATCGTCGAAAGAGGGCGCATGGTGCGGTACAGATGCTGTTCGGCGGGGATGATCTCCACCATTGCATCGATCATCTCCTGTGGGTCCGCCTGATCAACTAGGCTGCCGCTAAAGTCCGGCATTGGCACGACCGCGGTTTCGGCGTCATACCACTGCACGTAGCTCTCGGCTCCAGTGTCATTGAATCCGGTACCAAAGACACCCGGATTTACAGTGGCGACCTTAATGCCATAGGGCGCGAGTTCAGCTTTCATAGAGCCTGCTATACCTTCAATCGCGTGCTTCGTAGCACAGTAAACTCCGAGAAACGGCACTACCAAGATACCACCCATCGACGAGGTCCAAACAATCTTGCCGGCCTTGCGGGCCACCATCTTCGGAACAATGGCCTGAACCAATTCCAGGTGGCCGAACAGGTTGATGTCGAACGACTCACGCACCCGTTGCATGGGGATATCGACGACGGAGCCACCTTCCATGATGCCCGCATTCAGGACCAAGACGTCGGGATCGAAGGATCCTGCTCTAGCAATGTCGATCTTGTCGAGCAGGTTTAGCTTGATGACTTCGAGGATGACTCCTGCTTCTGCGGCATCGGCGCGCAAGGTGCGAACTTGCGGCCATGTTTCGGCGGTGGCTGTGACCTTATGCCCGAGACGTGCGAGTTCGATAGCTGCGCCTCGGCCGAAGCCGGAACTAGCTCCGGTGATCAAGATTTTTTGAGGCATGCATATTCCTTTGGTAGTGGTTCGCTGCAGTATATTGATCGTCCACTATCTAAACAATCACACCAATCTGGGATGTCACGATGAACAGAGCTCACCAATTGAGATTCGGCGATATGTTCGCGCTCGCTGTGTTCCTCGCAGTCGCGGATCACAAAAGCTTTCGATCGGCGGCAATTGCACTGGAAGTCACACCATCGGCGGTCAGTCATTCTGTAAAGGCGCTAGAGCGACAGTTAGGGGTGCGACTGCTCAACCGCACGACGCGTAGCATGGCGTTGACCGTGGCAGGCGCGCACTTTGCAACGCAACTTCGCCCGGCTCTGGCGTCTATTGAGGAAGCGGTTCGTGTCGTCGGGGATTTGGGCGACACTCCTAGTGGAACGATTCGAATAAATGCGAGCGAAGGTGCCATTCAGATCGTGCTACGGCCTATCCTTGCGAGCTTCTTGCAGAAGTACCCGCAAGTTCAACTAGACATCGTTAACGATGGCCGCCTGAGTGACGTGATTGATGAAGGATTTGATGCCGGTATCCGGCTGAAGGAAGCCGTTCCGAAAGACATGATTGCAGTTCAGGTCTCGGATGACATTCGCTTTCTTGCAGTCGCGTCGCCCGCTTACTTTGCAACCTATGGCAAGCCCACTGCACCTCGGAACTTACTCGATCATGAGTGCATTCGGTTTCGTTTCGACAGCGGCTCGATCTATCGTTGGGAGTTTGAACGCGAGGGAAAGAAGGAAGCCATCGACGTCAAGGGGCGGCTTACGTTGACCGATCAGAAATTGATGGTTGAAGCGGCAACCGATGGCATCGGCATTGCATTCGTGCCCGACCATCTAACTTACGATGGTCTAAAAAGCGGTCGCCTGCAAACAGTTTTGGAGGAATGGTGTCCCGCGTATCCCGGCCTCTGTCTCTATTACTCGGGCCACCGTCATGTATCTAGTGCTTTGCTTGCTTTGATCTCCACCATTCGCCGAAGTTAACCTAGTCAGCAGCATGAGTCGACGCGGCAACTGCCATGACAATGCTGTGGCGGAGAGCTTCTTTCAACTGCTCAAACGCGAACGCATCCGACGTCGTATCTATACGACCCGCAGCGACGCGCGAGCGGATATCTTTAACTACATCGAGATGTTCTACAACTCGCAGCGCCGTCATTCGTCGGCCTCAGGGCTATCGCCCATCGAGTTTGAACAGCGCCATTCCCAACGGCTCAAGAGTGTCTAGCCAAGTCGGGGCGATTCACACAGGCCTCACAGCGGCATTGGTCGAATTGCCCCGATGGCCAGGCTCAAATCTGCAAACAACCTCTTGACAGTTCACAGCTAGTGGCGACTCAGGAGGGCAGTAGAGTCCCTTCAATCAGTGGGTGTTTGCCTGCCCTGGCACAGACCAAGGTCCTACACATCAAGACTGCTTAACACCCTTGCGCCGACGTGCCATAAAGGCCGCTAATCCCAGAATGCCTACAGAGGCGGCGCCGCCAGCCCAAGGACCCAACGGCACCGATGCAGCTACAGTAGACGGTGGCGTTGGCGGGGCTGCGTCATCAAGACAAACCCTGGCTACGCCGCTTCCCTTCATGGTCACTTTCATCGAGTTGATCCACTGGCTCGCCGATATTTTCACTTTGCCAGAGCTACTAAGGTCCGGCGCGGATATGACCGTACCGCCCTCCTGATCTAGATGGCCGGGACCAAATGCAGTACTCACCGGCAGCAGCGGCGTTTGCACGATATCGGCACTTGTGAATGCATACGCGGTACCGTCTAACGACACCGAGAAGGCATCACGAACAGGGTTGCCCCACGAAGGCTCCATCGAAGTCAAGTCTACGGTGATTGAACTCGCAAGAATCGGATGGTTAAAGGTGTAGGTGCAGGAAGTCATCGAGATGTCGGGCATATTTCCAAGGCCAACACCGTCAAAGCCATCTGGATAGAAGCCGGGGAGGAGCACCGAACTCATCGGGTTGGTAATCCCTTTGACTGTATCATTATCACAGCCGGTCACGGTGACCGCCCCGTAAGTGCCGGGAAGTGCGAGGCATTGATTAGCAGCAAAAGCCGCCTGTGTCATGGGCAGCGAAAGGCCCACCCAAACAACGTATTTTGATAACTTAAGCTTTAGCACCTTACCACCTCCATCGCAGCCATCACAGCGGTTGCATTTTGGGTGATGATAGTTTGCTTCTCTTTGCAACAACGTTAACAATATTATCGGGCTGCTTTTATTCAGACTCATCCGTATATTCCTTAACGTGGGGAGGGGCTTTGCACGTGGAAACCGTCTCCTATGCTGGGTGATGCAATGTCAACAAGGAGAACGGAAATGACGAATTGGATGCGCCGAAGGCACGTTATACCTTGGAGTTCAAACTGAAGGCGATACGGCTATTCGAAGGCGGCCAGCTCATAGCGGCGGTGAGCGGCAATAGCTAACACTGGCTCCAGTCCAGAGCGCCTGTTGTGTTGCTTGTGGGCCGCATCCTTACGATTGCTGGCAGGAGTTCAAGGCTGAAGAAGCAGGACAAGCAAACCAGAAACGACCTGTAGAATTAAGTCTAAATAGTCTGGTTTTGTCCCGTTCTTGTCTCGTTTGTGTTTTTAAGCTGCTTCTTTGCTTGATTCTATTGCAGAATTTTGGTCCCCAACAGGAGTCGAACCTGATTTTGGCCTATTTTGACTGAATTGCACTGATAATTCATACAGTTTTCACTGTAGGAAAACAGTTAAATACCGCCTAATTCGGCCTTCGTGTCCCAGCTTTCCGCTGAAATGTAACCGTCCAATTTGCGGCGCTCAGTTCCCTTGTCGGCATGGTCGAACCAGCGGCTGTATACACGGTAGAACATTTCGACCGAATGCCCCATTTGCCGGCTGCCCACGCGGGCTTGATGCCACCTTCAGGCAGATGGTCGCAAAGGTGTGGCGCGTCTGCCGTCACGCTGGCGCATGCTGGATACCACGCATTGTGGGCCTCCACCACTTATCAAGCGGGGCTCAGTCCATGTGAACGACTGCCCGTCAATCCCCCACAAACACCACGCCACCGGCCAACTGGGTCAGCTTGCGCTGGTGCTCTAGCACGCGCAGGGTGCGGCTTGTCAGTTCAATCTCTCGGGCTGCTGATATTTTGGTGCCTTTCATCTTGCCCCGGGTGAGGGTCGCATCCACTAGCTCCGAGCCCGCGCGCAGGTCAACATTGGTCCATTTCAGGGCCAGCATTTCTGATGGGCGCATGCCGCTGAAAAATGAGAACTCGTAAAAGTCCCGGCCTCGGTCGCTGCCGAACTTGGTCAGAAGGTGTTCAACCTCCTCCTGAGTGAAGGGGTCAGGCCCAAGCTTTTGATGCTTGCGTATGAGAACCTGCAGGTGCGCGGCGCTTGTGTTGGTCTCGTGATTTTGGCGGCAAGGGTCGAAGGCCCATCTAGCGGCTTCGATGGGGCTTGCCGAATGCCTACGCATGCGATACAGGCTGAGGAAAAAGGAGATTTGCTTTGCCATGATTGGCCTCCATTCAATAGCCCAGTAGGGAGGGTTAATCAATGGCCGCAGGGCAGGCCTTCGCCTGGTGCCGGCTCGCGTTCTACGGGGAGCCGCAGCTTCCGCAGCGCTTTGGCGGGGTATGGGTGGGTTCAGTCATGGTGGGCTCCAGAAAATAAAAAAACCACTCATGTGGTGGGCCGCTTGGATGGTGCTAGTTCCTTGAGGGGGAGTCGAGCGCCGATAGGAGTCGGTTTTAGGTTTCCACAGTAGTTAACAGAATATGACTGCTATAGACATCTTCTTCTGGCATGGCGCTATTGCAGTGAGCAGTAATTTGCGAAATACTTGATACTCGAATTGCTAAGGTAGCCTTGATAGGCATTCACCATGACCGATGATCACAGATTCAAGGTACTTTTACCGCGTACACGTCACGCATTAGAGCGGAATGGCGTGGATTCGGCTGAAAAAATCAAAGCCATATATCCTGTTGGACTGTTGCGACTAAGAGGCTTTGGTTGGAGCGCACTTCGGGATGTCGAATCCGCCTTCTTTCCGGGCGAAAAATACGAACCTACTAGCTACCGCAGAGTTGGAAGACCGCTCAAAACAGCTAATGAGGATTTTTTGCGATCCCTATTTCTACAGAATACAAGCATATATAGATAGCTTCAAATTTCGCTGGTCCAGGTGCGTCTGCCCTCTCTCCCACACTTGGTTAGCCCTCAGGGGCCCGGCACCCTTTAAAAAAAGCCCACTCACCAGTGGGCTTTTTCTTTTTCTCAGGGCTCATACTCGCTGAACCCCCTCCGCTTTAGGAAGAGGTGGAAGCCTACCTTGTACCGAAGACCCAATGTTATATAGAAAAAAATTTCAGCGTACCTGTTTAGAGCAACCAATGCTTTGTAGCAGAGGGCTAGGTTGGCGAAGACAAGAGGTATTCGAGAGAAAAAGCCTCTGATGGCATGGTCTTGAAGAAAAAAGCCGCTTGCTCAACGAAGAGCTGCTCATGCAACTGACCCGGGTAGGTCATATGGGGAGGGAGGCACACGAGCGCGACACGAAGCTGCACTAGCTAACAAACTGTTTCGCTTGCTGCAAAGCAACCAAGCGATGGTATTTTTCGGAAGTTTTACGAATATCGATAGCCACAGCAGGCACATATAGCGACTGACTTTCCGCCTCGTTGAGCGATGAGTGGATGGCTAGGCATGGTGAGCATTAGGGAAGCTGCTTGCTGCATGGCGAACCCCTTTTTTCATTGATGGCTCTATGATCATTCTGCTCAGTGGTGTATACGTGTAGGTGATATCTGATGAGTGTCAATAAATATTAATAACTTTCATATTTTCACATAGTTTGAAACGCTGAAAAAATCCTTTGAGTTCTCCATGATCTTGCCCGGATACGCTCCGAGGGGGTACATGGCTGAGAAAGAACAAGAGGGCGTGAAGTTGGCCTTGGGTCTACTGACTAAATGCAAGACCTCGCTGAACATCCTCACGCATCTGCTGCCTTCTCTCTTCAACCGATACCCTGGAACACTAGGTTCGCTAGTTCTCAGGCAATGATCTGCACAACCCTGCATATGTGCCGACAGTAGCGAGGCGAAGAACTATCTGCTGAACCTCTATGGCCAGTTCCGGGACTGTACCGACGACCGCCTGTGGCTCTCTATGACCAGCAGGGTACTGTGACAGCTTCACGGGTTTGTGCAGTGGTGCGCTACTGCGCCAAGGAACTGGGTGTAACCCAGTTTTTTTATCGACCGCCTGATGGAGTGCGTGCAGGGTGAGGACGAGTACAAAGGCCAGAAGGCATTTGTAGACGAGCTGACAGCCATTGCCCGCGACTGACTACTCGAGCGCTGCGGGATGAACCAGGTCTCCGGTTAATGCATCTGGCCAAGCTGTAGGCCCGCTACAAGCGACGCAGGCGAGGAGTGCGGCTATATATTGGGCATACCGTCGAAGGACAGGGCATCGTCGTGGTCCTCTTGTGTGTAAAGACCGAGAGTGGGCAACTTCAGCGCACCTTGCACCAGCAACAGCGTGTAGCCATTGCGCACTATTATCAACTCGGCCGGGTCAACGCCGTAGGTGTTTTAGTCGAGAGAGTATGTGTTTGGCGTGTAAGAGATGAAAATCAGGGTCACGCGGCCCGCGCCGATAGCTATGTCGGCGTGTTCGACTGGGAGGACTGCAAGCACGAGCGGCTTCCCCGAAGCGTAGCACAGTCACTCGACCACGCCGTCGACCAATGCGCTTCCACAGGATGAGGGTTGTCAGGGTTGATGGCGAGGGGCGTTGACATGGTTCTGCTTCATTGTCGATAACCGCTTGGTCGGGTTCGATGGCTAACATCGAATTTTACTTTAAAGTTGGCCTACACTGATATTCTTGGCTCCAAGCGCTCCCATATACCTATCACGCTGGCCGGTACGCGTAAAATGGAAGTAGTTTTGGATGCCAGATTTTTTATTGCCAGCTGTCTGATGCTCATGGTAAATAAAGATATCAGTCATTGAAGTTTTATTTATTATCTTATGAATATGCTGATTTACAAAAAATTCTGTGATCCATTGCCAGAAAGAACCTCGCTGCAGCGAGCGAATGTTGGTAGCCTCCTAATCGAGGAGGTATTTCAATATATGGTCGTGCCTCCATGTGGTGAATCGGTGCCTGTTGCTCAGAGTGACTCTTTTTCTGAGATTAAAAATGTCGATCCGTATGCAGAAGATCCATACGATCAACTCGTGCAAGTCAAACACCAATTCAATAGTCTTTGTATAGAGTTTATGCAATTCAATGTCTTTACCTCCAAGGAGTTGAATGCAATTGTTCAGAAGGAGGATAGGGTAGCTGTATTGCAAGAAATATTGACAACTCGTCCCGTTGTTGAGTCTGGAATATTTCGAAGCTTTAGCTTCTCAAAAGGCTATGCTTTGCGATTAAGTAGAGAGACTTTACTGCTTATTGGTGGATATCGGGAGGTTATTTTGGAGGGGCGGTTACCTCCAAATAAGCAAGTATGGTTGATATTTACCAAGAAAAACTTTTCTATTTTAAGGAAAATATATACCAATATTGGAAAAATGCATGCACTGGTGAAGTACTTTGAGGGAATTCAAATTGCATCGGATTTTAATAGTAAAAAACCGGTTAAGCATGATAAAACGATGTACTTGGGCGAGGTGAAGGAAATTTTGCTGGATCTTTTGGAAGCGCAATCGAAAAATCAAGAAAAAAAATTCAATACAATTCGAGCTGCGCTTGAAGGTGTTCAAGATGAATTTAGTTCTCGCTACGAGAATCTAAAAGCAACCAGGGAATATGAAAGCGATCAGCTTTATTTCGATGTTCAACATCTTGTTCGTCGAGTTCAAACATGGCAAAGAGATGATGCAGTTTTTAAGAAGGCCGCATCCAAGTATATTAACTTAAAGCACTGATTCTTCAGTGCTTTACCAGATCCATGCGTTCAAAAGTGTAGGGTTATATTCTGCTGCATCCAAAAGAATGAAATCCTTGTCCATCTTGCTTGGTATTCATTTTGCAGGTATAGCTTGCCCGGGAAAACGCATCATTGTGGGACTGTCTGTCATCTTTTTTGATCATATAAGTAGGATTTTCCGGGATGTGAATCAAGCCTGCTAAGTCATCTATTACAACTCCCAATGCGCTGGCCCAGGCTTTGTGAACACGGCTGTACATGTTGTCTTTTTTGAGACTGAATTCTCCGATATAGGCGTATGCATCATGATTGAGTAGAAGGGTGATGTGATAGTGAACTCGGCCTGTGGTACTTACCTCTCGCCCCCATGTATATCGTAAGTCTGTATCATGCACACGATGACCTAGCTTTCTGCTTCTGTTTTGAGCGCTCTGGATCTGAGAGCGAAGGGAAGCAAAGAATCGATTCATTAGGGTATTGTCAGCAAGTGCATCGCTGAAATAATTTTCTGGAATATGAAGATCAAATCTCATCATGCATACGCGTGAATATTGACCCAGTGCCTTCTCAAAACAATCCAGTGTTCTGGATAAGTGCTCTTTAATCAATGGGCCATGGTTTGTTTGTACTGGATGTCCTTGAAAAGTGGGCTCATTGTGCAGGTGGTGGTTTGTGTTGGATGGGTTACGCTTCATGATGGACTCCATGGTTGTTTGGGGACATACGTTTTGAAGAGGTCTATAAAACTCAATATTTTTCATTTTTGAGGTTTTAGTCTTTCTACCTCATTCATCCGATGGGGACATTGGCGTGATGGACTAAGTACTTTAATGTGTTATTGATTTGAATATAGTTTTGTTTTTTAATGTCATGGCTTATTGGTGTCTTTATTTGCCGGTGATTTTATTAATGATGATTCTATTAATATTACTTAAACATACATGATGGTGAAGAATGTGGTCGTGGTTATAGGTGGGTGCTCTTCGGTTTTTAAAGAATTTTAAGAAGTTTTATTTTTGAAAATTACTCTTGAAAATAATCATTTCTGGCATGGCTATCACCATCCATAAACTTCTTCATTTGATGCTGAGGGCGAGAGTGAGGCTTGTACATCGTCAAAAAAAGGCTGCTACACCTGCGACATAGCAGGTGTAGCAGCCTTTTCATGCAATCAGACATGAAGCGGGATCAGTGCAACACTAACCGTGTTGCTCTGTAGCACATCATTCCAGACATCCTCAGTGGGGAGGGCCAGTATTTGGCGAGGAAGACTCCCATGAAACCCCATTGTATTGAGGACAACAGTGTTGGTGTGACGGCCACTATGGTGCCGTTCAGTGCGAACTAAGTTTTGTGCCTCCAAAATTCCCAAAGCTGCATTCAACTCCACAATTGAGCGGCAGCCATAGGGCCCATGGCGAAGTAGCCAAGTTCTGTTGATGCCAAAATGAGGCGATTTTTGATGGCTTTTCCAAAGAAATTCATAAACCTTTTGGGCATTCATGTGAGCGATTGTTATTGGGTCTTTAAAGCCAAATATCTTCTTGAACTCAGCGATGTAAACTTTACATAACTCAGCCGCAAACTTCACTGTGTCGGCACTGATATCCCCTTCGAGGCCACAGAAGCAATGCAGCACGGCAGCAATGCGGGACAAATTATTTGAGATCTTGGAGGCGAAATCTCGGATGTCTGCAAAAATGCCATTTTTTCCCAAAGAAGATTCCACCTCAGCGTAGAAATTCTTCCAAACCTTTTCGGCTTCTGGCGAGAAGTGCACTAGCTTCTTATCGGTGTCATCATTGTTATGGGTACGTTGCAAGAGCTCCGTCGCTCGGGATTGAAGCCATGTGAGGTATTCCTTATTTTTCGAAAGCTGACCCTCTGAAATTGCAAAATTGCCAAAACGTGTTCCTTGTGTCGACTCAGGTTCGGTAATGAGAAATCGGGCAAAGAAACCAGAGGCCCGTGCGCCGTCATCTTTGCGGTTTACCAGACGCTCCAGCATCTTTTTCTGAATCATTGCAGAGATTGTCAAGCGAGCTCCACGAACGATAAAGCTTGGCTTGGTAGACCGGTCTACATGCACATCCTCTCCATCCCAGAGCTTGTTCGCTCTCAGCAGAAAAGGCAAATTGGCCTTTTCAAAAAGAATACCGCCTTCGCTGGAACTAAGGACTGCATTGGGTGAGGTTTTGGCAAGGCTTTCGAGCAAAGCAGGCATGGTGGCATCCTCGAACAGCAGGCGCAGCAAAGAGGAGGGGCCTGGCTGGTTTTTGTAGTGCGCGAACAGCTTATCCTTGCACATACTCAATGCCTTTTCATCACTCTCGAAAGCTGCTTTGTCAAGAGCGCGTTGCAAACCCTTCAATTGGGATTTCCACAGGTCGTACTCAACCTTGCGCATCGCATCACTTTGTTGAGTGGTGTCCTCGTTCACCTTCTGCTCGAAATCCGACAAGACGCGCATAAGCTGAGAGTCCGTGGATGTTTTGCGCTCCCCCGATTCAGCGATGGTTAACACAAAAAGACTGGTCGGGCTGCGGCAGCTGCCTGGGCATTCGACATCAAAGAGACCTTGGGTACAGCTTGCAGCCATAGCCAGGGCGGAACTGAAGACCATTCCCGTTGGCGACTGGACTTGGGACTGTATGGCATGGATCGCTTGCTTAAATGACGCTATTGAGTTAGTGATTTTTTCTGGCTCTTCGATATAAATGCAGGCGTCGCTTATGGTGGCTGCTGGAGATATGTAGTAATTTTTCATAATTTTGGGGTGAGAAAGTGTAAGGGGGATATATCTGGGGGTACCAGAGACTCCTTATGAGTCTCTGGTGCGTTCTCGAACTGGACTGGGAATTGGTTAAGAGCGCCTTAGATGTTCCATGAATTGGTATTGCATGGTGTAAAGATGGAAGGCATGTGGTACCAATTCACTTTTTTGAGATTGAGTCATAGATCTTTTGTTTTAGTCCATTAATGGATGCGGCACTTTTGTACCCAGTCCATTACTTCAGTCTCAATCCAGCCAACTGAGCGCAAGCCCAGCCGGACACGTTTGGGAAAAGTGGGATCAAAGCATGGGCTCGACGGGTCGTATTTCGCAAAAAGCGTGCTGTGAGCAAGGCCCGTCATTTCTTTGACCTTTTGCATACGCACGACACGGAAGGGGCGGCTATCTTGGGAATGTTGGTTCACGATGAACTCCGTTGGTTGTTGTTGACGAAGCGGAGTATCGGGATACATGGGCAGCACAGGGATACCCGTGTACCAATCAAAAATTGATAGGGTGCCGTGCATCGTGTAACTTATTAATTTAGGTGCCGTAGTAGATACTTTGATTGCCCACTTTTTAGTAGCAAAAAACTCGCTGGATATACAGCTCAAAATTAACGTCTCAACCTGCACATGGAGCAGCGGTCGTGCCTTCGTCTCCAGCCACTCCAGTCCTTTCGATTCCAAAACTTTTCAGTCATATATTCCTGACGTGATGCGGTAGCGGTTTGCTGTAAAGCGAGCTGTTCCGCATTGATTTCATCTCACTTCCATCCCATCAGCGCCCCTGGCCTCCAAGCCCGGGGCGCTTTTCTTTATGTCAGGAATTTCTATGTCTATCCAATGTCCCCATTGCCACTCTCTGAATGTGCGCGCCAAGGGCGTTGCCAAGGAGCTGGGCCAGCGTGTGGGTTCTGCCGCAGGTACAGCCACGGGTATCGCCGGGGCCATGCAAGGCGCCACCACTGGCGCATCTGTCGGGTTTGTGGCCGGCCCCGTAGGTGGAGTTCTCGGCTCCTTGCTCGGCGCCATCATCGGTGGTGTGCTCGGCGGCACCGTGGGTCACGAAGTCGGTGGTCGTATCGGCGAGCAGATCGACGAGACCTATCTGGACAACTACGAGTGCCAAAGCTGCGGCAATTCGTTCAAGGTTTGATGCAAGGAGATCACCATGTCCCATCTCGTCGAAACCATGGCCTATGCAGGCCAGACCCCCTGGCACCAACTGGGCAACCACCTGCCTCGCAAACAGTCCCTCGATGTCTGGGCGCAAGCCGCAGGCATGCAGTGGCAGATCCTCGAAACACCGGTGCGCTATCTGGCGGCTGACAGCTCGGATGCATCTTCTGCCATGTATGCCGAACCCATGGAGTTCCCAGACCAGAAGGTGCTCTACCGCAGTGACACCAAGGCACCACTTTCAGTGGTCAGCAACCGCTACCAGGTGGTGCAGCCCCGCGATGTACTGGAGTTCTACCGAGATCTCACGGAAGTCGCGGGTTATGAGCTCGAGACAGCCGGTGTGCTCAAGGCCGGTCGCAAGTTCTGGGCTTTGGCGCGAACCGGAAAGTCAGCTGCCCTGAAAGGCGATGACGTCGTCCATGGCTATCTGCTCTTGGCAACCTCCTGTGACGGCACCCTGGCCACGGTCGCCATGCCCACCACCGTGCGGGTAGTCTGCAACAACACCCTGGCGATTGCCCTGCAGGGAGCAACCAACGCCGTGAAGGTCTCCCATTCCACCCGCTTCGATGCCCAGGCGGTCAAACGCCAATTGGGCATTGCAGTGGGTCAATGGGATTCCTTCATGTACCAGATGCGCACCCTGGCAGAACGCAAGGTCAAGAGCCACGAGGCCATGAACTTCTTCCTGAAAGTGCTGTGTGCAGCAGACAAACCAGGATCCAGTGGAGCAGGGCAGTCTACGGTGCTGACCAACGAGCGCGCCATGCAGAAGGCGCAGATGCTCTTTGACGGCCACGGGCGCGGTGCCACCCTGTCCGCAGCCCAGGGCACGGCCTGGGGTTTGCTGTGCTCGATCACCGAGTACGTGGACCACGAACGCCGGGCCCGCAGCCAGGACAACCGCCTGGACAGTGCCTGGTTCGGTGTGGGAGCTGCCGTCAAGCAGCGTGCACTCGAACACGCCCTGCAACTAGTGGCCTGAATTCACAGGCTTGCGGCGCGCACTTCGCCCTTCGGCCTTCTCCCTCTGTCCCTTCCTTTCTCATTCAAAGCTTTCCAACGTCATAGGCCCTCACCAGTGCGGTGAGGGCTTTGTGCTTTGGGCTTTTGAGATTTTGGGGCAGGGGATTGGAGAAGGCGGGCAGTCGCTTGCATTGGTCTTTCATTGTCTATTTCTTTACTCATTTCATTGGAGGCACCATGCCGACACCTATTTCAATACCTACACTAGCCTCACAGGCCAGACGCCCCGCGCTGCGCCTCGTTTCTACCCGGGACATGCC
This sequence comes from Comamonas sp. 4034, assembly GCF_050434545.1. NCBI lineage: Bacteria > Pseudomonadati > Pseudomonadota > Betaproteobacteria > Burkholderiales > Comamonadaceae > Comamonas > Comamonas sp. 4034. Next base: position 32,074 of record NZ_JBNDIT010000010.1, on the reverse strand, counting down.
GCGTGAGACCTGGCTGGATGTGCGCCGCCAAGGCATCGGCAGCTCCGATGCTGCGGCGGCCGTAGGGCTCAACCCCTACCAGTCCCAACTCGAGTTATGGATGCACAAGACCGGCAAGGGCCATCTCCTCCCAGTTGTGGATCCCAACGACGAAACCAGCCCCATGTACTGGGGCAGCTTGCTCGAACCCATCGTCGCAGCCCACTACACCAAGCGCACCGGCAACAAGGTGCGCCGGGTCAATGCCGTACTGGGTCATCCCCAGGTTCCCTGGATGCTCGCCAATATTGACCGGGAAGTGGTGGGAGCTTCTGATGTCCAGATCCTGGAATGCAAGACCGCAGGCATCAACGGCGCCAAGCTCTGGAAGGAAGGCGTTCCGGAATACATCCAGCTGCAGGTCATGCACCAATTGGCAGTCACAGGAAAGCAGGCTGCCGATGTGGCAGTGCTGATCTGCGGGCAGGAGTTGCAGATCCACCGGATCGAGCGGGACGAGGCCATGATCGCCCAGTTGATGGCCTTGGAGGCGCAGTTCTGGGAGAGGGTGCAGTCCGGCCAGGCGCCCGATGCCGATGCGTCGGACAGCACGGCAGTTGCGCTGCGCAGCCTGTATTCGCAAGACAGTGGCGACACCGTGGACCTGTCCGTGGACGGGAGTGCTTGCAGCGCATTCGCCAAGCTGCTGCACGTCCGCAAACTCCTGCAGGACTGGGAGGCGCAGGAGGCATTGCTGAAACACCAGATTCAGCAGCGCATGGGAGCGGCATCGTATGCCACGTTCCCTGGCGGCTCGGTGAGCTGGAAGCGCTCCAAGGACGGCAAGGCCTTCAATACCGCTGCATTCGAGAAAGACCATCCGGAGCTGGCCAAGGCCTATACCAGCGCCAAAGCCGGATCACGGAGATTCCTGCTGCAGGAGTCGGGCTGAGCTTGCTGCTCAGGCCAGCACCCTGCAATCACCAGCCACTAATAAGCGTACGTCAATCCCAGATCACCGATCAGGACTCAAGCCATCCAACCATCCATTCATTTACCTAACAACCCATTTATCAACCTATTTGTCAACCTATTTGTCAATCGACTAGCCCCTTGCTTCTTCTCTGGAGCAAGGGGCTTTTGCATTTCTGGAGAAACACCATGATCAAAGGACTGATGATGACGCCCCCTGTGGTGGGGCGCATCTCCATCGGCAAGGTCATCGAGCGCAATGGCAAGCGATTGCCGGAGAAAGATGACGAATTCACCATCACCACCCAGGTCCAAAGCCGCAGGGGCTGGGTACTGCATCCGATGGATGCCATTCTGCGCGCGGAGATCACCGATCGGGCATTGATGACAACGGGCGTGGAGGTCACGGAGCTGCAGGCTCTACCTCCTGAGTTCGATGGTGCAACGCAGCAACCGAAACAGACATTGCAGGACAAGCTCGTCAGGCGGGCCAGGGCAGCCAATGTTTCCCAACCTACAAAGAGAGATCGCGAGCAAGACATCAACCCGGCGCAAAAGACTATGGCGCAGGCTGTCAGCCCGAACGATGGCAATGCGCCGGCCCATGCCCATACTGCCAAACCCAAGCTGCGCAGCATCCCCATCCGTGTCCTCTTCAACGACCCGGCACTGAACCTTCGGGCCAACTACACTTTGTTCGACCGGGCCACTGCACGGCCCCTCTGTGTGGGAGATGGACAGACCTGCAAGCGCACGACAGCCAAGGGTATCGAAGCTAGCCCTTGCGAAGGCCCGGACCTATGTGCGCTCGCCATTGAAGGCGGTTGCAAGCCGTTTGGGCGATTCCACATGCGCATTGACCACCCGGACAACCAGGCCGACGCCATGAGCACCTTTGTGCTGCGCACTACCGGGATCAATTCCCTGCGGACCTTGATGACCCGCATGCAGTACCTGCAAGCGGCTAGTGGTGGATTGCTGGCATCTCTCCCACTAGAACTGCGCCTGCGCGCCAAATCCACGGCCATGTCACACCGGACGCCGATCTACTACGTGGACCTGGGTATCCGCAATGGAATGCCCTTCGACGCAGCCATCAGCCAAGCGGCACAGGCTGCGGAATATGCGCAGAAGGTCGGCCACGACCAGGAAGCGTTGGAGCAAGCTGCCAGAGAAGGCTATGCGCTGGGACTGTTTGAGGAACTGGAGCAGGAAGCGACGGAAATCGTTCAGGAGTTCTATCCGCAGGCAGCAGAACCTACAGGGCAGGGGAGACATATGAAGGAGATGCGTCAACCCGAGAGAGGGAGAGGCAAGCAGCATGGCTGACTCTGCAGGCAAGGCGCTCATCCATTGCTACATGCATGGCATCCGGTTTGATGGTCCGTGGGAGTACCGGGTGACAAGCCCGTCGGGGCGTAAGCGCTGGAGCTACATGTTTCCGGATACAGATCGCGGCAGCGTATCGGATCCGGAAGGACTGGAATGGTGCCTGAGGCGCAGTGTGGCAGTGATGACGCAACGGCCTCTTCGCAGCATTGCTGTCTCTCTGCCATTGAGCACGTACGCAGATCACCACCATGGGTGGAAAGCGCTGTTTCCGACATGCGAGATCCGGAGTTTCAAGGCCATCGGAACCGAGTCGATGAACTGTCTAGGAACTGTTCTGGAGCATGGTGGCTGCGCACTGCTCAAGCTGATATTGCATCGCAGGCACTATGGCCAGTTGGAGGAAACCGCTTGTTGGGTCTGGGTGGTAGGTGTGGAGATGATGGCGTTGCCTGCAACGACAGGGGGAAACACACCCCGGTCAATCCATGCCATCAGGGCTGCACTGGTCATCAGTCATGCGTGGAGCGCGCCATGGGGTAGCGGGTTTGGCGCTCGTGTGTCATGGGATGCGCTTGGGCAATGCATTCTCTGCTCTGTGGACGGAGAGCGTTTGCAAGGCCAATGTGCGGAGGTTGTGACGATCGTGCCGAAACACTCTCAACATGTGACCTGAGAGAAGAAAAGGATGAACCCGGCTAGCGCCGGGTTCATCCTTTCTGATTCTCTTTTTTCTTTTGCGAACTTAGCAATGCTCGTGCTACCGGTGCGTCTCCGGCGGCTTGATCAATGTCCAGGCCTTCACATCCAGTGCCTGAGCGATGCGCTCAATATTGGCCAGCGACACATTCCAACGAGATCGCTCCACAGCCGACACGTAAGTTCTGTCCAATTCGCACTCCAGCGCCAGGCGCTCCTGCGACCAGCCTTTCTCGACACGTTTGAGACGCACCCAGTACGCAAATACATCGCGCAGGTTGTCGGGATCAGGAAGATGAGTAGGGGGAGTGGGTTTGGCAGACACTCTCCCAGCATCTGTTTCTGATACATTTACATCTACGGAGTTTGCTTCACATATTGATGCAGGAAGAAACCCAATCCGGCATCAGCGGGGCATCTCCCCGTACTGAATACCAAGAAAAGGAGTGCGCGCATGCGCTTGGAGCGTCTGTTGCCTTGGGTGTTGATGCCCAATATCGCCATAGCAGGTGGTGGAGGGGGAGGCATCGTCCTGGGACTGATCATCTTTCTGCCTATCCTGGTATGGGGTTTCATCAAGCTTTGGAAGTTCTGGTTCCAGATGATCTTTGGAGGCTTGAGTCGCGCACAGCCCCAGCAAGGCGGCTCGCACCCTGTCTTCCAGCCCATGGCGCAAGCGACCAAAGACTGTCCTTATTGCGCAGAACCTATTCTGGCCAAGGCCAGGAAGTGCAAGCACTGCGGCTCTGATTTGAGTTGATCATGAGTCGGGGCACCGATCTGACGGGACGATCAGCAACAGCCTTTGGCTTTCCATCTGTGAGTTGCCGGATCCCATCTTCATTGCCAGTCTCATCACCGGCGCATTCCCTCTGAACCACCCCTGACAGGCCGCTGAATAGATGCGCTGCTTGTTTCAGTCTTGGCCTTCGTGCGTTTTGATTGGATGAGTTTGCTTCACTTTTAGGGCTGTAGAGGCCAGACCGCTGCGGGTTATGTCCTTCTACGGTGCCACCAATAACGACAAGAGGAAGAGTCACAAATGCAAGAGAAATACAACGTTGTCCTGAGCGGACGACACCCTTCATCAGATGCGAACCAAGTGACGCAAAAGCTTGCGTCCTTGTTCAAGTGCACCCCCGAGCAGGCAGGGCGCTTGCTGTCGCAACCATCCTGTGTGGTCAAGAAGGATGTGACGGCAGATGTTGCTGGCAGGTACAAGCGGGCCATTGAGAGCACGGGCGCCCAATCCATCATCCAGTTAGTTCCTCAGGAAGCACCGTTGGACTTTGATGTGGTGCCTGCTATCGCGGCTGTTCCTGTTTCGGTATTTCCATCGGCATCGCCGTCCGTTTCTGCTGTTGGAGTTGGAGTGCCGATTCCTTCTGGACTCACTGCTGACGCCATACAAGCACCCGCAGCGGTATCCATTCCTGCATCTGCTCCTGTGGCACCTCCCGCTGACATCCCTGCGCCGACCGTACAACCGCGATCTGCAACAGCTTCATCGCTGTCGCGCCAGGAGGCCATCCAGATCTTTGTTGGCAAGAACCATGGCTACTTCGAGGGCAAATGGAAGGAGGCGGCGCAGCGCAAGCACCAACTGTCCTGGAACTGGGCTGCCTTTTTTGTCGGCTTTGGTTGGATGGGGTACCGCAAGATGTATCTCTATTCCTGGATCTTCATTGGCGTAGTCGTTGCTGAACTGATTGCAGAACTTGCCATTGGCGTTCCCAGCTCCATTGCGAGCAGCATCAACCTCGGTATTGCGATTGGTTTTGGCCTGAAGGGCAATGCCTGGTACCAGCAGCATGTGAATCAGCGGGTGGACCAGATCCTCGCATCGCACGCGCCTGAACAGGCCCGCATCGAACTGGCCCGGCAGGGTGGCACCAACATCGGTGCAGCCGTCGGCTTTGTGGCCGCGCTGCTTGTCTTGCTCGGAATGATCGGCGTCATTGCGGAAGGTTGACCCCCTTGATCCAGTAAACCGCCCTGGTGGATCGGATCAACCGGTGCGACTTCCATGGTTCCCCGATTCCCATCTTCCGTAGTACGTTGGATCCGCCGGGCTCCTTTGACCACCAATATCCATCTCTGAATCCTCCATGAAACAGACAACATGCGCCGCCATACTCATGACCGTAGCCCTGGCGGGATGCACGGACCGTGCAAGAGATCGCGTCTCTTCTTTGGTCGAGCGCGCCCAATCAGCCTTTGGATCCGAGGACACCAAAGAGCCAGCGCCAGCGTCAGCGACGCCGGATTTGCTCACCCAGCTGATCTCCTGGGATGCCATCGGCATGAACCTGACGTATGTGCAGAAGAGAGCAGGGCCCGCTATTCGGTCCGAAGACCACCGGCATCACTACATGGTCCAAGGCTGCCAATTGGTGCTGAGGAGCGATCAACAGGACAAAGCCATACGCTCGGTCCAGGTGGCACTCTCGCCGGGGTGTGATGTGGATGTTGGTGGATTGTTGGGCATGACGCAGCGGCAAACACTCAATGCACTGAGCTTTAGGGCGTTTGAAGATGCCATGGGCTCAGGGCAGTACCTGGCGGACTGTCTTCGGGACTGCGGCAACGCCTATATTCCCAATGTCTACCTGGTCGCGCAAGGGAGCAGGGCATTGCAGTTCAGGCAGATGATGATCACTGCTGAATTGGCAACGGATCCGGCCATGGAGGCAGCAGGGCGGTGGGCTGATGCCATGGTGGCGAAGGAATCCGAAGACTGGGTGGTGAGAGATCTGGGATTCAACTGCCAGCCTCAGAAGCACCGCGATGTGGCAGCGCAGGCGCTGCGCACTGTCAAACCCGATTTCTTCAGCTTTGGGGATGAGTTGGAGTTCCCCAAATGTCCAGCGGCAGAGGTGGCATCAAATGATGAACCGAAAGTAGGAACATCGACTGTTTCGACTGTTTCGACTGGCATGGTTATGGTCCCGCAGCCAGCAGGCCGGTGCGACATGGACTACGACAAGCGGCTACGCGCTGCAGGCCTGAAAGCGAACGAGGTTTCCATCCATGGACCCGAGGACGAAGACTTCAAGGGCTATGGGTGCGCCTACCGCATCACGCCTGCGCCAGGCAATGCGGTACCGCCGGGATCGACGGTGACCTATCGAAGTGCATGGGAGGCCGGATGAGTCTCAAGCATGCCAGCTATCCCTTTCGGACGTCTCTCTATGGCTTCTCTTCATGGACCACAGCAGTGGCCCCGTTCACCTCTCACACATCTATGAAAAATCTCTCCCTCGTTGTGGCTTGCTCCACCATTGCTCTTTCTGCTTGCAGCAAGAGCCCCGTTGACATCGTCAAGTCCAGCTATATCGATGGTGCTCGTACCACGACAGTTGCCAACGGCCTGGGCAAGCGGCCACTGTGCAAAAGTACCCATTGGGATAGCTTCAAGGACGAAAAGGGCCGCGCGGTGGTGCAGTACAAGTGCAGCATCGCAGATGGCAATGACTTCTTGAAGGAGAGGAGAGATGACTACCTGGAGCGCACAACCAAAGATGCGGAGATTGCTTTGAAGCGTGCGGTGAGGGAGCGTGACAACATCGTGCAACGAATTGAAGAAGACTACCCCGACTCCCGGCGAAACATTGAGCGTTTGCAAAGGGGGATCGAGAGGTTTCGGGCAATGCCCAAACAGGGGCTGACCGAGAGGGAACAAATTGATGCTCGCTTGTCTCAGATCCAGGAAATAGAACGAGTTCTGGGTGAGAGGCGGCGTGATGCTCAGCGTGAGCTGGAGTCCTCGGAGCGAGACATCGTGAGTGCCCAGAAGAGGAACGATCCCGAGACCTTGAAGAAAGAGGCGTTTGCACGGCACCCTGTTTACAAGGAGGCTTCAGAGATCTTTCAGTGGATCGTGAATGGGGAGGGGCGGGCAGTGCTCACCTATGGTGAGATTCAGGCGGTGAATGCCAATGGTCAGGAGCAGACGCTGATGAAATACAACCAACCGGGGGCAATGCTCGATCTAGCGACGCAGGCGCAGGAGAGCAAGATCCTGGATTACATGCGCGGGATTGGTCTGGCTTCATTCACGGGAGCATTGAGAGAGTAATTTGTCTGCCTCAACTGCGGGATGACACTTTCTGCGGTCGTTGTACAAAAGGTTTAGATTGCGTTAACTGGCAGGAATTGGCTGATCTGCGAAGCTCGTCTACCTGACCAGGGACAGTCCACCCAGATCGATTAACTTCTCCACGGTGAGCTGGATTTATGCAACACCTCAATTGGAACTAACGATTTTGAAAACTGTCGTCCATTATCTAAATTTATTAGATCGCCACGATTCTATTATATTCGAAATTAATATAGCTGCCCCTCTTGCTATTCTGGCCCATCCAAAAGGTCGCGGATCAGCAAGCATACTCAATGCACGTGCATAATCGAGGGTTAGCCCAGGGGTCCAAGCCATCGTGACTGCGCGCTTTCTTATTTGCGCAGCAACCCATAACTCAGGTGTGACTAATATCCTCAATAGGCTCAACCATCCCGCGCGCGGGCCATGCAAGCGAAAAACAGCACCATCTATTGCAGCTTCAAGTGCATTCGAAACCGAGCTTGAACAATTTCTATGAGTCAGATTATAAATTTTCTTCAATTTATAATTTTCCCAGAATTCTTTCAATTTTGATGGGTCATAATTTCTTATTTTCACTTGAACAGTGGATGGACACCAAGCTTTGGACTCGGTCGCATAGTCTGGTTGAAATACCCCGGGAACATCATTTTCAGCAGTTGCTCGCAATATACGCCCAAATTCGTCAGGAGAGCGATCTATCTCCACACCTGGGTAAAGACTAATATAGATTCCCTCTGGTGATTCAAGTGCCGCATGTCCTGTAGAGATGACACCATTGACATCGACAGCAGCAATATATCGATCAATGAGCGGGTAGGACTGCGTTGGTGCTTTGGATGATCCTGTTGGAGTCCACACATGAACTACCAGTGCATGTTCGTTGTCGCAAGGAGGACCATTCCATTCCTTTTTTTCAATTTTTCCGACTCCTTCAGAAAAATTAATTCCACTTGAATTAATATTATTTCCCGCATTTGATATCGATACCCTATCAAGGCGCCGAACACGCGAAGAGAGTGTTAGAAGATGAATTCCTCCAAATATTAGAAAAATTCCCAACCCATACGGCAACGTCCCCACATAATGAGTAGGGTAGGGTTGAAAGAAAAATATTGCAATCAATATCTCAAAGATACCCCATAGCAATGCAACCTTCCATCGCCTATAGCGAACTATCCATGAAGATATGCATTGCAATACGCCATCGAGCATAAACAATGCACCCAAAAGCATGGATAGCAAAAAATTGCCATTATGAGATCCAGCAAAAATAAGAATTGATGCCAAAACAACTATAGAGCCTTTGAAATAACGTAACATACGCTGGCCACCAACGCCTGTCCAAGCAACTGCAAGGGTCGCAAGTCCCTCGATCAGAAATAGCCATGCAAAAAACTGTATGGGGAAATAAATTGCGTTATCTAGGGCGTCAATAAAAATGGCAATGCCGGCAATCACCCAAATTAATCCTATGATTCGTATAGCGTTTGCACGCTTTTGAAGATATTCAACACCCAATAGCAAGAAAATCAGCTGAACCATTTTCAAATTCCTTTAATGAAGATGATATATTATTGAAATTTAATTAATTCAAGAGCGATTTAAAGAAATTTAAATAGTGGTAGCTCTGATGCCATAGAAGATTGTTAGACAATTTAAGAAGCAGGTTATAATTGATCCCACTGCTTCACTTTTCGTATTAAGGTTTACTCGAAGATTTCCATGCTGCCGGGCATTTCATAGCCAGCCAATGGTAAAAATCTAGCCGTTCACTGGCTTTGGCAATGACGCCGTGAGTTTGGTGGCCTTGCAGGATCGCAGTCGTCCGGATGCCATTGAAAGAACTCAGCATCCTGCATGGCCCGCGGGCTTTGTGCTACGAAGAGAACCAATCGCCGCCCATCGGTAAAGTAGGGATCCGCCATTAAATTGGTTCTGGGTTCCTGAGGGCTTGCTTCGCCTACTCCAGCTGAATAGCCCCAGCGTGCCACGTTGCTGGTCATTAGCATGTCTTGCAATAGGTAGTCGCGGGCTTCGTCGACATCGGGGTCGATCACATGTGTGGTCAGCGTCGGTGAGTGAGTCGTGATTTTCACGCCGATGTCGCGACTGATCTGTCCTACCCAGACAGGTGTGGCATTCACTTGTAGAGGCGTCAACCAAAGGCGCAGGTGGTTGCGTTGCGATATGTTCGCTCGTGCACGCTGCATGGCGAAATCCTGTGGGCGACCATCGAAGTGCAGCGCGCTAACTGGGGCGTTACGATAGCTACCCCCAAAAGCGAACACACTGACCATGCGGCTGACACTCGATGCATTAATGGTTTCGGTGAAATCCCAACCTGCACGCACCAATGCCACCAGTACATCGTGTTCAGATCCCACCATAACCAGATTGAGTGGGTCACCTTGCTCGCTGCCCTGAGCATTGGTTGTGCAGCAAGGCAGCTTCTGTAGCTCAGCTCCCAGCAAACTCAGGCCTACTTGGGTCTGACGCTCCGGTGCATAGAGCTTTTCAACATCGATTGCTTGATAGTCAAAACCGCCACTAAGCTGTTCTCTAGCAAAATCGAAACGCAACACATGGCGTGCGCCCAGCAGTTCGACGTTGATCAGCTTAATGCCTCGCGTGAGATTGGTGTAGACAAAACCGCTCACGGTCTTTCCGGGCGGCACATGTACCTTGACTTGGCGCTCTGTCAGGTCTCGCTCAATCTGCGTAGCAGCAGCGCTGCTGGAGCCGGAATGAAAGAGATAGGCTGCTTCGCGCGCTGAGTAAAAGTCACGGTCCAAGAAAGCCGGCATGAACCAGTATGGGAGCGCACTGCGGTTTTCTATTTTGACCCAAACAGGCTGCAAGCCATGCGCAGCCATGGGTAATCCGAAACTAGCAGCGCTTTCCTCGTCACGCAGCGCCGCCACGCTGACTGTTACCTGATTGCGCGTTATTGCCTGACTGTTCGCCCGGTCTAGGTAACTACTTTCCGCTTGCTGTCGACCTATGGACGAGGCGCGTGATTCGCTTGTTGCGCTCTTACTCAAGCCGCTGCATCCAGAAAGCATGGAAATGGCAATCGCTGCAAACATGGCGTGCAGTACAGTGCCCGGACTATGCATCCATCGGGTACCGGTAGCATCTTTTTTAGTCATGAGTCTTGGAGGCATGATGAGAGATAACTTGTAGGCTTGCCAGCACCAAATCTACTCGGGGAACATCGTCGATAAACAAGGCACCTGCGACAGGAATCTGCTTGGACAGCGGCATGGCCATGGCCCAGTGATCTGCATTGACATAACCCAGCAACACGCTGCCTGGCACAATTGCATCTGTTGCAAGAAGCTGGCCGTCATTGAGGATATCCGTATGCGACAACATGGCATAAGAACTTCGCAATGGATACGAAACACGCTCTGCACGAGGGGCTGCAACTATTGAATAGAAGGGCAGATGCAGCTTCGTATGATGGGATTGCCACCATGCGTGCCGGACATCACGACTCAACGAATGAATGCTGGATCCATCGCCGCTATCACAACCAGGTAGCGGCACATATTCCAGCAGATTCGTGGATAAATTGTTTGTTTCGTCGGCCAATTGGCTGCCCCCAACTGCACCGGCATAGCTGACGACTGCGGCCATGTTGCGCTTAATTACGGGGTGCCGAACAAGTGCTTCCAATACATCGGGTAAGCCCTTGGAATAACCAAATACGATCCAGGGTCGTGGGTCCGGACTAGCGTCACTGAGCTGCTGCGCGATTAGATCTGCATTGTGCTCGCTGGAACCCCGGCCTTCAATCAACAGAATTCGGGAGTCAAAACCTTCGGCGCGAAGTGCCTCTACCGTGTCGCTAAACGGTATGAACTTCGGGCCCACACAGCCAGCAAGCAAGCCTGGAACAAATGCAAGCCGGTATTTTCCTGCCAACACAGATGACGCATCGCTTTTGATAGATTTTCGCGTGGCTGACGATGCCACAGAGGTTACGCCTGACGGCTCCCCAGGCAAGTGCAGTAGGATATCCGGGCAACTACTCCTATTGGGTAGCCGTTTGCAGAACTCGCTGCGAAATTCAGCGCGCATGTCACGCACGCCCACGCCAGCAAGCTTCAAATGGTGCTCAGATGTGGAAGAAGCCACGTGCGGCAACGCCGTTGTGCACGAGGTCAAAACAATAGTGCTCGCAACCTGCAGAATCAATCCAACAGGGTGCAGCCATGGGGTTGCCTTGATACGCGTAATAAACTTAAAGCTTTTTTCTCGCATCAGCACCACAGCGTTATCTTTCACAACATCACGTCTTCCAAGCGGGTCCTGTGAGCACGCTCAAGCTAACAGGTGCGGCCCCATCCAACTGAAAGCTAGTTTCACGCCTGAACAAACCTGAAAGACGAGATCCTCTTAAAAGCTGCGGATCACTCTACTACTTGGTCTTGGCCGGAGCCACCACAGGCGGGCGCGGACGCACACTATCGTCTGTGTAGCAGTTACCGGTGGGCGTGTAGCGCACAACCTTTCGGTCCTGGATGTAGAACAGGTTGTTGCATACGAGTCGGTTTTCAGAGCATGTCATGAAGGCGCTGTAATTGGTGTGTTTGCCATGGTGTCCTCCCACACTGGCAAAACACTGCTCAGATTTCTCGCTATTCGCGTAGTTGCGAATCTCCATCCCACTGTCCGTGAAGGTCTTGTAGACAGGCATCGATAAGAAAACTGGATGGGTATCAAGCGCCTCAACAGGCACACCTTCCCAGGCAGCGAGATCTTGCTGGCGAACCGTAGCGCATCCAAGCAGCGAAGCCGCAGCTGTACAGACAAGAAGCGTTTGAGCAAAAGTCATGAGATTTCCTTTGTCATGCCCATATGGGTTGGGCAATTCACGTTAAAAATGTAGTGCACAAGCTGTGGCCTGAAAGAGCACTGCAGCGCCCCATCGGGGTGATGCAGCATGATCAACGCCCTGCTCGCGGCAAAGCGCATTGCATAGCCTCTTGTTCGCCAGCTCCTCTACCGCAGGCTAAGTGGTTTTGCAATTCCATCACTCGGGTGCGAGTCAACTCCGTCAGACAAGCATTGACTTGCATAGCATGGCTGCTACCTCCCGCCGAACGAACAGCAGCGAAGCTGCATTCCGAATCGCGGAAACCCAGCCATTTACGCTGAGCATCAATCAGCAATGTCTTGGTCGATGAGTCGTCCTTCAAACGATCCTGCATACGGCGATAAAGTGCGTTGAGTTCGCTGTCTGCGAGCTTCAGAGCACCCGCCGCACACTCATTGAGTTGCGATTGGGTTTGCGCCTTTTCAAAGCATATGTCGTCAGAAGCATGTACAGCCGATGCGACGAAGAACGTCATCAGTGCAAACACAGGCCAGGTTTTTTGCATGGCAATTCTCCAGAGAAAAGAGATCAAATCAGCGTGTCAAACAAGCGGAATATCCAGGACAGTTGATAAGCCAACGCCAAGGCGACAAACGTCACGTGAAAGGTCTTCGAACGCGTTCGCGCTGCCACAATACAAAAGACTATGAGGATAGGCGTACGTACCATATATTCACCTGCGAAGCGAGAAAAATGCTGCTCACCTTTGATCAGGGTATCGATCACATCAAACACGCTGGTGGTGGCCAGCAGCCCGAAGAACCAGGCACGGCGCGCAAGAAAAAAATCCTCATAGCTCTTGTAGTCCTGCAGGCTGTCCGGGAAAAGGAGCGCGCATTGCAGAAATAGCAAGATGGCATAGCCAATAACAAATAAATAGGTTCCGAATGTCCAGGCGTCAATCTGAAATAGAGCGAACTCCCACCACCAGAAATGCACCAGCGATAATAGAACAGAGACCACCCATGCCAGATGCACCGGATACAGAAAATGCTGACCGGGGTGTTGCACGATACGGGCTACCCCAGAGAGCAGGCGTGTGACGCCCAAGCCAATCACCATACCCATAACGGTGCGGATGTGTGGGTAAATATCGTGTGCTAAAAGTGCCTGTTGCTGCATGCCGCAGTCTATTAACGCATCTCTATCTGGCCGGGCTCTGGAGGGGCATCAGGGTCATCTACCAGACAGCCGCTACCATGGCATCCGTTGTACCCACTGCCTGATCGTTTTTTGTGATGGCTATCTGAGGAAACAGCCCCTTCAATAAGAGCTCCAAGCACCAGACCACCGATCATAAGACCGGCATCTCTGCCTTTATCATCATAGCGCCGAGCACCTTCATCGTAAGTATCGCCGCGACCATGGTGGTAGCCAGCCACATCGGCAAAGGTCGCAGCGCATCCTTCATTCACCCATATGTAACCGCTGCGCGGGTTGTAGCCCCAAGTACGGTTCAGAATGCATGAACTACTGGAGATCTGGTGGATAAGCTGCGGACGTGACAGTCCAGGGGCGGAACACTCGGAGTATTGGTAATCGCGTGACCGACACTCTACCGTCGACTGAGCTATGGTGTCGGTTGAATACAAAAGCGGACCTAAGATGATAGCCGTTGAGATAAATAAACTTCGCATAAATCAATCCTTTAAAGAAAAAAGCAGCCAATCACACACCACGTCATACTGCAAATTTGACTTTTCATCATAACACTGCACCATATTTGCAAAAAAATAGTGATATGAAGCTCTGTGAAATCAGAAATTTCTCAGAAAATAGACGCTTCAACATATGAAAGCATTCCTCCTAGAATGCGTTATAACTGTTGAATTTTGGATGAGACTCTTTAAAAAACTTAATGAATCATAGTTTTTTTAAATTGCAACCGACTCTTGAATGCCGTCTTTCAATGGAGAGGTCCTTTTCAATGCGAGAGATCTGGGTGCATCATAGGGGCATTCTCATAAATGCAAGTGCCAATTGATATTTTTCAAATAAGCTGGTTAGCTCAAGATGAGCAAAGTGCATAGAATGGAGAGCTGACCATACATCAACAAAGGGGTTAGGCACGAGCGTACACCCAAAAAACAAATTGCGCAACTAAAATCACGAGAATTTCTACGAATCAAAGTGAACAGTTGAGCTTGGTTGCTGCTAGTTTGATCTGTTTATTGCACCCTTGACTTCACATCTGGCATGTTGAATTCATTGTTGGGCTTAAGCAGTAGCGAGTACTGGCTGCTTTGAATGTGTTGATATATGCCGACTCATAAGAGCGCCGTGAGGCATGAGCGCCGCAAGATATTATGAGCATTTTTCTGGTGAAAGCGAGATAGTCTTTTATCAACCATTGTATTGCCTCAAGGCAAGGCCCCATTGTGAGATTGGATTCTGATTGTGCTTACTCGTGAGCACTGCCGCCTTTGCAGCTTCAAACAATATGAATCACAGGTCGCTTTAAGGCAGGTAACTGGTGCTCTATTGCAGAAAATGTTTGCGCTAGCTATACACGAAGCAGTACGCCAGACTGGTTTACATCAATATTTTGAAAGAAGCACAGCCAGAACCAGCAAGCCCATGGATACCAGCAGAAAGGCCCTGGGGGCGCCTGCTGGGACGGTTGCTGTCACACATGGTTTTTGCATAAATAAATTTGCTCTCGTTGTGGATGGTTCTGAGAAAGATTTGCGCCATTTACTGTTGGTAATATTCTATCTTCAAGACTATCTCTTATGAAAGAGATTTTTTATGCAGTAGCGAAAAATTATGACATAATGCATCAATATGTTGGGAGGGGTCACTGCTGATGAAAAGATTATCATTAACAAAATAGATTAAGGATATGTGCCTGCGCAAATAGTTTATCCTTTTAATTAATACAGCTAGAACTGTTCTTCTATACGGGGTGCGATGCTCTGCAGTGGATCACCCACTTTATCCATTTTGCGCTTGCGAAAGGCTAAAGCGGGCGAGTCAGACTTGGGGATGCTGTTCAGGGTAATTATCTGCTGAATTTACTTCATTGGCATGTCGATTGCATTTCGGTGTTTTGATAGAAATTCTATATATGTGTAACCTGATCCTGATTTTTTTTACCTTGAACACTGCCTCGACGGGGGATTCAAAAATCCATTAGCTTTTACATTTATATGGTGCATCTACAGTACTTCGGAATCGATTGGCCAGCAGTGATGCAATAAAATTCATCGACCCAAATAATAATGCGATAATACTTCCCAATATAATGCCTCCTATGATATCTATAGGGAAATGAAGACCAGTATAAACACGCCCCCAACTAGTCATTAGTGCGCATATAATGATCCACCCGCCGGTCCACCTAATATTGGTGCGTAAAAGGTAAATAAACCCCAGCGACCATAATACCGTTGCGTGTGCGCTAGGAAATGACCCGCGCGCCGAATGAGTTACATATGCAGGGCTAAGTCCTAGCATAAATGGACGGGGATGATTAATATAATCTGCAAGGGAGTGCGCAGCCACAGCAGCCAGGCCACTGACAAGAATGGCAAAAAAAATATAGCTAGACCTTGATGATTTACCCCATATTGACCCAATAGCACCTGCATATGCAAGCCATCCTCCATATTTGGCTAGAAAGCAAGCAATAGTCAGAGTTAGAAGATTAGGGTGATATCCTCCAGCAATAAATTCAAATACCTTGTGATTAAAATTAACTATCGAGGCATTTTGAATTTTTCTAAATATTTCAAACCATTCCGAAGAGGCGTCTATAAACATATTTTTCCCGATAGAGAATTTTTTCAATATTATCTTATTTTTTATAAAAAATCCATATGAAAATTCATATATGGTTCATATAAAGTCCATATAAAAAATCTTCGATCATTGCGGGTTTAGTAGATTTATTTAAATATCACGGTGTTTTGGATTAGCGCTGTTTCTTAAATCGAATTTAGGCCGATTCCCCTCCTACCCCAGAAGGAGTTATGGCATGCGCACAGTCTGGGTGAACCCAGGCTGGTGGACCTGTTCAGTGTCGATGCCCGTATCTGCAGCTCAGTCACCTGCTGCTCGAAGTTCCGAGTCATCACGCGCTCGCCCAATCTCTTGAAGCATCTCGTCTTGGTCTCTACAAGGCTGCTTCGGTGATAGCCGCTCCATTTCTTCCAGATGCAGCTGCCTAGCCTGCGCGTGGCTCTCAAGATTTCGTTTCTCGTCTGTGCCCCAGTCTTGCAATCTGCCCAGGGCTTGGCTGTCTTGCGTGTGGGGATGATCGCCGCAGCCTGACGACTGGCGATGGCCTCGTGGCAAGCCTTGGTGTCATAGGCTCCATCGGCGCTCACCGAATGCAGCGGCTCGTCCTCAGGAATCTGCGCCAGCAACTGCGGCAGCATCGGTGCGCCAATAGCGTTGTCCGCGATCTCGAGGGCACGAATCTCCAAAGTCTGAGCATCGATGCCCAGGTGCACCTTGCGCCGCTGCCGGTGATAGTCAGCCCCGTGCTTCTTCGTCTTTCACGTGTCTTCGCCTAGCATTTTCACGCCAGTGCTGCCTATCAGCAGGTGCAGCCCCGTGGTGCTGCGACAGGGTGCTCTGTAGTCGGGCATGCGCCAGTCCAGGCGTGCCAGCTTGATCAGACTCTCGGACGGGCCCGTTGCTTGGCGCAGGCTCATTCCAAACATGCGCTTCAAGGTCAGGTGGAACTGGATCGCAGCGTCGCTGAACACAGGAGGCCAACTACTGGCACGAGCCTGCCATTGGAGGTCGACATCGAGTCAGACCATCAACGAATCCGGCGCTTGAGCACCTCGTTGTACTCACCCCCATTCGTCGTGCTGGCCTGCCCCCTGGTCAGGGGCAGTCCAAACACCACGGCAGTCAGGTCTATCAGAAAGAAGACCCATCAACGCTTGCTTTTATGGGAAGTCTCTGTAATGCAACAACGCCTCTTATCTCCACAATCCCTCCAAAAACGCTCGATAGAGCAACAAGATTGGGCTCTCAAACTGCGAGGCTTCAAACTGGAGTCTTTCTGCCGTGACCCTCGATACCGCCCAATTGCTGGCTGACGAAGCAAAGTATTGCTCGTTTGGCGACACTGTCCACTACGTCAATCCACCCAAGATATTTACCGGCTGCGACGGCAGCTACATGTATGACGACGCCGGCATACCGTATCTGGACTTGCAGATGTGGTATTCGGCCGTGAATTTTGGCTACAAGAATAAACGTCTTGAAGACAGGATGATCGAGCAGCTTAGGGAGCTGCCGCAGGTCGCAAGCCAGTATTTGCATCCCACCAAAATCGAGCTTGCCAAATTCATTGCACAGGATGCCGAAAAAAAATGGGGCAAGCAAGGCCGTGTGCATTTCAATGTTGGCGGTGCACAGGCCATCGAAGACTCCCTCAAGGTGGTTCGCAACGCCAGCAACGGCAAGAGCCTGATGTTCGCCTTTGAGGGTGGTTACCACGGCCGTACGCTGGGCGCCTCGGCGATCACCTCAAGCTATCGCTATCGCCGTCGCTTTGGCCACTTTGCCGAGCGTGCGCAGTTCATTCCTTTCCCTTATCCGTTTCGTCGCCCCAAGGGCATGACAGCTGAAGAGTATTCAGAGCAGATTGTGCGTGACTTTGCACGCAAGTTCGAGAATGAATACCACGCTGTATGGGATCCTAAGACCAGTCAATGCGAATATGCGGCCTTCTACGTGGAGCCGATCCAGGGGACAGGCGGTTATGTCATTCCACCGCCTAACTTCTTTAAGGGCCTCAAGAAGGTGCTTGACGATCATGGCGTGCTCATGGTCGTTGATGAGATTCAGATGGGGTTCTGGCGTACCGGTACCCTGTGGTCAGTTGAAAACTTTGGAATCACGCCTGATGTGCTGGTGTTTGCCAAGGCTTTGACCAACGGCCTGAATGCACTGTCGGGTTTGTGGGCACGCGAGGAACTCGTCAACCCCACAGTATTCCCCCCTGGTTCCACACATTCCACATTCGCATCGAATCCGTTGGGGACGGCGCTCGGCCTCGAAGTGATGAAGATGACGCACGAGGTCGACTTTGGCAGGCAGGTGCGTGAATCGGGAGCCTATTTTCTCGAGGGCCTGAAGGAGCTGCAGAAGCACCACAAGGAAATCGGTGATGTGGATGGCTTGGGCCTTGCATTGCGTGCCGAGATCTGTACCGAAGACGGCTTCACGCCTAACAAGGCGTTGCTTGACAAGATGGTCGATATTGGCCTCGAAGGCGGGCTGGAATACAAGGGACAAAAGCGAGGGCTGGTGCTGGATGTGGGCGGCTACTACAAGAACGTAATCACTTTTGCGCCGTCGTTGATGATTTCGCGCGGCGAAATCGATGAGGCGATGGTGCTGCTGGACCAGTTGATCACCAGGGCTAAGATGTAAGCGTTTTCTCATTCCCTTTCTCCCAGAGGGAGAAAGGGAATGGGGCGCGGTATCTGAAATTCGCAGTGGACACAACGGACGAGTTGAATTCAAGAAGCTACCGTAACCAGTTGGAGCCTTCGGCGCTGATCGGGCAATTTGCCGCACATCCGCCCGAAGGTTTCGTTGTGCTTGCCGATTGGCCAGCTCCCGCGTTTACCGCGCCATTCGATCTACTGACCACGGTGGACAACACAATCAAGGCTAGGCTGCGGAAGCTGCCTCTCGGGTTGTGGATCACCTCCCACCTGAAGCCCTCAACAGATTTTGTGGGCACCACGCTCAGCGAATACGCACCCATGCCATTGGGTGTCGATGCAGCTTTGCTTGCTGCTCAATTGCGAGGGCGGGCGGGGAAGCGCTTGCTCACCATCGTGAAAGATCTACCGCTGGGCTCGCCATTGTTATCGGCCGAAGAGAACGCATTTTCGACGGCATTGATTGCGCGGTTGCTGCAGGTGGGCTTTATTTTGGTGGAAGGTCAGGCACTGGCTTATGTAGCTATCAATTTTGCAAGCATTGATGAGTATCTGCGGCGCCAATCCAAAAGTCGCCGCCAGAATTTAAGGCGTAAGTTGAGAAGCCGGGAAACCCTTCAGATATTGCGAATTCCAACAGGTGATGCCTTTGCAAGTGATGAGCTTGTGGACGCGTACTACACGCTGTTCGACGCAGTCTACGCCCAAAGCGAAATTCACTTCGACAAGCTCACGCATTCATTCCTGGCTGCGGTATTGCGTGATGCATCGAACGGTGGCCTCGTGTTCGAATACCGAGGGGTAGATGATGGCGTGCTGCTGGGCTGGAATCTGTGCTTTGAGCATGAGGGCCGTCTCATCGACAAGTACATTGGCCTCTCATACCCCCGAGCGCGTGAAGCCAACTTGTATTTCGTGAGCTGGATGGTTAATCTGGAATATGCAATCGAACGCGGTCTCACTCACTACGTGGCGGGCTGGACTGACCCCGAGGTGAAGGCTCAGCTAGGAGCCAGTTTCACATTGACGCAGCACGCGGTGTTCATCCGCAATCCCTTGTTGCGAGCACTGGGCCGCAAGCTCTCGGTGTACTTCGAGAGCGACAGTCAATGGGGCAAGGAGTCTGCCGCATGACGCCGCTGGTGCTCGATGTAGATGGCTCTGTCGGTTCGCTCGACAATGAAATTCGCCTTCCGCTACACGATTGGCAAGAAGCTATCCGCTTTGGCTCTACGCTTAGGCGTTACGAAGTATTTCGTACTCAGGTGGAGCAACGGCTTCCTGCGCAATATGGGACTGTTTTCACAGGCAGCGGAGATTTTCATCATCTGAGCTGGCTACTAATTGAGCGCTGCATCACGCTGAACGCCTTCAATGCGAGAAGACAATTGCGCGTGGTGGTACTGGACAACCATCCGGACAATATGTTGTTCCCTTGGGGTGTGCACTGCGGCTCGTGGGTGCGACGCATTGCACTGCATCCCGCTGTATCGCATGTTCACGTGGTAGGTATCACATCGCAAGATATCGGTCCAAACCATGCATGGGAAAACTATGCTGCGCCGCTGCGTGCGGGCCGGCTTACCTACTGGAGCAGCGGCGTAGATGTTGCATGGGCAACTCGCAAAGGCCTTGCTCAAGCATTTCGCAGCTTCGAAAGCGTGCAGTCACTCAGTGAGTCTATGTCGCAGATGCTCCTGAAAGCACCTTTGCCCACCTATCTCAGCATTGACAAGGATGTATTTGCGCGTGACGTGGCAGTAACCAATTGGGACCAGGGGCAGATGCGGGAGGATGATGCTGCGCAAATCATTGAGACCCTAGAGGGGCAGATCGTTGGCAGCGATGTCACTGGTGATATCTCTTCCTGGCGTTACGCCACATGGTGGAAGCGTCTAATGAGTTCAGGCGACGGACAGGATACGCAGGTGGAAGCCGCAGCACTTGCCATTGCACAGTCGGGGCAGCATCTGCTCAATGAACGGCTAGCGGAGCGCATCGCGCGCTGTCATATTGTGCCGCTAGCGTCCAATATGTAGTTTCAGATGGAGATCGCTCACCATGCTCGATGACCTGATAGCTTGTATGCTGCAACGCGCCTTCGCGCCATTGGTGAAAACCGGTCGGATTGAAGTGGTGATGCCGACTGGCAAGGTGCTTGCATTTGGCGATGAAGGATACCCTGAGGCGCGCATCCGCTTCACCGATCAGCGCGCAGTGTTTCATCTGCTCCGCGATCCGGATCTGAACTTTGGCGAGATGTACATGCAAGGGCGACTCCTTGTCGAGAAGGGCTCTATCTACGATGTGCTCGAACTCCTGCTGCGCCATGCCAAGCATGTTCCGGACAGCAAGATGGTGCAGTTTCTCGATACCGTGCGCATGAAGCTCATCCCCATCTGGCAGAACAATCTGCGCAGCAAGTCGCGTGCGAACGTGGCGCACCACTACGACCTGAACGACCGGCTCTATCAACTGTTTCTGGACGAAGACCGGCAGTATTCATGTGCCTATTTCGAAAACGGCAATGAGAGTTTGGAGGCAGCCCAGCTCGCCAAGAAGCGACATATCGCCGCCAAGCTATTGCTGGACCGGGAGCAGCGCGTTCTCGATATCGGCTGTGGCTGGGGTGGCATGGCGCGCTATCTGGCAGAAATCGGGGACGTGGGATATGTGAAGGGTGTGACTCTGTCTACTGAGCAGCTTGAAGGCGCCAAGCAACGCGCGTTGCAAACGCCGGTGGCTGGCAGGCTGGAATACAGTCTTGAAGACTACCGTGATGTACAAGGTACTTTCGACCGTATCGTCAGCGTGGGCATGTTCGAACATGTGGGTTCACGCTTTCATGATGCGTTCTTCAGGCAGTGCTTCGACCTGCTTGCCGAGGACGGAGTGATGCTGCTGCATTTCATCGGTAACTTTGAAGCCCCGGCGTTCAATAATCCATGGATCGAGCGTTACATTTTCCCAGGGGGTAATCTGCCATCCATGTCGGAGTTCACTCAGTCCATCGAGCGTTCAGGCCTGCTGGTAAGCGATATGGAAGTGCTGCGCCTGCACTACGCGAGCACGCTGCGCATCTGGCGAGCGCGCTTTCTTGCGCGGCGCGACGAAGCAAAGGCCCTTTACGATGAGCGCTTTTGCAAGATGTGGGAGTTCTATCTTTCGATGTCTGAGACGGCATTTCGGTATCAGGACATCGCAGTCTTTCAGGTGCAACTCGTTCGCAATCAAGAAGCGGTGCCGCTCACACGCAACTATGTGAGGTTGCGCGAAGAGGCTCTCAAGGCTCGCGAGCGACTGTCTCCGAGATATGCCCACATAGTCGATCAAACTGTGCATCTGTAAGCCACTCGCTGTTGCTCACAGAGACGAGGCGCTGCGCCCAGTTGCGAGCGATCATCACGCTGTCGGAGAAGTCTCGGCCCAATAAAGGGGCGTAGCGCTCATAGTCGGAGATGATGTTGACGAATGGCAGTGAAAGGCCTAGGTTTGAAGCCCAGTGCTCACGCATCAGCGCATCTCGTGATGTTTGATGGGGCATACGAACCAGAATCACCGGCCAGGTACCTTGCGCGTTGGGTGTCGGGTCGTGAATGACTTCAATGCCCGGGATAAGCGAAAGTTGCGCAACCCGTCTTTCAGCGCGTTGCTGTGCCTTATGCAGATGCATAGTCAGCCGTTTGAGAGCGCGTACACCAACACGCCTGCGCCAGGTGCCCAGTTTGTGCTGCGGAATGACGGTATTGAAATCATCGCCCGCTGCGCCAATCCAGTCATTCCTGGCAAGGCTTTTGCGTAGCGGTGCACCATATACCCGGTCCAGCGCGGATGGCCGATAGGCCGCAGCATATCCCAATAGCTCTGCACTGCGCAGCAATTCCCAGCCAAGGCTGTAGCCTACCGTGCGGTGGTGCATGGCGTACAGGCTGCTGCGTATGGCAGCGTCTCGCGCCACGAGCACGCCACCTTCATAAGTTGTCAGCCCTTTGCCGACCGCGAGGCTGAAAAGGCCAACGTCGCCTTGCATTCCCACAGACTGACCATTGATACGTGCGCCTAGTGCCTGCGCTGCATCTTCGATCACATAAGCGCCTGCCAGGCGCGCGAAATGCAGTGCCATCTGCACATCAGCCACGCGGCCGCATAGATGGGTGGGCACAATGGCGAGCGTGCGCTCGCTGCAGAGGCCTCGCAGCATGTGCTCATCCATGTCGAGTATGCCGGGGCTCAGGTCGCACAGGCGTGGCTGCAGACCACATTGCGAAATTGCAATGACGACCAGCGGACATGTATACGCAGGAACGATGACTTCACGCCGCGTTGGCGATAGCCTCTGCAGCGTGCGTAGCGCTACCATGAGTGCCGAAGTGCCAGAGCATTCGAGCTGGGCCTCAGGCACTTCAAGCCATGTAGCCAACGCGTCGGCCAGGTTTGCATCACCCCATGGCAGCAGGTCTGCTGGGCACAGGGGCAGGCCCGCTGTGGGAGGGACAGTGACGCGCCCGACTTGCATGATTCAGTGGCTGCTCGCGATGCGTGCCGCGCTGGCTGTGCCACTTTGGTGTTCTTCGAGCGGATCATCGGCCTCACTGAGCGCAAGGCAGATGATGCCAGCGATGATGAACAGGCAGCCCACAATTTGTGGTCCGCCAATTTGTTCTCCAAACAGAATATTCGAGAGTGCCAACACGGAGATGATTTCCAGGTGCGAGGCGGCGAATGCCGGGCCGATAGGGGCCCGTTTGAGCAGGCTCATCCAGGTAAAGAACGCGCCAATGTATCCGACGAATGCACCGTAGATCCAAGGCTGGCCAAACACGCGCAGCAGCCATGCGGACGAGAATTCCAACGGTAGCGCCGCATTGCCGGCCTGCTTGAAACTGAGTTGAGCCAGCGTGTCGAACGCCATGAGCACCAGAAAGCCGATGAGGTAGAAGCGCTTGTTCATCCTGTGAGTCCCACCACGGCTACGCCGACGGAGACCAGCACGATGCCTGCAACGCGCAGCGGAGCAAGCCGCTCCTTGAACAATATACGGCCCGCGATCATGATCGCCACGATGTTGATGGAGCCCAGTAGTACGCCGTCAGACAGCGGAACGAGCGACAGGAACGCAAGCCACAGGACGAATTCCGCCACGTAGCAGCTCATGCCAATCCACAGCCATGGCCTGATGAGCATGAAGCGCCAGCGCGCCGTGCCACCGAGTTCATGCGGGGGCTGGCTCGCCGCAGCCTTGAATGCGAGCTGGCCACCGCTGTCAACCAGAACGTTGAGCATCCAAAGCGTGATGACCAAAGGCGAGAGATCACTGCTCATGGCTTCTCGGCTCCGGCATTTGCCGTGTGGCAATACGTGCGAGGAAATCGTTGATGCGCGCGATCACCGCGCGGCGCTCACGATCGATGGTGATCATGTGGTAGCAGTTGTCGAGCAGCACCAGATCAACCCGGGCGTTGACCGCACCGCGTGCAATATCGTGTGCATTGGAGACCGAGGAGATGTCATCCTCATTGGCATGGATCACCAGGCAGGGCGAGCGCAAATCCTTCAAGTGCGCCTGCACATCGGTGGAAAGTGCGCGCAGTTCGATGATGGACCACCACGGATTGCCAGGCAGACCGGCCGCCGCGCTGTCGCCGCTGTGCATCTGCTCGACGATGCGGGCCCGCAATGCCTCGTCCTTGATGCCATAGGGCGGTGCTTCCATGAATACGCGCCTGCGGCCAATGCCGAGTTGGCGAAACAGGGGCAGCAGAAACGCGAGCTTGGTGTAGGTCGGAATGCTCCAGCCGTCGTAACGGAAGGTCGTCGACAGTGCACACACCCCTGCCACCTTGTCAGCGTGTCTTTCCGCAATGGCGAGCGAGAGCAGTGCACCCATTGACAATCCTCCCACCACGACTTGATCGACATGCTCTGCAAACCGCTTCAGCCCCGACTCGACGCTGGCTAGCCAGTCCTGCCAGCGTGTCTCGACCAGATCGTCCATAGTGCCGCAATGGCCTGCGAGCTGTACCGCGTACACAGTGTAGCCCTGGCGATTGAGACCTTTGCCCAGTACGCGCATTTCGGCAGGTGTGCCTGTGAGGCCGTGCACCAGCAGTACGCCGGTTCGTGCCGCGGAGCCGAAGCCGGGCATCACAAATTCATGTGGTGTGAGGCACAGCGCTTCAAGCGCAGCGTGTCCAGTACTTTGCTGTTGCATTGCCTGGAAGCCGTCCGAGACATTCATGCCGCCGTCTCCAGCCCGAGCGTGACTTTCTCCAAAAGGGCCGTGGCGTCGGCAAAGGTCGTGAACGGCGCATGCGAGATGCCGTGCTTCTCGCAATACGCGATGAGCTTGTGTTTGGCGAGCACAAAGTCTGCCGTGTGAGATACACAGAAGTCGGAAGTACTGTCGCCCACGTAGAGCACGCGTCCATGCAGCCTCTGCTGTTCGGCCAGGCGCTCGCACTTGCAGTTGCCGCTGGCGCGTTGGCAGTGGGCGCTTGCCCAGGGAGAGTCGAGGTGCCAGCGGCGCTCGCTCACCCGAACGAGGCGGTTGGCAATGACTTCGAGGTGGTCTAGACCATGGCGCGCAAGCACATGGCGGATGGCATAGTCGATGCCATCGCTGACCACCTGTATCCCAATAGCGTGCGAGTTCGCCACGGCCACAAAGCCCGCAAATGCCGGGTCTATTTCAATGGTGTCCAGGTGTGCTCGCAGCTCGTCCTCGCTCATGTCGAGCAAGGCCACCTGGCCCTTCATGCATTCGCGGGAACCAATCTCTCCGCGCTCCCATTGCGCTTCCAGCTCTTGCCAACCTGGCATGCCGAAACGTGTGAGCAGGGTGTCGGTCACATCGAGCAAACTGATTGTGCCATCGAAGTCGGACTGCACCAGCCAGCCAGGATGAGTGGAGAAAAACTCGATTTGCTTATTCATGAAAAGTCACTCTCACGTTCTGGCCCATACGGGCACCCGTCGGTGGTTGATTGAAGCTCAGCACGCACTCGATGACGCGGATCGGCCCGCGCTGGGTATCTTCCTGCAGATGGGCAACCCCAAATACCGGGCTGATGCGCTGTACCTTGGCTTCCGGTAGCGCGATGGCCATTGCTCCGGTGTCTCCGTCAATAGCTACGGTGGCGCGCATGCCTTCATGCACGGCGCCCGCAAAGCTCTCGTTGAGCTCTGCCCGGACGATGAGAGGTGACTGTGGCAGCAGCGTGATCACTGGTTGCGAAGGGCCCGCCTGACTGCCTGCGTGGGTACGCAGGCGCACGATGGTGCCAGCCTCAGGTGCATTCAGTTCGAAACGTTTGCGCGTCGAGCGCAATTGTTCTACCTTGGCCAACGCCACCTGCACTTCGGCCCGTGCGACATCGGCTTCGGACTCTGCATCTCGCAACTGTTGCGCGGCTTCATCCAAGCTGTGCGCATCCGCGGCCCCTTCGCGGACAGCGGTCTGCCAGCGTGTGAGCATGGCCTGGAGTTGGGGCAGCCGCGCGGCCTTTGCCTTCTGGCGAGCCTGGGCAAGCTTCCATTCCGATTCGGCTACGGAGAGGTCGGCGCGTGAGGCATCATCTGCCATACGCAGAAGCAACTGGCCGCGCTGCACGCGCTGGCCTTCTCGGATTGGAAGTTGCTGAACCATGCCCTCAACGCCGGGACCGAGCTCAAGCAGGCCTCCTTCAACGTCGATCTTGCCGCGTGCTACGGCGACCGGGCCGTTTTGTGGTTGTGCAGCGGCGGCAGCATGTGCGGTACCGGTTGCTCCGGGGAAGTCACCTGCATTGCCGGAGGGAGAGCACCCGGACACGAGCGCCGCCACGGCTATTGCCGAGGTTGCGAAGCCGATGAACGCGGTCGACCTTTGGGTTTTCTTCATTGCTGGGTTCCTTGGTCATCACCGGAGGGCGAGCTCTGGCGCCAATCGTTGCGAATGGCACCGTCTTCCATGGCAAGCACGCGGTCTGCGTGGCGCACCAGGCGTGGGTCATGGCTCACGCACAGCACGGTGGTGCCGTGCGCGCGTGCTGTGCGATGCAGGATGTCGATCACACGCTGGCCGCTTTCGGCATCCAACGCACTGGTGGGCTCATCGGCGAATAGCAGTTGCGGCTGCTTGGCCATGGCGCGAGCGATTGCCACACGCTGCTTCTCCCCGCCGGAGAGTTCAGCTGGCCGCATATGGGAACGGTGTGACAGGCCCACATCGTCAAGGGCCTGCTGCGCGCGCTTTCGGGTCTCCAGGGTGCGGATACCCATATAACCGAGCGGTAGCTGGACTTGCTCCAACGCAGTCAGTGCTGGAAACAGGTTGAAGCCCTGGAATACGAAGCCGGTGTGGGCCAGGCGAAAACGCTCCAACTCGCGTGTGCTCATGCGTTCCAGATCCTGTCCCAGCGCAAAGGCTTTGCCGCCGTCAGGTGTGAGCAGTCCTGACATCAATGACAACAGGGTGCTTTTGCCGCAGCCCGAAGGCCCGGAGATCAAGGACAGCTCACCGGGGTACAGATCTATCGACAGGCTTTGCAGCACATGTACGCGTACCATGCCGGAGAGATAGGATTTCTTGAGATCGACAGCGCGCAGGCTGGGTTGCGCCTGAGCTGTTGCCGCAGCCTTGGTGAAACCCGGGTCTTGCGGTGTGGTTTGCATTGAGTGCATTGGCTTCACCGGGTTACCTCAACAAGGCGGCCGGATCTGCCCGCAATAAACCGCGGATGGCTCCCAACCCAGAAAACAAGGCCAGCACTGCAATTAACACTGCGCATGCCAGCATGGCCTGTAAATTGAGTGCGACAGGTACCCGGTACACGCGTGCCAGAGCCAGCAACGCGACACTTGCCAGTATGGCAAGCACCATGCCGGCGGCACCGATCCAGAATGCCTGTTCCACCACTACCCGGCCTAATGCGCTGCGGCTCACGCCCAATGCATTGAGGACTGCGTACTCACGGGATGACCCGGCTACCACTGTTCTGAGTGATTGACTGGTGACCACCGCACCGACCAGGCACACCACGATCGCCATGAACAGTACGCCAGCACCCGCGCCGGTGTTGAACATCCAGTACATTTGCGAGCGGTGCGCAAAGGCCTTGGCGGTCCAGGTTTCATGCGGGCCAAAGCTGCGGGCTTCGCTGTTGAGGCGCTGCTGCACCTGCCTCGCATCCACCCCCGGCCGCGTGCGTGCCACCAGGTATGTATTGCCTTGACCTTCTGGCACGCTTGCAATTTCGCGCACGGTGGAGAGCGACGCTATGACATTCACGCCTCCCAACCCTCTCAGGCCGTCAACTGCCGCTGCGATACGGACCTTGTGATTGTTGATCCAGGCCACATCACCCTCTCTGGAGGCCAGCGAGGTCAGATCTGCACGGTCAATGATTACAGCTCCGGGTTCGCGTAGCAATTGCCGTTGCCAGGGGGCGAGAACACGGTCGAACATCATGGCATCAGCGGCAGTGGAAATGCCGGAGAGATACACCGAGACGCCCCCCATGGCCTCTGCGTCGGGACTATTGGCCCGCCAGTCACCATCCAGCCAGATATAGGGTTCAACCGCAGAGATTGCACCGTCCATGCGCAGGCGCATTTCCACATCGGGCCCGATAGCGCGCCCGTAGTTCACGCTTTGTGTTCCGGGGTAGCCGACCCACAGATCTGCCGATGTTGCATTCACATAGATGGAGGCGGTGCTGAAAATACCCAGAACCAGTGCAGCCTGCATCACCAGCAGCACGCCGGCAAAGCCCACGGCAAACACAGAGGGTACAAAACGACGCCATTCGTAGACCAAGGTTTTGCGAGCCAGCGCGATCATGGAGTCTGCCCTTGTGTGGGTGCCGGTGCCACAGTCGCAGGCATTGTTGCTGAGGCGGTTTCTCCGGCTTGCGCGGGCAAAGGGGCGCCTCCAAGCGCCTTGAAAAGGGAGACATAGGCCAGCGCCTGCGCTCCGAGGGAAATACCTTGCTCGCTGGCATTTTGCAGCGTTGCGCGCTGCTCCGCGATCAGGCTGTATTCGCTAGCCAGACCCAGCTGCTTGCGTCGCTGCAGCACTTGATTGCGCGCAGCCAGCAGATTTTGCACTGTGGCCTGGGACTGCAGACGCTCTGTTTGGGCATTGAATCCTCCAAGCGCTGTCTCTACTTCCGCCAGGCCGTCCAACACACTCTGTCGATAGGCCTTTACGGCACCATCCATGGCGGCCTCATCGGCACTGACCTGTGCACGCCTGCGTCCCCAGTCAAACAGCGGAATATCGATTACAGGTCCCACCATGGGCATTTGGTCTGACCGTGTACGCAAGTTCTGCGTGATGTTGT
Source organism: Comamonas sp. 4034 (assembly GCF_050434545.1). Lineage (NCBI taxonomy): Bacteria > Pseudomonadati > Pseudomonadota > Betaproteobacteria > Burkholderiales > Comamonadaceae > Comamonas > Comamonas sp. 4034. Next base: position 3,376 of record NZ_JBNDIT010000010.1, on the reverse strand, counting down.
ACGAGTAAAGCAGCGAGCCACCCAAAGCAAAGCGTGGATACAGCGCCGAGCGCGATAGTCCCAATTTGGCTGCTGCCTGTTCCACCCGCGCCTGGGCCAGTTGGATCGGTGCGCGCATGCGCAACATTTCTGCAGGCAGCACCTGCAAGCGCAATGTGCGGGTGTCGGGCAGATTGGCTGTCGCATCCGGATCTAGCCAATGCGAGTCTGGTGCCTGCCTGCCCATTAGGGCGGCCAGCGCATGAGCGGCACGAACCTGTGACTCTTTGAGCGTGGCGCGCTGTGCGCGGGCCTGCGTTAGTTCCAGTTGTGCCTGGTGCAGCGCATCTGAACTGCCGATACGCTGCTGCAGGCGTACTTCCGATAAGGTTACCAGCCGCTCGTCCAGTGCAATACGCTCTTCGAGTAGGGCTCGCTGGCGCTGGGCCACACGGATATCGAGATAGCGCTGCACGACATTGGCGATCAATTCAACGCGGACCTGGTGCAACTGGGCCTGTACGCCCATCAGTTCGCCATAGGCCGCGAGCTTGCTGGACTCCATCGCGCCAAACAGGCCCAGGTCCCAGCTCATGTCAATGCTGGCGTGGAAGTAGGAATCCACTGCCGCAATGTCTTGTAAGGTGCGTATGCCGGCGGTGAACTGGGGTTGGTAGGCAGTGGAAGCCACGCCCAACAGAATGCGCTGCGCCTTGAGCTGATCCAATGTTTCGCCCAGGGTCATGTTATGCGTCAGGGCCTCGTCGACCAGAGCGTTCAGCGCAGGGTCAGCCAGCCGCAGCCACCAGTGCTGCAGCTCGGCCACTGTCACTGCCTGAGCATCAGGTCGTGCAGATGGCGCTTGTAGCCAGCCAGTGGGTGTGCTGTGGTCTAGTTCGGGCTGGGACGGCGAGGCGCAACCAGCCATCAGGCTTGCAATGCCGATGCCCAATAACGCACTGGAGAGTTTGAATTTCACGATGAAGACACGGCGCAACGCGATGTGCGAAATTTCCTGCATCGCATTGGGCCGTCGCAAGCTTGCGCTAGATTGCAGGATTTATGGAGGAAGCGTGGAGACGCAGATGCAGGCCATAATGTTTAGCAACACCATGACTTGCGCCAATGCCGTTCAGGCAAAATTTTTGTGGATGGGCATGACCACAGTGATTCCCAATCCTTGCAGGTTCTGGCGCGATTCCCAGCGTTCGCTGGATGTGATGCTGTATGCATACAGACCGTCTGCCATGAAATTGATCCATGATTCCGTTTCAGTGCCACTGGTGCTTGTCGTCGAGGACGAGCCGGGCATTTCCACCATTCTTGCGGCCTATCTGGAGCGTGATGGCCTGCGCGTTCAGTTGGCGCAAGACGGGGATGAAGCCGTGCAATTGTTCCGTCAGTTCCAGCCGGACCTTGTGTTGCTTGACATTCATCTGCCCCATGTGGACGGCATTGATGTGCTGCGCTCCATTCGTGACCAAGGACAGACCCCGGTCATCATGGTCACAGCGCTTGCCGACGATGTCGATAAGCTGGTTGCGCTGCGCTTGGGTGCGGATGACTATGTGGTCAAACCGTTCAATCCTGCTGAGGTCGTTGCTCGTGTGCGTGCCGTACTGCGGCGCAGCCAGCCGCGCGGTGAGCCTCGGGGCGCAGCACCCATTCGTGTGGGTGCCCTGGAGATCAACGAGCAGGACCACATCGCTGTGGTGTATGACAGCAAGGGACGCCCTAAGCCGTTGTCGCTGACGTTGACTGAGTTTCGCTTGCTCTCGTTGCTGGCGTCTCAGCCCAAGCGATGCTTTTCGCGCTCCCACCTGATTGACAATTGTCTTCCTGAGAGTGATGCCCTCGAGAGGGTGATCGACTCGCACCTGTCCAAGTTGCGGCGCAAACTGCAGTTGGCAGGGCAGGAGAGCCTGATTGAAACCGTCCGCGGTATTGGCTACCGGCTATGGCCCGAAGCCTGAATCGCATCTGGGTGCGCTTTGGCCTGTGGATTGCCGCCACAGTGCTGAGCACAATGGCGTTGCTGTCGGCGTCCACCTGGGCTTTTTCCAGTCTCCAGTATTACCAGTTCTACCATGCGCTTCCCGAGGCTGTGCGCGAGGAACTGGATGATCTGGTTGCACGCGATCTGGACGACAGCCCAAGGGCCATGCAGATCTATGGACAGTATTGGCGTGGAGACATTTTTTTTGGCGAACAGCTCTCCCTGCTCATCGGCCTGATTGTTTGTCTGCCTTTCGGACTGGCAGTGGGTTTTTGGGTATCCCGGTATGTCACACGGCCTCTGGCTTCAATCGTGGAGGTGGCGCAACGTGTGGAGCAGGGTGACTTCTCGGCGCGGGCCGTCGCCGATGGCGCCCATGGCGAAATGGGGGAAGTGGTACAGACTTTCAACAAGATGATCGACTCGTTGCGCGATCTGGAGGACGAAAGACTTGCAACGGCAGCCTCCATCTCCCACGAGCTACGCACCCCGATCACCGTGCTCAAGGCGCGGCTGCATGCGTTGTGTGATGGGGTGATCCGTGTGGATGATGCCGAGTTGCAGACGCTGCTTTCGCAAACCGAGCACCTAGGCCGCTTGGTTGACGATCTGCATACGCTTTCGATGGCCGAGGTGGATCAATTGTCGTTGGAGCAGGAACGATTGAATCTCGGGCTTTTGGTGGCTGATACCCTTGCCCAATTTCAACCCAAGCTCCAAGCATATGGAATGACGTTGGAGTTAGTCCTGCATGCTGAAGGTGCAGCAGGAGACATTTGTGCAGACCCGGTGCGCATGCGGCAAATTACCTCCAATCTCGTGAGTAATGCGATTCGCTACGGAGCTAGCGGCCACTGGTTGGGAGTGAGTGTGTCCCCGGTGGTTGATGAAAACGGAGCTGGCTGGGTGGAGCTGAGAATCAGCGACGCTGGGCCGGGCCTGCCCAAGGAGTTGCAGGCTCACCCGTTTCAGCGCTTTGCCTTGGCGCCTGGAAAAAGGCGCCGAGAAGGTTCAGGCCTGGGCTTGTCCATTGTTCGCGTATTGACTGAAGCGCAAGGAGGACATATAGCAGCGGATGTCTCGCCACGCGGTGGTGCACGCTTCACACTCTGGTTCGCACGCGCTTGAACGGCTTTGACAATATGGCTGGAAACGCTTTCCTATATTGGATCTGAGATGAAAAATGTGTTGAAGTCGAGGTCAACCGTTGCGTGATGCCTTTTTTATGTACAGATTGGCTTTGTTGCACAAATCCGGGCCGCAGTGGTAGTAGGCTCGGATGATGAGTGAGACGAACTGGGGTCGACGCAAGTACCGCACCACAAACTGGAAGGCGTACAACGCAGCACTGAAGGCTAGAGGCGACTTGAGCATCTGGCTGGATAAAGACATGCAGTGGCT